>CACXCJ010000098.1 GCA_902766175.1 uncultured Lachnospiraceae bacterium
GGATCGTAGAGCAGATCCTGCAGGGCGGTCTTTGTGCGGCCCGGATCCACCCACTTCTCCGCGAAGTGCCGGTTCCGGTACATGCCCGCGGGCAGAATTCCCAGCGATGCGAGTTCCTGTGCCCCCGGAAGAAAGCAGAGCGCATCCGTGTGAATGTGGATCTCTGTATCGCTGCCCTGCGCCATCTCGAGACTGTGTCCGAGAAGACCGAACCCCGTGACATCCGTGCAGGCGTGCACGGAGAAGCGCACCATGATGTCCCGCGCCGCTCTGTTAAGCGTTGTCATCTCCCGCTCCGCCTGTTCTGCCGCCTCCGGGGAAGCCATCTCCGCCTTCGCGGCGGATGTGGTCACGCCGATTCCCAGGTGCTTCGTGTAAATCAGGACATCTCCGAGCTTCGCGCCGGAGTTGGTCAGAATCCTCCCCGGATTCACGAACCCCGTGACCGCCATGCCGTATTTCGGCTCCTTGTCATAGATGCTGTGGCCCCCGGCGATCACCGCCCCCGCCTCAAACACCTTGCTGTAGCCGCCCTTCAGAATCTGGTTCACCGTCTCCCGCGGCATGTCCTCCGGCACCGCCATGACGTTCAGCGCGGTTTTCGGCTCGCCGCCCATCGCGTAGATGTCCGACAGCGCGTTCGCCGCCGCGACCTGGCCGAAGCAGAACGGGTCGTCCACGATCGGCGGAAAGAAATCCACCGTCTGGACAATCGCGAGCTCCTCAGAGATCTTGTACACGCAGGCGTCATCATTCCGGTCGTATCCGACCAGAAGCGCCGGGTCCCGCCGGACCGGGAGATCCGCCAGAATCTTCGCGAGCTCCCCCGCGCCGACCTTTGCCCCGCAGCCGGCGCACTCCGAGAGCTTCGTGAGCTTGATGTCATCCATAGGTAGATTCACTCCTTCCCCGCAGAGCGGAAAATGACGAACAGGTCCTGTTTCACGCGCACAGGTCCATGCGCTGCGGCAGTGTCCGCCGGCACAGCCCGCTGCGCCGGGCAGCCCTTTCCGTGATTTCCGCCCACCTAGTACCTGCACTCCCGTATGTTCCATCCCGCCGGCGCCACCTTCCCCGAGAGCGCGCGTGAAAGCGCCTCCCGGTTCTCGGGATCGGTCCGCCACGCGAGGCCGCAGTCCGCCTTGATGTCCGGCGGGACCGGGATGATGCGCCCCGGGATCTTCTTCTCCCTGCACAGAGCCTCCGCCGCCATGGCGTCCGTGGTCGTGTGAAAGGAAAGAATCAGCTGCCTCATGCCCCTGCCATCCTCCTCAGCGCCTCCGCCGCGGTATCCAGCTCCTCCTCCGTGTTGAAATACCCGAAGGAAAAGCGGACGGCGCCGGTCTTCTCCGTTCCGAGCGCGCGGTGCATCCTCGGCGCACAGTGCGCGCCAGCCCTGGTCGCGATGCCGTACTCCGCGAACAGATAGTCCGACACCTCGGCGGAGGGGAGATCCCCGACATTCAGTGTCACGATCGCCGCGCGGTCCCCCGCAAAGTTCCCGTAGACACGGACCCCCGGGATCTCCCGGACCCGGTCCAGAAATCCCCGCATGAGCGCCATCTCCCTCCGGTGAATGCGGTCGATTCCAGTGCTTTTCAGGAATCCGACTGCCGCGGAGAGCCCCGCGATCCCGTGCCCGTTCAGGGTCCCGGCCTCCAGGCGCACGGGGTACTCCTCCGGCTGCGTCTCAAGGTAGGACTGGACGCCGGTTCCCCCGTAAAGAAACGGCCGGATTTCCACGCCCTCTCCCACCAGAAGCCCGCCGGTTCCCTGCGGCCCCATGAGGCCCTTGTGCCCCGTGAAGCAGAGCACATCGGCCCCGAGCTCCGGCATCGAGAGCGGGATCGAACCCGCCGTCTGCGCGGCGTCAAGGATCAGAAGCGCACCGTGCCTGTGCGCGAGCTCCGACATTTTCCGCACATCCAGAAGATTTCCCGTGAGGTTCGATGCATGCGTGCAGACGACCACCCTCGTGCCGTCGGTGATTTTTTCCTCCGCCTCGTCGAAATTCAGGTCTCCCCTGAGATCCGCGCCGAGAAACTCCACCCGGACGCCCTGCTTTTCCAGAAAGTAAAGAGGACGCAGCACCGAGTTGTGGTCCCAGTCCGTCGCGACCACGTGATCCCCGGGGGACAGAAGTCCGAAAAGCGCGATGTTCAGCGCCTCGGTCACATTCGCCGTAAACACGACCCGCTCCGGGTGCGGAAAATGAAAGAGCTCCGCGATGGCCGCCCGGGCCCCGTAAATTCCCCGCGCCGCGTCGAGCTCCGCCTCCGCGGATCCTCTCGACGAGTTGCCGAATCCGCTCATCGCCTGAAGCACCGCCTCCGCGACACAGGGCGGCCGCTGAAATGCCGTCGCCGCGCAGTTAAAATAGATCATGGCTGGATATTCCCCCGTCTGCTTCCTGCCGTCAGACTCCGGCCTCTTCCCCGCGCACGTTTTCTGCCGTCAGATTCCGATATCTTCCCGTCAGATTCTCACGACCTTGTCCGCTTCCTGCATCATGCGGGCGATGTCGTACATGTTGGAAATCACGCCGACCTTGATCTTGCTCTTCACGCCGTAGAAATCCGCGCAGATTCCGCAGGTGAAAATCTTCACGCCGCGGCTCTCGAGGCTCTTGAGATCCTCCAGGGACTCGCTTCCCTCCGACGTGAGGAACGCGCCGCCGTTTATAAAAATCAGCCAGTCCGGAAGCACATCCTGCTGGGCGAGCGCGTAGAGATAATTCTTCATGAGCGTCTTCCCGAGGGCCGGGTTGCCGCTGCCCTGGCCGAACTGGTCGGTCGCGACGACAATCAGTTCCTTTTTCCGGGAAATGCCGCAGGAAATCGTTTTCTCCGCGGCCGGTGCCGCACCGGCCCCCGCTGCGCCGGCGTCTTCCGCGCCGCCCTGCTTTGTGATCACCACTGTCCACTCGCTGCCCTGCTGCCGGACCTCCTCCGGATAGCCCTTGCCGGCCGCCATCCGCTTCAGATTTTCGACAGCGACTTCATCATTCACCAGAACCTCCAGAACCTCTCCGCCGGAAAGCGAACGGAGCGCGTTTACCGCCATCACCACCGGCTGCGGGCACGCCTTGTTTCTCGCGTCAATCTGCATCTTGTCTCCTCCTTCTTTTCATGTTCCCGTTTGCACGCGTATTCCCGTGGTGCAGAGCGCCGCGGGAATACAAACAATTTTCGAGACTGTCTCTGATCAGATTATAGTTCCCCGCCGGAGACACTTCAAGGCTCTCAGGCTCCGCCGTGCCTCAGGATCTCCTCGAGAATCCGGTCCGTCTCGTCCGGCCTGAGAACCGGCTCGCGGAAGAGCTCCTCCGGAAGGTCCGACACAATGAGAAAGCGCCCGTCCGGATTCGAGGCCGCCTCCCGGGAAATGCCGCCCCGGACCACTTCTATTTTCGGCCCCGGCATTTCCTTAAGTCCCTCAATCAGGACCACATCCGCCTCCGGGAAGAAGCGCACCAGGTCCCGCACCGTCTCCCCGGTATTTCTCCGGTGGACAAAGCAGTGAGAGCCGGACGCCACAGCGGTGCCGTACGCCCCGGCCTCATCGAAGCGGAAGCTGTCCGTTCCGGGCACGTCGCAGTTAAAATCGTGCCCGTCGTGCTTCAGGGCCGCCACCTGATACCCGAGCTCCCTGAAGCGCCGGATGAGATGCACCATGAGCGTCGTCTTTCCGGAATTCTTCACGCCGCAAATATTCACAATGACCTGCCGCGTGCGGCCGCTTTTCTTTTCCACCTTCGCTGCCTCCCGTCCCTTCCTTCGGAAGAGCGCGGCATACCCGAAAAACAGAGGGCACGCCCGCCCCCGCTCCGCAGTTTCTCTTCCCGGGGTCAGAAAATTCCCGCTGAAAGCATTATACTACCAGAAGGACAGACCTTCGGCACATTCTGACGTTCTGGCATTCTGATATTCTGCTGAGACAGAGGGCAGACGCCCTGTCCAAAACGCACTGTCTCGCGGAAAAAGGATTGCCAGTCCGCCGGAAAACAGGTAAGTTGGAGTTATTGTGTGAAGAACAGGATTCGAAGGATCAGGGGCACGCAGATGCGTTGCCGCCGAAAGCCGGATCTGGTCCGTGCCGCACAAAGGGGAGGAGAGAAGTCTATGGGGGAGTTAGTGGAGTTAAATGAGCCGCTGGAGCTTGAGGAGGCGCTCGGGATTCTCACAGAGCACGCGCCAGAGATCATGGAGACGGAGACGCTTCCGCTTCCGGACGCATGCGGCCGCGTGCTCTCGGAGGATGTGACTGCGGAGCGGAATCAGCCGCCGTTCCCGCGTTCTCCGCTCGACGGCTACGCGGTGAAAAGTGCGGATCTCATCGGCGCCGGGCCGGATTCCCCGGCTGTCCTGCGGGTTCTTGACGAGGTGGATGCCGGCCACCCGGCGCGCACCGCCGTGCGCGGCAGGACGGCGGTCCGGATCATGACCGGTGCGCCGATCCCGGATGGCGCGGACACCGTGGTCCGCCAGGAAGACACGGACGAGGGGGAGGAGACCGTTCAGGTCTTCTGCACGCAGAAGCCGTGGGAGAATTACTGCCCTGCGGGCGAGGACTACCACAAGGGAGACCCCCTTCTGAAAAAGGGAATGCGGCTTTACGCCGCGGAGATCGGGATTCTCGCCGGGCTCGGCCGGACGGAAGTGAAAGTGTTCCGGAAGCCGCGGGTTCTCCTCCTCTCTACGGGCGACGAGCTCGCAGAGCCGGGAAGTTCCCTTTCTGAAGGGCAGATTTATAACTCGAATCTCCCCATGCTGCGCGCGCAGTGCCGCCTGTGGGACCTCGAGGTCGCCGGGGCAGGGAGCGTCCCGGACGATGCGGAGGCCGCGGCTTCCTTTCTCCGGGAAAATGCAGCCAGAGCGGACCTCATCCTCACGACCGGCGGCGTCTCGGTGGGAAAGAGGGACATTCTGCACGAGGTCTATCGGATTCTCGGGGCGGAGAGGCTCTTCTGGCGGATCGCGGTCAAGCCCGGAATGCCGGTTCTGGCGGGAATGTATGACGGGCGGGAGATCTTAAGCCTCTCGGGAAATCCGTACGCCGCCCTGGCGGATCTCACCCTTCTCGTGAAGCCGGTCCTCCGGAAAATGACCGGCCGGGACGACCTGCGGACGGTCAGGGAGAAGGCCGTGCTCCTGAACGGGTACCCGAAGAAGAGCCCGGGACGGCGGTTTGTGCGCGGCTTTGTCCGGGACGGAAAGGTCCGTCTCACGGACAGGTCAAATGATTCCGGCCTTCTCTCCAGCATGGCGGGCTTAAACTGCATGGCCGAGATTCCCGCCGGCTCGCCGGCGCTGCATGCGGGGGAGATCGTGACGGTCGTAAGGCTCTGACCGATTACTTTCCGAACCCGCAGTTCGGGTACGTGCAGACTTCGCAGTTCAGGCAGAGTCCGCCCTCTCCCATCCGGTCAATCTCCCCGCGCGTCACGGTATCGTCCACCATGAGGCGCGGAAGCACCAGATCAAAGACGGTCCGCCGGGAGAACATGACACAGCCCGGCAGGCCGCAGATCGGAATCCGCTTCCCGTTCCGCTCCGCGTACGCGAGCATGAACATGGCCCCCGGAAGAACCGGCGCGCCGTACGTCACGACCTCATCTGCCGCGGTCCGGATTGCGAGCGGGGTCCGGTCATCCGGATCCACCGACATGCCTCCCGTGCAGAGCACCATCTCCGCGCCCTCATCCAGGAATTTCCTGATCGCGCCGATCTCTGCCTCCGCGTCATCCGGACATACCGTCTGGCCGCAGACCTGGCCGCCGAGCTCCTCAACCTTCGCGCGCACCACAGGCGTGAACGCGTCCTGAATTCTTCCGTAGTAGACCTCATTTCCCGTCGTCAGAATGCCGACGCGCTTCTGATGAAACGGAAGAATTGTAAAGATCGGCGCTCCCGCCGTCTTTTTCTTCACGGCCTCCATCTTCTCCTTCTCGATGATGAGCGGGATGATGCGGGTGCCCGCGATCTGGTCGCCTTTTTTCACCACCGTGTCCCCGTGCCGGCTCGCAATCATCATCTGCCCGAAGGAATTCACGGCGTAAAGGCGCTCCCGGTCAATCTTCAGGACGCCGTCCGTCTCCGCGACGACACCGATCTTTCCCTCCTTGATCTCTGTTCCGCGCATCGTCTTCTGACCGCCCGTACAGATGTCAAAGAGAACCATCGCCGCGTCGTTCTCGTGCATCATGGACTCGTTCACTTCCCAGATGTATACATTGTCCTTGCCGACGCTTAAGAGAACCGGGACATCCTCCTTCGTGATGATGTGTCCCTTCCGGAACACCGGCCCCTTTGTCACACCCGGAATGATCTGGGTGATGTCGTGGCAGAGCATCTGTCCGACCGCTTCCTCTGTCTTCATGAGCTTCATGTGAGTTCCTCCGTGTCTTCCTGATCAGATGATTCTTCCGTTTCGTGTCCCTTTGTTCCGCGCGCTTCCGGCTTTCTCACCGGGAACAGGCCGCTTTCGGCAGAGAGCGCGGCAAATTCGCGCTCCGCGTACTCCGTGGTTCTTTCCGAGAGCTCACGGTAAAGCGAGAGGAACTTCGCCCCGCGCTCCGTGAGAATTGCCCTGCCGCCGTTCTTTCCGCCCGCTCTTCGCTCTGCGAGCGGATATCCGACCTCATTCTCCGCGGCGCGGAGCAGCATCCAGGCCTTGGAATAGGAGATTCCGCACGCATCGCTCGCTTCCCGGACGGACTGCAGCTCGTCGATTCTCGAGAGAAGCTCCGCCACCCCGTGGTTCAGGAACGGCCTCGTGCCGGACAGAATAACCTCCGCGCGGGCCCGGACCAGCTGCGCATTCTGGAGATCAATCAGCTTCTCCACGGCCCCGGTCCCGGCGTCCTTCAGCGCAGTCGCGGAGTCTGTCACCGGCACGAATCCGATCGTGACACCCAGGAGTGCGTCCAGCGCCCCCTTGAGCCCCCGCTCCCCCTCGTAGGCGAGAATTTCCGGGATCAGGGACGCATCCAGCAGAACCGGATGCCCCAGCTTATTCTCGTACACGGGATAAACGATCTTTTCCCTCCGCTGCATCTCGCGGCGCACCGTGTCCTCCAGAAAGAAGGGGATGTCCGCCGGGCAGAAGAAGATCCGGTCCGCCCTGCCCGCGAGATAGGAAAACGCGATCTTTGCGCTCTCAAACATGCGCGTGGTGGCAAAGCGCTCATTTCTGAGAAACGTGACCGCCCCGTCTGAGAGCTCCCTTTCCAGCCGCTCCGCCTGAAATCCTGTGACGACCACGATTTCCCCCACACCGGCGCGCTCAAAGGTATAGACCGCACGGCGCACGAAGGAGACCGCATCCGCCCTGGTGCGGCGTCTGAACTCCTTCATCCGCTCTGTGTCTCCCGCCGCCACGACGACGGCGGCGTACGAAATACGCTTCATGAAACCTCCCGGAAAACCGACTTCCATTTTATTATAATACGACAGTGCAAAAAATCCGCGGGATTTTCTGCAGCGCGGGAAGTTTCGCGCCCCTCTGTAAACTCCATTCGGAAAAGGCGGACTGTCCGGGATCCTCCCGTCTTCCTCCGCTTACCGCGCGCATTCCATCATGAGCTCTATCGTTCCTCCGCAGATCAGGCCATCCGCTGCCGCGCTCTCCGCGTCCATCCGGACTGTGAGCAGACGGAAGCGCTCCGGATCCGGCTCTCTTTTCAGCATCTCCCGCGCGCACTCTATGGCCTCGGCCTCGCCGCTGCCCCCGCCGACGGTCCCGGCGATGCTCCCATCCTCAAAGACCGCCATCCTGGAGCCGACGCCCCGCGGCGCGGAGCCGGTCTTGCGGATGATTTCCGCGAGAACCGCATGCCCGCGCTCCGGCTTCTCCAGGAGCGCCCGGAGAAGCTCCTCCGGGAACAGATCGTTCCGGTGCCGCGCACTCCGCACGCTGATCACCTCCGCCAGAATGGACACTGCAATTTCCTCCGGCGTCTCCGCCCCGATCGGAAGGCCGACCGGCGCGTGAACGCGGTCCAGCTCCTCCTGCCGATAGCCCTCGGAGAGCATGGTCTCCCGCACGAGCTGCACCTTTCTCCGGCTCCCGATCATGCCGATGTAGGCGGAAGGCTTCCGGATGCAGCTCTCCAGGCACTCGCGGTCAAAGAGATGCCCCCTGGTCAGAATCACGTAATAGGTGTCCGGCGTCCCGGGAAGCTCCTGAAGGCGGCTCCTGTAGCCGTCCGCAAACACCTGGTCCGCCCCGGCCTCCCTCGCGCGCTCCGCAAACTCCTGCCGGTCCTCCAGAACCGTGACAGAAAACCCGAGTGCCTTCGCGAGACGGATCACGGGAAGCGCCACATGACCGCCTCCGCACACTACCATGCGGCTCTCGCTCCCGAGAAGATCCGCAAAGACGCGCCGGCCGCCGACTTTTGTGACCTCTCCCGCCGGCGCCTCATCGAGCTCCCTCCGGTGCGTCTCGAGAAAGCCGCCCGGCGCGCTCGAAAACACGGTCTCTCCGCCGGACAGGAGAAGCTTCTCCCCGGCATGCTCGCCCTCCAGAAGCGTATAGAGAAGATTTCTCCGATTCGGGTCCAGCTCCTCCAGAAATTCACAGAGTGTCTTCATAAAGTACCTCCCTCCTTAAGGATCCCTCCGATGCGGTTGATGCAGGTGCCGGTTTTGCGCCGGCAGGCTTCAGGCAGACCGCGCCCGCCGGCTTGAAGCCGGCCTCACGGCTGATGCGGAAAGAACTGTCCCTTTTCCTTGATTTCGATTTCCGGTAAAATACCATCAGCCGCATGATTCCGGGTGCCCGGCAGCCAGGGCGCCGGCTTCCGCTTCATGCCCTGTTTCAGCCTTATTTCCCGCCATGCGATGCCGCGGAAAGGAGCGCTTCTCCCATGTCATCTGAAAAAACAGCTGTAGTCCTCACGGCCGCCGGTCTCTCCTCGAGAATGCATGCCTTCAAGCCGCTTCTGGATCTGGGGGGCCGTGCCCTGATTGCGCGCACCATTTCTTCCTATCAGGAAATGCGCGCGGACCCCGTTGTCGTCGTCACGGGCTTTCAGGCGGAACGCCTGGAAACCTTTCTCCGGTCGCTTCCTCTTTCCGCGCATCTTCTGACGGTCCGGAATCCGGAGTATCAGACGTCTGACATGTTTTGTTCGATCCGGGTCGGCCTCGCCGCCCTGAGAGACTTCCCGGGTCCAGTCTTCCTCTCCCCGGCGGATGTCCCGCTCGTTCAGCCGGAAACCCTCGCATCGCTGCTTGAGGCGGCGCGCGCGCTGCCCCGCGGCGGAAAGGTCTCCTGCGCGCCGTCGGCATTCCGCCCCGTCTACCGCGGCCGCGGCGGCCACCCGCTGCTCCTCACACCCGCAGCAGTCCGCACCATCCTGCGCCGCGCAGAAGAAGGCGGGGCAGACGGCAGAACGCCAGGCAGCATGCGCGGCATCTTCCAGTCCGGCGCAGTCCATCGCTTCGATGTCCCGGTCTCCGACCCCGGCATCCTGATGGATGCCGACACGCCGGAGGACTACCAGACGCTGCTCTCCGCTCTGCGGAATCGTCCGTAAGAGGCGTACCGCATCCGGAGACAGCTGCGGCGGGCATCCTCAGGAGACAGCCCCGACTGCCAGCTGCCTTCCGGCGGTGCTGCCCAGCGGTCCTGCCGGAAGGCTTCTGTCCCTATTTCCCGCACCTCACTGCGTATCCGAGGATCGCCGCGGCGGTCTTCGCGTCGCGGAGCTCTCCCTTCCAGATCTTCTGCAGGAGATCCGGAAGCGCCCAGGACTCGACCTCAATCACCTCGTCCTCGTCCAGATGCTGCCTGCCCTTCTTTAAGTTCCGGGCGAGAAACACGTCCAGCTCCTCATCGCAGAATGCGACCGTCGTGTTGAGGCGCATGAGGAACTCGAGATCCTCCGGCCGCTCGACGCGGTACCCTGTCTCCTCCTCGAGTTCCCGGAACGCACAGAGCCTCCGCGGCTCCCCGAGGTTGTCGACCTTTCCCGCCGGAATTTCCAGTGTGAAGCGGTCCAGCGCATTCCGGTACTGCCGGACCATGAGAATCCTTCCGTCCTCCGTCACCGGCACAACCGCCGCCGCGCCGTCGTGGTGGATATAGTCCCACACCGCCTTGTTTCCGTTCGCGTCAACGTAGTCCCTGTAGACCTTCAGGATGGTTCCCTGATACGCGAGCTCTCTCTTCAGGCGCTTCACCGGAATTTCCGCGGCGAAGCGCCTCTGCTCCGCCTCGTCCGGGCGCTTCTCTGCGCCCTGTGTTCCCTGTGCGCCCTCTGACGCTTCTCTCCTGTCCATTTTCTGCCCTTCTTATTCCGCGCTCCGTGCCGCTGCGCTTTTTATTTCCCGATGCACTTTCTGTAGCAGGCGTCCGCCCCCCTCAGGACCGCGCTCCGGAATCCCGCTTCCTCCAGGGCCGCAACCGCCTCGATCGTGGTGCCCGCCGGGGAGCAGACCTGATCCTTCAGGACTTCCGGGTGCTCCTTCGTCTCAAGAACCAGCTTCGCGCTGCCGAGCACCGTCTGCGCCGCCATCTCGATCGCGTCGCTCTTCCGCAGGCCGTAGCGGACGCCCGCATCCGCCAGGGCATTGATGAACAGAAAGACAAACGCCGGGCTCGAGCCGCTCACCGTCGTGACCGCGTCCATCAGCCGCTCCTCGACCTTCACCATGCGGCCGAACGAGCGGAAAATGTCCCCGATCCTCTCCTGTTCCTCCCCCGTGAATTTCGTCTCGTCGTAGGAGACACCGGTCATTCCCTCGCCGACCTTCGCCGGCGTGTTCGGCATGCAGCGGACGATGCGATCAAACCCGCCGAGCTTCTCCGTGAGATCCGCAATGCTGATGCCCGGCGCAAAGGAGACGAGAATTTTCCTTCCTCCCATCACGTCCCTTATCTCCGAGAGAACCTGCGGGTAAATGACGGGCTTCACCGCGAGAATCACGAGATCCGATTTCTCCGCCACCAGCTTGTTCGACGGCTCAAAGCGGACCCCCGTCTCTCCGCTCACCCTTTCCCCGTGCTCCTTCGTCCGGCAGGAGAAAAGGAGCTTCTCCGCGCCCTTTTTCTCCACCAGCGCCTTCATGACCGCAGACCCCATATTTCCCATGCCGATCAGGCCGATTTCTGCCATCTCCCTGTCACTCCTTTCGAATTTCTGAACACCTGTCTGAATTTCTTAACGCCGCTCTGAATCTCTGAATGCCTCTCTGAATTCCGGCTCCGCACCTTCAGCTGTCCCGCCGGGCGCGCCGGTAAAAAAATGCGGGCCGGCACCTGCATCCGGGTACCAGCCCGCATCGGCAGCTTTCCTCTGCCTGCTATTTTACTCCACGGAAGCGGTGCCCGCCACCGCCCAGTCGTAATTTTCCTCCGCCTGAAAGAGATTTGCATCCGCAGTCAGAAGCGTCGTGCGCGCCGCCTCGTACTGCGTCACCGCACCGAGGTAATTCGCGACCGAGAGCATCCCGAGCTCATACTGCATGTCCGCCGCCTTTTTCGTGATCTCCGCGGCGCTCATCCCGCTCTGCGCAGCCTCGTACGCCGCCCGGTCTCCCTCCGCCTCGCTCTTTAAATTCCGGAGGTTCACGAGGAGGTTCTGCCTCATCTGCTCCTCGCTCCCGCTCCGCACCGCCCACGAGGCCGAGTTCTTGGTGTGGTCCTCGTGCCGGAAGTCGATGATGGTTCCGTTGTGCGCGACCGCCTCCGTGAGATCCGTATCCGGATTCATGGAGTCAATCCGGGACGGATCCGCCGCCGGGGTCTCGCTGATCACCGGGTTTCCGTCCTCCTTCCAGCCGCAGAGGAGAATCAGGTTTTTCCGGATACTCCCGAGGTTCTGGTCAATCGTCTGCATCTGCGACTGCGCCTGCAGGAGACTTGTCTGCGCGGAGAGCACGTCCTTCTCCGTCGCCGTGCCGACGGAGAGGCGCTGACGCGCATCACTCAGGAGCTTTTCATACATGTCCGCGGAGTCCGAGAGAATGTCCCGCTGCTTCCTGAGAGAGTTGTACGCGATGAAGAGCTGCTTTGCGCCGGCGGAAAGCTGAAGCTCCGCCTCCCGGAGCGGCCGGTTCGTCGATGTCTTCTCCCGATCCATCTTGTCCGCGGAGATATAGATATTGTGAGAGGCCGCCTCAAGAATCGCCGCCTGCATATAGTAGTTCCCGTATGACGCGAGGTCGCCGGAGGTCTTCGCGCTGTCCCGGAGCTGCTCCATGTCGCGCTTTCTCGCCGTCAGCTCATCCGAGATCGTGTACATGAGGCGGATGTTCTCGTTCAGGATGGCCCACGCGGAGGTAATCGTCGGGTTGAACTCGTGGATTACGTCACTTATCTCGTCGTAGTCCAGCTGGTTGTCCGTAAGCTGCGCCCACCGCTCCTCTGTGTAGCCGTTCAGCTGTGCCGCGGTCTTTCCGACATCCGCCGGTTCCTGCGGGCTGCTCA
Organism: uncultured Lachnospiraceae bacterium; assembly: GCA_902766175.1. Taxonomy (GTDB): domain Bacteria; phylum Bacillota; class Clostridia; order Lachnospirales; family Lachnospiraceae; genus Moryella. The sequence continues at coordinate 12,436 of CACXCJ010000098.1, forward strand.
CAACCGCATACGCGGGAAATGACGCCGTGAGCGCGGTCACCGCCGCGAGAAGGAGCGCCGCGATGCGCCGTGCCGGCTTTGCGGAGCGCCCGGTGCTTCCGCCGCCCTGCACGCTTCCGGCGCCCTGCACGTTTCCGCCGCCCGGAATGCTTCCGGCGCGGCTTCCGCCGCAGAACAGATTTTTCACATCCATCATTTACCGCCCTCCCCGTCAGGACGACGACGCGCTCGCGTTCGCGAGGCCGTTCACCGCCCAGTCATAGGCTTCCATCGCCTGAAAGAGCGCGTACCCCGACTCCTGAAACGCGAGCTTCGCCTGCTGGTTTCCGAGCGAGGCGGTGTCATTGTCCACCTTGCTCGCGAGGCCCAGGCCGTACTGCTGCGCGGACTGATCCGCCGTCTGCTGCGTGAGCTCCGCGTTGGATTTCTGGTAGTCGTACGCCGCCTTTGCGGTGAGAACATTCTGATAGGCCGTGCTGAGGCTCGCCGCGATGCGGGACTCGTTGTCCGAGATCGTCGACTGGAGCGTCTTGTAATCCGTCTCATCCGTCGCGTTCGAGAGCTTCTTCTTGTTGATGCGGAGCGTGTAGTTCGTCTCAAGTGCCTTCCCGAGGTCCGCCTCCGGGTTCATGGAGTCGATCCTCGTGAGATCAGGCTCCGGCAGGTCCCCGATCTCCGGCGCAGAGTCCGCCTTCCAGCCGAGCATGATCTGAAGCTTCTGCTTCGTGGTCTCCGTCGAGGAGGTGTCATCGATCAGTGTCTTCTCCGCGTTCTGCACGCTCTGTTTCGCCGTGAAGACCTGGACCGCAGTCGCGCGGCCGACCGATGCCTGTGCCTGAACAGAGCTCAGGTTTATCTCGGCGAGCTCCTTCGCGAGCTTGTCCGTCTCGATTGTCAGAAGCCCGGTGTGGTAGCTGATCATGTTGTTCTGGGCGGTCTGCGCGAGGGACTTTTCCGCCATTTCATACGTCAGCCGCCGGATCTCGGCATCCTCCAGGTTATTGTCCGCCTGCTCCAGAAGGTTATTCGCCTGTACCTCACTCGTCAGCGCGGCCGTCATGCCGGAGGCATAGTTCGCATCGTCCTCGTCCGGATACACGATGTCGTTCAGGAGCTCGTTCGCGAGACGCC
>CACXCJ010000099.1 GCA_902766175.1 uncultured Lachnospiraceae bacterium
AAGTCCTGATTATCTCTTGCTGAACTGCGGTGCACGACGAGCTGCCTTGAGACCGTACTTCTTTCTTTCCTTCATTCTCGGATCTCTGGTGAGGAGGCCGGCCTTCTTCAGAACCGGACGGTACTCATCGCTCACGTTCAGAAGGGCACGTGCGATGCCGTGACGGATTGCACCGGCCTGACCGGCAAACCCGCCGCCGCAGACATTTGCCTCGACATCAAACTTGTCAGCAGTCTCTGTCAGGGTGAGCGGCTGGAGAACCAGCGTCTTCAGGACATCAAAATCGAGGTACTCCTCCATGCTCTTCTTGTTGATCGTAACCTTTCCGGTACCGGGCACCAGATAAACTCTGGCAACGGAAGTTTTTCTTCTGCCTGTTCCGTAAAATTTCTCGCTTGCCATTTTCTGTACGCTCCTTCTCTACTCAGCCTTTGATCTCAAGAACTTCGGGTTTCTGTGCCTGGTGATTGTGATCCGGGCCAGCATATACATGCAGCTTCGTGAACATCGACTCACCGAGCGAGCCCTTCGGGAGCATACCCCGGACGGCGTTCTCGATCACCCACTCCGGCTTCTTCTCCATCTTCTCGCGGAGCGTCACCTCTCTGAGTCCGCTTCCTCCGATGTAGAGGGAGTGGCTTCTGTAAATCTTGCGGTCCATCTTGCGTCCGGTAACCTTGATCTTATCTGCATTCACAACGATGACATAGTCTCCGCAGTCAAGGAACGGAGTGTACTCCGGCTTGTTCTTTCCTCTTAAAACCGCAGCGACCTGGGAAGCAAGGCGGCCCAGCACCACACCGTCCGCATCCACCACATACCATTTCTTCTGGATGGTATCTGGATTCGCCATATAACTTTTCATGATTTTCCTCCTGAAATGAACACGGGAGCGAACCGTGTCATAAAGCCTGTCATCTGATGCCGCAGAATGTTCCTACCGGGGCAGGTGAAACATACTTCTGGCGTCACAAAAAAGAATTATATACGCCAAAAAGCGCGGTGTCAATGAAATTCTGCGTCCTCAAAAATCTGCACCCTCATAAATCTGCGTCCTCATAAATCAGAACCTCTGCGTCCGCCAGCACCTGAATATATTATGTCAGAGTCTGCCTGGCTGCCCTCCGGATTCTGTCACGTTCCGGTTTCCCGGCTCGATGGTCCGTACTCCCTGCAGATTTTCTTCATTCAAGCATTCTCAGCAGTTCCTCCTCGGTGACGGCTTTGTCAAATGAAAGGGAATAAGAATATTGTCCATCCGACCAGACGGCCAGGTAATAACCGTGCTCGTCGCCGCTGGCGGTGATGGTCAGATCCGAACTCTCGAGCTCCTTCACCGTGGGATAACTGTTATAGTCGCCCGAATTATCTTCACCTCCCTCAGATTTCCTGTAAATTATTCTGTCATCTCCGCTGTAATATATAATCTCCGCAAGATTTCCGGAAATAGAGAGATATTTGGTATCTGTTACGTCAAACGGGAGATGCCCGATCTCTTTTATGTCAAATCCGACTCCCTTCGACAGTTCCTTTGCGGACGAATATTCCGTTTCATCAAAGGCTCCCGCAACCTGCGAATGATCCTGTCTTCCGAAGTTCAAGTCTCTGCTGTTATTCCAGGGAACAAGAACTCCAAATAAAAGCACGGCTGCAGCAGCGGTTCCGATTACTGGAAAGAGGATATGGTAGAGATTGTTGTTTAGCTTCGTGGTGCCTTCCTTTTCAGCAGATTTCTTTTCGGCGCGGTTCTTCTGAACGATATGGGCGTCAACATTTTTCAGAACACGCTTCTTCATCTCTGGAGTTACTTTCACGTGATCCATTATTTCATTGTATTTAGCCAAAATCGTATTCCTCCTTCAGGATCTCCTTAAGCCGTTCCCTGGCTCTCTTGAGGTCAGATCTTACTGTGGATTCTTTTCTCCCCAGAATCTGCGCGATCTCAGCTGTCTGATAGCCTTCCTCATAGAAGAGGTGGATGACCTCCCTGGATGTCTGCGGCAGGCTTTTTACAGCCTCCCATACGAACGACAGGTCCTCCCTTTTCTCAGCCGCAAGCTCTTCACTCAATTCGTCGCTCTCGCGTCTTTGATTAAAGTCAATCCTGTTTCTGGACAGGTTCGCAGCAGTCTTCAGAAGGTATGCCTTCTCGTGAGCATCATTCTCAAAGTTTGTACCGGCAGACAGCACATGGATAAGCGTCTCCTGCAGAATGTCCTCTGCATCTGCCAGATTGTGCACATAGGAATATGCCAGTCTCAAGATCGAATTCCCGTAGAAATGCATATACCGTTCCGCTAAGGCGTTGAGTCTCTCCGTATCTGCACAAGAATGCGAAAAGGGGATGACCGCCGCTAAGCGGGAAGCTGCAGCGAGCACTTTTCCTGTCAGTACGAAAAAAATAACCTTGAGTGGCAACGGGTACCATATGGTCAATGTCCCCATCAATACTCCCCCATTACAGATTCAGAATCTCAGCGGATGCTTTTTACGATGTCGATCATTTCATCTCTGGAGAGGCCTGCATCCTTATCCGAGCTATAATCATAGACCCCTGCGGAAAATGAGTATCCCTCCTTTTGCCAGATGGCGAGAGAAATCAACCCGTTATTCCCTTTCAGCAGCACAGTCGTTCCGTCTACCGGGACCTTTTCTTCATAGCTGTAAGATTTGTAGTCTCCGCTGATGTCTTCATCATCCAGAGCTTTTCTGACAGATATGCAACGGTCCTCATCCGAATAATATTGCACCTGGATCAGATGATACTCCTTCATGGCTGCATAGGAAACATTCTTGTACCCGCCGATCGTGTCCGGAACAACCATCTCAAAACCCGCAGCATTCTCGGCTTCCTCAAGGCTTGCACAATCCGTGAAAGGACTCCATGTGGACGAATCAGCGCCTGTGATCGATCAGATGTCGTCTCAGCTATGTTCTCTGCCTCTGCATATTTTGTCTCTGAAGAAATCTTACTGCGGGAAGCCGCATTCGTCATCCTGATTCCTCCGAATGTTCCTGCAAGGCCTACTACTGCTGCCAGTGATATCGCTGCAAATTTCGTCATTTTTCTTTCCTCCCTGTATACTCAAGTGTGTAGGATCATTGCCTTTCACTGTATATACAGATCGGAAGTCCGAAATGTTGCAAAAATAAAATTAAATCTCTGCTGCGAATTACTTTGTGAATGTGTTACCTGGATCCCTGGGCTGATCTCGAACCATCTCCAGATCTTCATCAACCCTAAATGTACCCGGCGGGCATGAAAAATCCCTGCGGGCCTTGTAAATGATACGCTCCTCATGCGACAGATTTCGGATGTTTCCAAAATCTATCCTATGGGGAGCATATCAAAATGCAAGACCTGCAGGGATTCGAGCAGTTATTCCAGCTCGATCCGGTTCCTCTTTCAGCTCTTATTTTTGGCTTCTGCTTTTGATCAGCGCGTCAAAACCGAAAATTTCAAGTGTCGTCTTTCCTTTCTTCAGCTCTTCTTCGATATGTCTCTCCTTGTCGTACTTCGCAAGTGCCTTTTTAAATACGTTGTCCTCGTCCTCCTTCGGAACCACGACGACGCCGTCACAGTCACCGAATACGATATCTCCCGCTCTGACGAGAACACCGCCGCACACAACAGGGACGCCAAGCTTTCCCGGGCTCTCCTTCACCGTTCCGGAAGGATTTGTCCCGCGGACAAACATCGGGAATCCCATCTCAATGATATCGTTCTTGTCGCGGCAGCTCCCATCAATCACCACTCCTGCGATGCCTCTGCACATGCAGGCAGTCGCCATGATATCGCCGAAATGGCCGGCCTCAGAATAACCGTGGCAGTCAAGAATCAGCACATCGCCCGGGGCTGCCGCGTAAATTCCCTGATGCAGAGCGAGATTATCTCCCGGATAGCACCGGACGGTATAAGCGCGTCCGATCATGCGCATCTTTCGATCCAGCGGCCTGATTCCGGAATCCATGACGCCCTGGCCCGGCACAGTGTTGTTATTATCGGCGATATTTCCCGTCGGCAGTTTCAAAAGATCATTGCGGACTTTCTCTGTAAGCTCCATGTGATTTCTCCCTGTATGTTTTATTCGTTTACGGATATTCCAGATAATTCAGCAGATCAGCACCGGCTTCCTCTTCGTCCCTTCCGTTAATAATGAGTGTCACTTCATCGCCATAGCGGATGTTCAAGTCGATGACCCGGCCCAGATGCCTGAGATCTGCCCTTCGCTTTCCCTTTGCCAGCGTAATGGAGCTCTGATATGCTCCGGCTTTTTCAGCGAGAATCTCTGCAATTCTGCTGTTGATACCCAGTAAATTGCGAATCACTATTCTATACTGGTTCATTTTGCTACACCCGGACACTCTCCGATCAGGGATCTATGACGACGATATTCAGCTTCTCTGCCAACTGCAGGGCGAGCTCCCTGCTCGGTGAAGCGTCAAGCAAAACAAGCCTTGCGCCCGCCCGGTTCAGCGTCTTGACAAAGGAGTTCTGCTCCGTCGCCTCAATATAAACCCGCTGAGCGCTCGGTTCCGGGACCTCCGTGACAGTCACCTCGATTTTCTTTTCGCGGATTCTCGGCATGATATTCTTATACGCCTCGGCGTCACTCGTACTGCTGCCATCCAAGGCAGCCATGAGAACTCCCGGAATATTGATAGCTCTTCTCGCAAATAATTCCGGACAGAGCTCCACATGAATCTTTCGGATTTCCCCTTTTGCGAGGAAATGGGCGATTCTTCCGCAATTTGTCGGTGACCCGACTCCTTCGCTGCTCCCTCCCACAACGGCATCTCCGAAAGGAGCAGTAATCGGATTGGACTTTCTGGCGAGCTCCCGGCTTTCCTGCGAAGCTCTGCTGATCACCTCGGCCTTTCTCTTCTTTTCCGCTTCCTTTACTGCATCTGTGACATAGGCATCCACCGAGGCCTCCCGCTTGAAGAACGGTTCCATGTACTGAATCGTCACCGGCACGACATGCTCTGCCGACTTAAGGTGACATTGCGCTGCCATGGCAATCATGACGTCAACCGGTACTGTAGACGGGAGGCTAGTGCGCATGGCAAGCTGGCTTGCCAGTCTTGCGATGAGAATTCCGCCGCCGATATGTGTCGCACAAAGTCCCGGAACCAGCACTCTCGGCGTACACGGAACCGCAATCGTCGGCGATATTGCAAGCACCATGGCACGCTCCATCTGTTCCGGCGTCCCCCCTGCAAGCTCTACAAAGGCTGCCGCTGCCGCGCATGCTCCGGCGCCGATCCCCTCCATGTTGCATCCGGTCGTACATTTGCCGATCCGATACATTCCGCCTATCTTCAGGATCACTGCCATGATTCTGTGCAGCAGATCAGGATCTTCAGGATACAATTCCTTCACTGCCATAACGAAACCGGTGTAAGGACAGGAATCCCCGGTACCTGCGCACGGACGGAGACCGATCGTGTGATTGCCGACCTGAGCCGCCAGGGTATTTGTGAGCACCTTATCCAGGAATGCATTGCCGGTAACTCCCTGTCCTTCGGGGAACTGATTCAGATCCTGTCCTACTGCTCCGAGAAGAAAACTCTTCCCCGTTGTGAGGCCAATGGTCGCAGCCTTGATATTATGTTCAAACGCCTTCTCCATCTCGGCAGAAACCCGGGCTCTCGTTTTTCCTTCCCGGTCCTCAGCTTCATCAAGAATCACGTCGCCGACGTCAGCATTGCATTCCTCCGCCAGCTGAATGCACTGCCCGATCGTCAGATGCCCCCAGTCATACTTTTTCTCACCGGCAATCCTTTTCAGCGTCTCGACATCCGTCATTTTTTTCTCCCTGATTTCACTTCAGCAGGTCTTCCGGTTCCTCACCATGCAGAAGATGCTCTGCATTCACCGCACAGAGGCGATAGACACGATCATAGTTATCAAAGGTTGCCGCTCCGATATGAGGTGTGAGAATCAGATTGCAGTCCCTTGCCCGGTACAGAGGACTCTGTTCCGTGAGGGGTCCGAATACATCAATGGCCGCTCCCATGATCTCCCCGTTTAGCAGAGCATCCGCCAGCGCATCGAGATCTATCAGCATATCTCTCGCACAGTTGACGAGCGCCGCTGTATTCTTCATGCGTTTCAGTTCCCTTGCTCCAATCATATGCTTCGTTGACGGAAGCAGCGGGAGATGCAGCGTAATAACATCTGCCTCTTTCAGGATCTCTTCCAAGCTGCAGAACCGCGCTCCAAGATCTTTCTCTGTCTCTGGCGGCAGTCTCCTTACGTCGTAGTAGAGAAGTGTGCAGTCAAAATCCTTCAGCCGCTTCATCACATGTCTGCCGATTGCGCCCGCGCCCACGACACCGACGTTTTTTCCGGTGAGCTCATAGCTCGCGTGCCGGTAGGTCCATGTGTGCCACTCACCGCGCTTCATCGACGCGTCCATGAATGGCAGGCGGCGGTAGAGTGCCAGCATATCCAGGATGGCAAGCTCTGCCACGGAAACACTGTTGAACCCGCGGCAGACTGAGATCGGAATGCCCTTCTGCCTCGCATAGGCGGTATCGATCATATCCACGCCAATTCCTGTTCTCTGAATCAGCCTGAGCTTCGGCGCGGCATCAATCACCTCCCTTGTGACCTGGTAGGTGGTGTCAATCAGCATCTCCGCTTCCGCAAGCTCTCCTTTTTCCCCGGTTGCCGGGTTCAGAAAGCGGACATCAATGTCAGCCGGCATCCGCTCCAGAAGCATTTTTTCCATATTGGCGTTCAATTTATCCAGATAAAGTGCAATCATATCTCCGCCTTTCTTATATAGGACTTCAGGCAACGATCCTTAGTCTATTTGTCACGAAATTTTCTTACTTATCAGTGAAGCTGAAGCTTTTTCTTCTTTCTCCAGTTATTGATTACTGGAAGCAACAGGGAAAAAACGATCAATGCCATGAGCACAACACAGATCGGACGTCCCATAAAGTATCCGAGTAAATCACCTCTGGACATAATAACCGCCTGGCGATATCCGGTCTCCGCAGTCTGTCCGAGCACAAGAGCTAAAACGATACCGGCCGTCTCAAAATCTGCTTTGTTCATGAAATAGCCGAGAATACCAAATGCTACCATTGTAAAGACATCAAACATATTTCGGTTAATTGCGTAAGATCCGACAACCGAGAGCACAACAATGATCGGTCCCATGATGGATTTCGGAATTCTCGTTATGTGAATCAAACGCTTAGTGACTAAAGCGCCAAAAAATCCCATTAAAATGTTTGCAATCGTAAAACCAAGAATAATAGCATATGTATTTTTGGCTCCTGTTGTAAAAAGTTCGCGTCCAGGCTGCATTCCCTGGATCAAGAAACCTCCGAGCAAAATCGCTGCAACCGAACTTCCCGGAATTCCAAGAGTAAGGAGTGGAATCAGCGCTCCTCCGGTAACAGCATTATTCGCCGCCTCGGATGCACAGATTCCGTCCGGATTGCCCTGTCCGAATGTCTCCGGAGTCTTAGATGAATTTTTCGCAACGTTGTAGGAAATCCACGACGCGATATCCCCTCCGGCACCGGGCAGAATTCCAATAAAAATACCAATGACCGAGCTTCTGAGTACGCCTGGCAGTCTTATCAGCATTTCTCTTGCAGACGGCCAGAAATTACCCTGAATTTTCGAAATAACCTGGTTTGCCTGGTCATGGATGGTCTCCGAAGTTTTCATGACCTGAGACACAGAGAAAAGCCCGATAAGCGCTGGTACAAAACTGATTCCTCCTGTAAACGACTGCAGTCCAAATGTCATTCTTGCGTAGCCCGTCATCGGATCAGGTCCGATACAGGCAATAATCAGACCAAGTGCACCGGCTGCAAGCCCTTTAATAACGTTGTCTGCTGAGACACTTGCAATGATCGTCAGTCCAAAGATAGCAATAAAGAAATATTCTGCTGAAGAAAACTTCAGACTCAGCAGAGAAAGAGCCGGCGATATTTTAAAAAGAGCTACTGCTGAAAGAACTCCACCGATGACGGAAGCATATGTCGCGTAGCCTACCGCCTGAAGTCCCTTTCCCTGTTCTGTCATCGGATATCCGTCGAGAACGGTTGCCGCTGAAGATGGAGTACCCGGTGTGTGAATGAGAATTGCAGAAATGGAGCCTCCATAGATCGCACAAGTATAGATTGCTGTCAACATGACCATAGCCGGAACTGGCTTCATCGAATACGTAAGTGGCAGCAGTAGTGCAACACCCATAGAAGCACTAAGTCCAGGCAGACAGCCAATCATAGTACCGCCGCAAATTCCGATCACGAGCGCTATGACAGTTTGAAACGTCATTAATTCATGTACCGCATCAAACATTCTCCCACCTCCTTATTCCAAAATGATGCCGGCCGGAAGCTGGACGCTCAGCAGAATTTCAAACAGTACATAGCAAAAAATTAACATCCCAGTTGTGACAGCAAGGTTGATCATCCACTTTCTTGATCCGTAATAAAGCATAGTAATCAACATGAATAATGCCGTGGAAATGTAAAATCCCAAAAAGTAAATCAGTGTTACGTATATGATTACCAGAACAGCGGTAATAATCGGGTTGTGAATGACTGCCGGACTGCACCAAAATTCTTTTTTCGAAACTCCTTCCGTATGAACTGATCTCTTGATTCCCCGCACAAGCACGATTGCCATAAAAAGCATGAACAGATAAAGAAATATAGATGGAAACATTTTTACATCATCAGGATAGCCATGAATCTGAAACAGCATAACTGCTGCAAAGATCAGCCCGATGATGGAAATGACGACATCCGGATGAAGTCTTTTGTTCATAAAATCTGTTCCCCCTGATTTATGATATTCACTTACGGATGATGCGGCAGCTCGTTACGGTAGATGTCAGCCCCCGCACGCACTGCCGCATCTAATGCACAGATTTCATTGACTTGTAATATTTCAGTAATTTAGTTCCATCCGAACAGATCTGAATAATTCTTCATCATAGCTTCATCGTCATACATCTGCTTGGTGAATTCCTCGTGTCCGATATAGTTGATTCTAAGACACATATCATCCATGGCTTTCTTATGCTCAGGAGATTCCATAGCCTTTTTAAGGATATTGTCCATTTTCTCCACGATGGCATCATCCACACCGGCGGGGAACATATAACCACGAGAAGAATAGCAGTGAATTAACGGATATCCGAGCTCAACCATTGTAGGAACATCGTCCATATACTCAGATCTATCTTCTGAGGAAACAGCAACACACTTCAGCTCCCCGCTCTTATGGGAAGGTGCGATATCGCCCACACAGGCCATAAAGACGTCGACGTTCCCGCCGAGAATCATCGTTTTGCCCTCTGAAGTACCTTTCGTGGCCAGCGGTACAAATTTAGTGCCGAGCTCATCATTCATACGAAGAAGCATCAAATGAACCTGGCTGCCGATCCCTGTTGTGGTGCAGGTTACTTCATTTTGCTTAGCATAATCAATAAGGCTCTTGAGGTCTGTGAAGCGGGTATCCTTGGGATTAATTGCGATTGCAGCATCATCCATGACCTGATTACAGACAAACCTGAAATCATCGAGCGTATTCTTCCGATTATTAGATGGATCAAGATATCCTCCGTAAATCGTCGGATCTGTTACCAGAGCAATGGTATATCCGTCAGGTTTTGAGCTTGCAAGCTGAGACCAGGCATTCCATCCTCCTGCACCGGTGACATTTTCAACAACAACATTTACACCTAGATCCGGCTGCGCCTGTTGGAACAGCAGACGTGTCCCCATATCCGAAGTTCCGCCTGCTGAAAAACCTACCAGAACATGGAGATCCTGCTTTGGCCAGTCGGTCGAGGTTTCAGAAGCTGTGCTTTCAGAACCTGCTGCTGTGCCTGCCGTCGTGGAGTCGTTCCCCGCAGTTGTAGTGCTGTTTCCGCTTCCGCTGCATGCAGAAATAGATAAAACCGAAGCCAGTATTGCAAGCGCCATTCCCCACACTTTTCTGTTTTTCATGATCTCCTCCTCCTTAAAAAATGGACTTGTTCAACCGATCTTGGTCTGCAGATGGTGATATCCCATCTTCGCCCTTGCTTCCTTCAGGCTCATCCCGGAGTTTACGGCGGCGATAATCTTCTGCTCGGTCTCCTCGATGTGCGCTGCACTCTCATAAACCCTTTCGGCGATTTCATCCGGAATGCAGACAACCCCGGTGTCATCCGCGAGGATGATGTCGTCCGGCCGCACCTGAACTCCGGAGATTGACACAGGCCTGTTCACGTAATCCACCGTGACCCGGTCCTTTCCGGTCACCATGTAGGTGGACTTCGTGAAGATCGCGTAATTCTCTGCCTTGATTCCCGGGACATCACGGCAGACACCGTCAATCACCGTCCCGGCGATTCCCCTCGCCTTTGCGACGTGGGTCATGATATCTCCCCAGACGGTGCAGTAGAGACGGCCTCCATTGTCGATCACAATGACCTGCCCTGGCTTTACGTCGTCCAGGAAATCTCCGACATTGCCCTTCACAACTCCATTCGGGATGTAGTGCACCGTAAACGCTCTTCCGCAGATGTGCTTATTCGGAACCACCGCGTGAATGCCGAGAAGCCCGCAGGGAATTCCCAGGCGGTCCATGGCGTCGGATACGCTGGCCACATCCATTTTTTCCAGTTTCTCGAGAATCTCTTCCATCGAATTCTCCTTCCTCTTTCTTCCTTGCTTTCCGCCTGCTCTCAGGATTCCTTCAGCATCTTTTCGTAGCCAAACCTGGTATCGACACCCAGGACATCTCCGCTCTCCAGGATCTCCTTCACCATGGCCTCCTCCTTATCGAAGAGTTCCTCCGCCTTGGCAAGGACCTCCTCCACCCGGTCCCACGGAACAATCACGACGCCGCTCCGGTCGCCCATGACGACATCGCCCGGATGAACCTGAACCCCGCCGAAGGAGATCATCTCATTTGTGCTCTGCTCCATGATTCTTCCCCGCGCGGTCCACACAACCGTACCTCTCGCGTAGACCGGAAAGTCGATCTCGATGCAGTCATCGAGATCACGGACCGCACCGTCCACAATCACGGCGCCGACTCCCTTTGCCTTCGCGCTGTTGGCCAGGATGCCGCCCCAGCAGGAGGTGTCGAGGCGTCCCGCGTTGTCAACGATGATGATGTCTCCCGACCGGGCCACGGAGATCGCGGTCATGCCGAGGTGATGCTGGTTCTTGGTCTCTCCCGCAGCGGCCATCTTTATGGTGACTGCACGGCCGACAACCTTTCCCCAGCTCTCCCGCATCGGCCGGATTCCATAGGTAGCTCCCTTGATCCCGAGAGCATCCTCCGCATCGGCCACATTGGTCGTCGAAAGCTTCTCAAATCTCGCGCGGTACTTCTCGTCAAATTCGTTCATGTTCTGACCCCTCCCTTTGGGATTACATAGTTATACCCTGAAATTGCATGACAATAGAGCAGAATTTCTATGAAATTTTTCTTTTAACCTCGGGAATGTTGTGATTCTGGCTTATTGAATTCAGGAATTGTCTTGTTTTTTGTACATTATCATGATATTGTAGATCTCGTTCACTGTCCAATATCTGTATATCAATGGAACTTATTCCTGTTCGGGCATAACTTTTGGAGAGGGAGGAACAGTGATTTTACAGGATTTCAGCTATTTTCTGCGCGTTGTCGAACTTGGAAGCATAACAAAAGCGGCCGAGAGTCTCTATGTCTCTCAGCCGTCACTGACGAAATATATTCACAAGCTGGAAAGGGAGCTTGGCATTTCCCTGTTTGACCGCTCACATCTGCCGCTTCGTCTCACGGACGCAGGGCGCTGTTTTTATGAGTACATCACAGGAGTCGAATCCGAGCAGCGGAATCTCCTCACAAGAATTGCCGAAATAAAAAGCAATGAACGCGCAACCATCACGATCGGTATGCCGCTCTGGCGGTCGAGTGTCATTCTTCCGGCCTTTCTTCCCGTTTTCTGCAAAAAGCATCCTCTCATTTCCATCAAGCTGGTAGAGGGGCCGGCAAGAAAACTGGAGGAAGCCATCATGGACGATGAGGTCGATTTCTGTATCATGAATCTGCCGGTCAGTTACCAGAATGTCTCTTACCTCACTCTGGCACGGGAATACATCTACCTGATCGGCAGCAACGAAGATCCCTTTGTCCAAAAGCTCAACGCGGAGACACCGGACCGGGAACATATTCCGGTGGATATTCACCGCTTCAAGGACCAGCCGTTCATTCTGAACAGACCCGGACAGCACATCACCGGGTATGTGAACAACATGCTGAGCCAGAACGATATGGAGCTCAACTGCCGCCTGCGGACGTCCAATGTCACAACTGCCATAAACCTTGCCGCGAGCGGCCTCGGCTTTACCTTCGTCCCGGAGCTCGGCACACGCAGCCGCTATTTTCCGAGCGACCGCGTAACCAAATACCTTGTCAACACCCCGCCTCTCACCTGTGAGATTGCCGGTGTATACAAAAAATCGACCTATCTCTCGCATGCGGCGAGAACCTTCCTTGAGGAGATCAAGGAGTACTTCGACGCCCTGAGCGGACAGTTTCAGACCATCGCTTAAAGAGTCTTCTGCCGCAGCGCTCTTTCCGCGGCAATGCTGCCCCCACCCCCTCCGTCGGGGCGGGAAGATGCGTCAGGTTCCCCTTTCCGCGGTATGCTGTCCTTAAAGAAATGCCGCCGGAACGCGTCTCCGCTTCCGGCGGCATAAGCTGTACATGATCCGCAGATTTCTTCAGTTCTCCGTCTTGCTCCGGCTCTGCTCCCGGAGCTTTGAGAGCTCGGACATGAAGGTATCCACGTCCTTGAACTCGCGGTACACGGAGGCAAAGCGGACATAGGCCACCGGATCCAGGTTCTTCAGGCGGTCCATGACCATCTCGCCGATCACGGAGGAGGGAATCTCATTCTCCTCACGGTTATAGAGGGCGTTCTCGATTCCGTCCACGATTTCCCGGATCTGTTCCGCGGAGACCGGGCGCTTGTGGCAGGAGTGGAGAATTCCCGCCTCAAGCTTCTCGCGGCTGTAGGGCTCCCGGGAATTGTCCTTCTTGATGATCATGAGCGGCATAGTCTCGATCTTCTCGTAGGTCGTGAATCTTCTGCCGCAGAGCTCGCACTGTCTTCTTCTCCGGATGGAGGAATTGTCATCTGCTGGTCTTGAATCGATGACGCGCGTATCCGGCGCGCCGCAGAACGGGCATTTCATGGGTGCCTCCTCGCTGTAAGGCACGCAGGTGCAGAACCGGCGCTCGCAAATCGCTTCGCGCCCTGCGCTCTCGTGCCGCATCGTTTATGTCTACCCCATCAGAGTATAGCACAGAGAGGGCCGGAAACGCACGAAAAATCGCGCATTTCCGGTATTTTCCGCAAGCCGCGTTCCCCCCCGGCGCCTCTTCTGTTCCTCCCGCGCTCCGGATTCCGCTGTCAGGCTTCTGCCCGCATCGCCCCTTCCTTCATGGAGCGCACATAGGAGGCGATATAGGGAGCTGCCTCTCTTCCGTACTTTGCAAGGAGCTTTATGATCGCGCTTCCGACGATCACGCCGTCCGCGCTTTTCGCCATCTCTTCCGCCTGCTCCGGCGTCGCGATGCCGAAGCCGATCGCACAGGGAATCTCCGGGTTCGCTTCACGGACCAGTGCCGTCATGGCCCCGATGTCCGTCGTGATGTTCGTGCGGACGCCTGTCACGCCGAGAGAAGAAACGACATAGATGAATCCCTCCGCGCGGGACGCAATCATCCGGATGCGGTCGTGGGAGGTCGGCGCGATCATGCTGATGAGCGCCATATTGTGTCTGCGGAACACCGGGGCAAACTCCTCGTGCTCCTCGTACGGCACATCCGGGAGGATGATCCCGTTCATGCCCGCTTTCTCTGCGCGGAGCGCGAACTCCTCCGCCCCGTAGGAATAGACGACGTTCGCGTACGTCATGAAGACCATCGGAATCGTGACCTCCTTCCGGAGCTCCTCCGCCATGTTAAAGATCTTGTCCGTCGTCACACCGCCCTGCAGCGCGCGGAGGTTCGCCTCCTGGATCACCGGTCCCTCCGCGGTCGGGTCGGAGAACGGGATACCGAGCTCGATCAGGTCGGCGCCATTCTCCGCTGCCGCCTTCACAACCCTTTTCGTGGTCTCGAGATCCGGATCTCCGCAGGTGATGAACGGAATGAATGCCTTGCCGTTCTGGAACGCATCCCTTATCTCAGTCATAAAGATTCTCCCCTCTGTAGCGCGCAATCGCCGCCACGTCCTTGTCCCCGCGCCCGGAGAGCGTGATGACCATGATCTTGTCCTTTGCCATCTTCGGCGCAAGCTTCATGCCGTACGCCACCGCGTGCGCGCTCTCGATCGCCGGGATGATTCCCTCCGTCCTCGAGAGGTACTCGAACGCCTGCACCGCTTCCTCATCCGTCACCGGAACATACTCTGCGCGGCCGATGTCGTGGAGCCATGCGTGCTCCGGCCCGACGCCAGGGTAGTCGAGACCCGCTGAAATCGAGTAGACCGGGGCGATCTGCCCGTATTTATCCTGGCAGAAGTAGGACTTCATGCCGTGGAAAATGCCGAGGCGGCCGGTGTTCATGGTCGCCGCCGTCTCAAGCGTGTCGACGCCGCGGCCCGCAGCCTCGCAGCCGATGAGCTGCACATTCTTCTCGTCAATGAAGTGGTAGAACGAGCCGATCGCATTGCTCCCGCCGCCGACGCAGGCGAGCACCGCATCCGGCAGGCGCCCCTCCTTTTCGAGGATCTGCTGCCTGATCTCCGAGGAGATCACCGCCTGGAAGTCGCGCACAATCGTTGGAAACGGGTGCGGCCCCATGCAGGAGCCGATGCAGTAGTGGGTGTCCGAGATCCGGCTCGTCCACTCCCGCATGGCCTGCGAGACCGCGTCCTTCAGGGTCGCGGTGCCGGTTTTCACCGGAACCACCTCGGCGCCGAGGAGCTTCATCCGATACACGTTCAGCGCCTGGCGCTTCGTGTCCTCCTCTCCCATGTAGACGACGCACTGCATCTTGAGAAGAGCGGCTGCCGTCGCCGTCGCGACGCCGTGCTGCCCCGCCCCGGTCTCCGCTATGAGGCGGGTCTTGCCCATCTTCTTGGCGAGAAGAGCCTGACCGAGCGCGTTGTTGATCTTGTGGGCGCCCGTGTGGTTCAGGTCCTCCCGCTTCAGGTAGATCTTCGCGCCTCCCAGATCCTCCGTCATTCTCCGCGCGTAGTACAGGCGGCTGGGCCGGCCCGCGTAATCGTTCAAGAGTGCGGTGAGCTCACGCCGGAATTCCGGGTCGTCCTTGAAGTGATTGTAGGCTTCCTCCAGCTCAATCACCGCGTTCATCAGTGTCTCCGGAATGTACTGGCCGCCGTGAATTCCGAAGCGGCCCCTCGTGTTTGTATCCGGACTTGTCGTGTTCTCCATCAAATCCTCCTCCTGATTTCTGACTGCATCCGCAAATGCGCGCATTTTTGCCGGGTCCTTTCTGTGGTCCGTCTCGAGGGAAGAGCTCGCGTCCACGCCGTACGGATGAAGCTTTCGCACCGCGAGCGCCGCAGTCTCCGGGGTGAGACCTCCCGCAAGGAAGTAGGGCCTCGAAAAGCTCTGAAGGAGCTCCCAGGGAAAACTTTTCCCGCCGCCCTTTCCTCCGTCCAGAAGGATAAGGTCCGCAGGGCTTTCCTCCGCGAGACGTATCTCCTCCTCCGAGTGCACCACAAACGCCTTCATGACGGGGAGGCCCGTGAGCTGCTTCACAGCAAGAATCGTCTCCTCCGTCTCATTCCCGTGCAGCTGGATCAGATCGAGCGGCACCGCTCCCGCGATGTCCCGGATTTTCTCCGGCTCGCAGTCGACAAATACGCCCGCCGCGCCGATCCCCGGCGAAAGCTTCTTCTTGAGCTCCTTCGCCATTTCCGGCGTCACATAGCGCCGCGACTTCTCCCAGAAAATGAAGCCGACGTAATCGGGGCGTATCTCATCCGCCGCTTCCATGTCCTCCGGGCGCATCATCCCGCAGAGCTTTACCTTCGTGTGTTCCGGCATCCTGCATATCCTTTCCCGCTGCCGCAAGCGCATTTCACCCGTCCCGAAGCTTTCGCAGCGCTTCTCCACGGTCTGCTGCCCGCATGAGCGTCTCACCGATCAGCACCGCATCAACACCCGCCTCCTCAAGTTTCAGGATGTCCTCATGGGTCTTCACGCCGCTCTCCGCGACAAAGAGCACATCCTCCGGCACGAGCTTCCTGAGCCTCAGGCTGTTGGAAAAATCTACGGTGAAGTCCTTTAAATTCCGGTTATTCACACCGATCACCCGGGCCCCCGCGCGAAGTGCGCTCCCGATTTCCGCCTGATCGTGTGCCTCCACAAGTGCCGAGAGGCCGAGCGAATCACAGAGCGCTATGTACCTCCGGAGTGTCTCCTCATCAAGAAGCGCGCAGATCAGGAGCACCGCCGCAGCGCCGAGTGTCTTCGCCTCGTAAATCATGTACGGATCGACCGTGAAATCCTTTCGCAGACAGGGAATCCGCACCGACGCCGCGATCTCCTGCAGGTACTTCTCCGATCCGAGGAACCATCCGGGCTCCGTCAGGACGGAAATGGCCGCAGCGCCTGCTCTCTCGTAGTCCTCTGCGATCTCAAGATAGGGAAAGGACGGGGCGATGAGGCCCTTTGACGGGGACGCCTTCTTGCACTCGCAGATAAACGCCATGCCCGGACCGGAGAGCGCCTCCTCGAACGGAAAACCGGTCCGTGCGCCGTGGAATGTTTCATCCCGCGCTCCGGGCGCTGCAGAGCTCTCCTTCCGACGCCTTCTTTTCTCCGCCTCCAGTTCGCGGTGCCGGACCGCCTCCGCTTCCGCGGAGATCTCCCCGAGGGGCTTCTTCTGTTCCGCCACTCTGACCCGCTCCCGGGCGCCGGCCGCAAGTTTATCGAGAATTGTGCGGTAGGAATCCATCACACGCCCTCGTTCGAGACGCGGATGAAGTCCTCGTACTTCTGCTTCGCAGCGCCGGAATCAAGAAGCTCTCCTGCCAGTTTCACGCCTTCTTCGATCGAGGAGGCCTTTCCGCCGACATAGAGACCCGCGCCCGCGTTCATGAGGACCGCATTCCTCCTCGTGCCGCGCTCCGTTCCGGAGAGAATCTCCTTCGCGATCGCGACATTTTCCGCCGGAAGGCCGCCGATCAGCTCGCTCTTTTTCCCGCGTGTGAGGCCGAAGTCCTCGGGCCTGATCACAAAGGTCCGGTAGTAGCCGTCCTTCAGCTCGCAGACCGCCGTCTCGCTGCTCGCGGAGATTTCATCCATGCGGTCGCGCCCGAAGACCACGAGCCCCCGCTTCACACCGAGCGAGGAGAGGACCTTCGCGAGCGGCTCGCAGAGGTACTCGTCGTAGACGCCGAGCACGAACATCTCGGGGCTCGCCGGGTTCGTGAGCGGCCCCAGAATGTTGAAGACGGTGCGGATGCCAAGCTCCTTCCGGATCGCGCCGACATACTTCATCGAGGTATGGTACTTCTGCGCAAACATGAAGCAGATCCCGATCTCATCGAGAAGCTTTCTGCAGAGCGCCGGGTCCTCATTGATGTTGATGCCGGACGCCTCGAGGAAATCCGCCGCGCCGCACGCGCTGGAGGCCGCCCGGTTTCCGTGCTTTGCGACCTTCACGCCGCCCGCCGCGATGACCATCGCGGAAACGGAGGAAATGTTGAAGGTCTTCGCCTTGTCACCGCCCGTCCCGACGATCTCCAGCACCGGCTTGTCATACTTCACGGGCTCTGCGTGGCTTCTCATCGCTGCCGCGCACCCCGAGATCTCGTCGATCGTCTCCGCCTTCGTGCTCTTTGTGGAGAGCGCCGCGAGAAATGCCGCGTTCTGTGTCGCGGACGTCTGTCCGCTCATGATCTCATTCATCACGGCATAGGCCTCATCGTAGGTGAGATCCTCCTTCAGAACGATTTTTTCGATTGCTTCCTTAATCATAAATTTTCTCCTTTCTTCTCACTGCGCCACGCTTCCGCGGGCCGGACGCATCCGCTGCAATCCCTGCGCGGCGCGCTCACCACTGCGCCCGCCTTACGCGGGTCAGAGCCGCCGCGCGCTCCATGCATCATTTTTTCAGGTTTCCTGCCTCCTCCGGCAGGCACCCGGCAATTCTCAGAAAGTTTCTCACGATCGCGGGGCCCTCCGGCGTCATGATCGACTCCGGGTGAAACTGAAGCCCGTAGACCGGCAGCTCCCGGTCCGCGACCGCCATGACTTCTCCGTCCTTTGTCCTGGCGATCGCCTTCAAGCTCTCCGGCATTGTGTCCTCCTCAACTGCGAGGGAGTGGTAGCGCGCTGCCCGGATCACCGGCGGAAGCCCGGCGAAGAGCGGACTCGACGTGTCCAGCTCCGCCTCGGACTGCTTCCCGTGCATGAGCTTCTTCGCGTAGCCGACCCTTGCACCGTACGCCGCGCCGATCGCCTGTTCGCCCAGGCACACGCCGAAGATCGGGACGCGCCCCCGCAGCTTCCGGACCACGTCCACACAGACACCCGCATTCTCCGGCCGCCCGGGACCGGGAGACAGAACCACCGCCGCGGGCCTCATTGCCTCAATCTCCTCCACAGATGCCGCGTCATTCCGGATCACCCGGATGTCCGGATTCAGGGAGCCGATGAGCTGATACAGGTTATAGGAAAAGCTGTCATAATTGTCGATGAGCAGGATCATTCACATCACCTCCGACGCGTCCTTCAGCGCCTTCACGACGGCGGCCGCCTTGTTTATGCACTCCTCGTACTCCTTTTCCGGCACAGAGTCCGCGACAATTCCCGCTCCGCTCCGGACGAAAACCTTTCCCCCTCTCTTGTACGCGAGGCGGATACCGATGCAGGTATCGAGGTTTCCGGTGAAGTCGATGTACCCGAACGCGCCCCCGTAGATTCCGCGCTTGTTGTCCTCGAACTCATTTATGAGCTCGCACGCGCGGATCTTCGGCGCCCCGGAGAGCGTTCCCGCCGGAAGGACCGCATTGACCGCGTCCAGCGCGCTGAGCCCTTCACGGAGCGTTCCCCGAACGTTCGAGGCGATGTGCATGATGTGCGAGTACCGGACAATCTGATGCAGCCGGTCGACCTTCACGGACCCGAACTCGGAGATCTTTCCGAGATCGTTTCTGCCGAGATCCACAAGCATATTGTGCTCCGCGAGCTCCTTCTCATCGCTCAGGAGCTCCTTCTCGAGCGATGCATCCTCCTCCGGCGTCTTCCCGCGCGGCCGGGACCCCGCAATCGGGAAGGTGTGGAGCGTCCTCCCCTCGAGCTTCACGAGGGTCTCCGGGGACGCACCCGCCGCCTCCAGATTTGAGCTTGAGAAGTAGAACATGTACGGAGACGGGTTGATGGTCCGGAGCAGCCGGTAGGTGTTCAGGAGCGATCCCTCGAAGTCCGCCTCCAGGCGGTTTGAGAGCACGATCTGGAAAATGTCTCCTTCCCGGATGTGGTGCTTCGCCCGCTCCACCATCTCGCAGTAGCGCTCCCTGCTGAAGAGCGGACGCACCTCGGAGGTGAGGCGTCCTCCCGGAATATCCCGCGGGACCGGCCTGCGGATGAGGTCCGACAGCTGCCTGAGCTCCACCTCTGCTCTCCGGTACTCCGTCTCCGGGTCGCTGAGGCTGATGTTCACAATCAGCACGATCTTCTGCCTGTAGTGGTCAAACGCGATCACCTTGTCAAAGAGCATCAGGTCCACGTCGTTGAAGCCCTCCGTGTCCTTCGCGTCAAGCTTCAGGGATTTCTCCGCGTACTTTAAGTAATCGTACGCGAAATATCCGACGAGGCCTCCGGTGAATGTCGGCAGGCCCTCAATCCTCGGGCTTTTGTGCTCCTCGATGATCTGCCGGATGTACCTGGCGGGGTCATCTGTCTCAAAGTGCAGGTCCCCGACCTTCATCCGGCCGTCAAGACAGGTGACCTCAAGCTTCGGGTCGTACCCCAGAAAGCTGTAGCGCCCCCAGTTCTCACGGTCCTCGGCGGATTCCAGCAGATAGACGTGGGACGAAATGCTCTTCAGAATTCTCAGAACCTCGATCGGAGTTCTGAGATCCGCGAGGATCTCCGCCGCGACGGGCGCTGTCCGGTACTCACCGGATGCGGCCAGGGAGCGGATTTCCTCCAAAGACGGTTTCAGCATGACTGCCTCCCTTCAGCAAATTGATCAGCGAAAGCTTGTTCCTCCTGTCCACCCGCGCGGGGCGCCCGGCGCACGCCGGATAAGGTCTCTCCCGCCCTTTCGCACAGCAAAAAGCCCCTGACAGGATATTGTTCCTGTCAGGGGCGAATTCTCGATCCGCGGTGCCACCCTGATTTACGGCTGTGCCGTACACTCTGCGAGATACCAGCATATCTCCGGCTCTTAACGTGTGCCTCCCACGTCGCGGAATACTCGGAAGAAGCCTTCCTTTCCCCGCGCCCTCAGCGGTCCATTTGATGATCTGTCTTCCGCCCGCTTCTCAGCACTGCAGGCTCTCTGTGGGAGCATGACCACCGTTATCTCCGCCTCAACGGTTTCTGAATTGACTGAATCTTAACGCCGAAAATTTATTTTGTCAATACGCCGCAGTATTATTTTCCGCTTCATTTCCCTGCGGCTCTGCCCGGCCGGATTTCTGTCCAGAGGCCTCCGCGCCGTCAGAAGATCGGGACAACCGCGCCCTCGTAGGTGTCCTCGATAAACTTCTTCACCGTGTCACTCGTCAGGGCCTTCATGAGCGCCTGCGTCTTGTCGCTGTTCTCGTCGCCCTCCCGGACCG
The DNA here is from genome assembly GCA_902766175.1 of uncultured Lachnospiraceae bacterium. Classification (GTDB taxonomy): domain Bacteria; phylum Bacillota; class Clostridia; order Lachnospirales; family Lachnospiraceae; genus Moryella. The sequence continues at coordinate 20,796 of CACXCJ010000099.1, forward strand.
CGATCACGTTTGCATAGGTCTTTGCCGCGACGGAGTCCTTGTCCTCGACCGCGAGCGCATCGCTCACCTTGAGACCGGCCTCAAGCGCGTAGTTTCCGTTGATGACGCCGAAGTCCACATCCTGAAGAGACCGCGGGATCTGCGCCGCCTCTGTCTCGATGATCTCGACGTTCTTCGGATTCTCCGTGATGTCCTGCTTCGTCGCCTTGATGTCCGTGTTGTCCTTCAGGGTGATGATGCCGTTATCCGCAAGAAGCAGCAGCGCTCTCGCCTCATTCGTCACATCGTTCGGGACTGCGATCTTCGCACCGTCCTTGATGTTCGAGAGATCATCCGACTTGCCGGCGTAGATGCCGAACGGCTCGTAGTGGATCGCGCCCGCGCTCACAAGCTTCACGCCGCGCTCAGCGATGAAGTTGTCGAGATACGGCTTGTGCTGGAA
>CACXCJ010000100.1 GCA_902766175.1 uncultured Lachnospiraceae bacterium
CTCCAGATCGTAGAGCCAGTCGCCGTAAGGCTTCGGCCCGCCGAAATAGGCCTCGTTGTCAATGAAATAGAACGTGATGCCGTTCTCGACATACTTCAGGATTCCGACGTAGCGGTCCTGACCGTTGTAAAAGAGATTGAAGCTGGTGATGTACTCGAACTTATAGCGGATTTCCTGGGGGATGCACATGTATTTCGGGAGAATGACGCGCACATCGAAATATCGCTTGTCAAAATATTTCGGAAGGCTTCCCGCGACATCCGCAAGGCCGCCTGTCTTGATGAACGGAACTGCTTCCGACGCAGCAAACAGTATGTTCTTCATGGAGTCTCCTTCCCTGAATCTCCCGCCATAAAGTCACGTCCCTGCTTCTAAGGCTTTCGTGCAGACAGAGAGCGGACTGTGCCTCTATGACACGGTAGTCACATTATAGCACAGATTTTTTCTCGACGGCGAGCAGCTTCATCTCCTCCGCGGTCTGCAGGACGCCGTCCGTGATTCTGGTCCCGCCGATGAGACGCGCGAGCTCCTCCGTGATCTCCTTCCCCTCGATTTCCCGGACCGAGGTGACGGAGCGGTTCCCCTCGATCCTCTTCTCGATCAGGAAGTGGTGATCCGCCATGGCCGCAATCTGCGGAAGGTGGGTGATGCAGAGAACCTGCCTCTTCCGGCCGATGCGGGTCAGCTTCTCCGAGACCATCTGCGCGGTCCGCCCGCTGATTCCCGCATCGATCTCATCAAATATCAGGGTCGGGATCTCGTCCCGGTCTGCGATCACGGTCTTGAACGCGAGCATGATCCTGGAAAGCTCACCGCCGCTCGCGATATCCCGGAGGGGCTTCAGGGGCTCTCCCGGGTTCGTCGAGAGAAAGAATTCCGCTGTGTCGCGCCCGTCCGGCCCGAATCCGTCCCGCTCCCCGAAGCGGATCTCAAACTCCGCCGCCGCGAAATTCAGGGTGGAGAGCTCCTCCCGCATGCGGCGGGCAAGCCCCGCCGCCGTGTCCTTCCGCAGCCTCGTGATCCGGGCGGAAAGATCCGTGAGCCTTCCCTCCAGCTCCTTTTTCTCCTTCTGGAGCTTTTCCCGGGTCTCATCGAAGGAATCCAGGAAAGAGAGACGCTCCTCCTTTTCCCCGAGGAGTTTCAGGATCCCCGGGATGTCTGTGCCGTACTTGTCCTCGAGTGTCCGGATCCTGTCGAGCCTCCCGCCGATCTCACTCAGCGCCTCCTCATCGAACGAGAAGCTTTCGCAGAGCTCCCTCGCGCTCCGCTCCGCGTCCGTAAGCAGGCTGTCGAGCTCCGCGAGCTGTCCCTCCAGGTCGGCGAGCGGCGGCGCATACTCCGCGACCTCCTTCACCTTCCGGACCGCACGGGAAATCTCGTCCGTGGAGAGCGCCTCCGCGGCCTCTCCCAGAGCGTCCCGGATTCTGGCGGCGTTCCGGATCACGGAAAATTTTCCCTCAAGCTCCTCTTCCTCTCCCGCCTTCAGGTCCGCGTCCCGGATTTCCCTGACCTCGTAGGAAAGGATGTCCCTCTCCCGCGCGCGGACGCTCTCATCCCCCTCGCGGGCCAGGAGCGAGCGGATCTCGGACCAGCGCGCGAAGTCCTTCCGGTACGCCTCCTTCACGGACTTCAATTCCGCCGGTGCAAGGAGATCCACATATTTCAGATGGGTCTCGGGGCGGAAGAGCGTCTGCACCTCGTGCTGCCCGTGGATGTCGATCAGGGCAGAGGCGATCTCCCGTGCGAGCGCAGCGGTCACCGCCTCGTCGTTCACGCGGATCACGCTCCTGGTTTTCATGATTTTTCTGGAAAGAATCAGAGTTCCGTCCTCCTCCGGCGTAACGCCGAGGGAGCGGAGACGCGAGAGGCACTCCTCTCCCGTGACGGTGAAAAGAAGTTCAATATACGCGGAATCGGCACCCGTGCGGATGAGGTCCTTTCCGGCCTTTCCGCCGAGTGCCGCCGTGATGGAATCGATGAGAATGGATTTTCCGGCGCCCGTTTCGCCGGTCAGAATGTTCAGGCCGTTCCGAAACTCAAGATCGGCCCTGTCAATCAGGGCAAAATTTCTGACATGAAGCTCTGCCAGCATGCTTTTCTCCCCCGGGTGAATGGTATGTCACGTCCCGATCAGTTTTCGGATTTTTTCCATGAGATTCACGGTGTCCTCTGAGGTGCGGACCGCGCACATCACCGTGTCATCTCCCGCGATGCTGCCGACCAGCTCGCTGAAATGGAGGGCGTCAAGTGCCGCGGCGACCGCCATGGCCATCCCGGAGACCGTCTTCAGCACGAGGATGTTCTGCGCCCGGTCCATCGAGACAAAGCCGTCCTGCAGAATGCGCACATACTTCTCCGCATGGGAGTCGACGGACTGCATAACTGTATAGCGCTGCCGCCCGTTGTCCATCGCGACCTTGGTGAGCTTGAGCTCCCTGATATCGCGGGATACGGTGGCCTGGGTCACTGTGAAGCCTGCCTCCCGGAGGCGCCTCGCAAGTTCCTCCTGCGTGTCAATCTCGTACTTCCCGATTAACTCCACAATCTTGGAATGTCTTTCAAGCTTCATTTTCAGCTCCTACTATATTGCAGCCATCTTGTTTCTCAGCTGCGTGAGGAAATTCCCGCCCCGCAGGCGGATCAGAGGTGTTACCAGCGATGACTTCCGGATGCGGATGCTGGATCCCGGCATGAGATCTGAGTTGTCCGTCCCGTCAAAGCTCACTGTTTCGGTCCGGCTCGTGCGCGGGATCAGGAGATCGATCCGGTCCTCCGCCCTCAGAACTATACTCGAGCGGTTCAGCGCATGGGGACAGATCGGTGTGAGGATCTGAACCTGCGCGACGGGATCCACAATCGGACCGCCGGCACTCAGATTATACGCCGTTGAGCCAGTCGGAGTTGAAATAATTATACCATCTGCTTTATATTCATTCAAGAATGCTCCGTTCGCAAAAATGCGGAAAGCGACAGGTCCGCCCGCGTCCTTGCGGCACACGGCGATCTCGTTCAGTGCCACAGCCCACTCGGCATTCCTCTCCTCCTCCCGCTCCCCCGGAGCGGAAATGCTTCCCTCGAGCATCATGCGGTTTTCCACCTCGAAGTCATCCCTGAGAAGCGCCGCGGCAAAGGAAGGAATGTCCTCCTCTCTGCTGATCGAGGTGAGGTAGCCGAGATGTCCGAGATTTATGCCTGCGATGGGCACACCGCTTCCCGCAGCGGCGCGCGCCGCGCGGATGATGGTTCCATCGCCTCCGAGCGTGATGATGCAGTCCGCGATGCCCGCAATCTCCTCGCGCTTCAGGGCCTGGTCCATGATCACGCTCTCAGCGCCTCCGGCGAGGAGCAGATCCCTGAGCCGGACAACGGTCTCGGACGCGGCCTTCTTGCTCCAGTTCACATAGAGGAAAAAACGTCTCATACTGTCTCCTTTGCCGGGTCAAGCGCGGCGTGCGCCTCTGCGACCACCGCCGCTATGCGCGGAAGGTCCACAGGGCAGAGATCCGGAAATCCGGGGACTTCTGCTTCCTCTCTGACCGGACCGCCCTCCGCCTCTGCATTTTCCGGAAGGAGCAGGTCATACAGGTACTCAATATTTCCCTCGGGTCCCCGGATCGGGGAAAATGTGAGGCCCCGCACCAGAAACCCGTTCTCCGCCGCGTATCCGGCCGCCGCCTGAATCACCTCGCGGTGCACCGCCGGATCGCGGACAACTCCGTGTTTTCCGACCTTTTCGCGTCCCGCCTCAAACTGCGGCTTGATGAGCGCAGCCACTTCCCCGCCCCTTTTCAGCAGGGCGCGCACGGCGGGGAGCACCTTCGAGAGAGAGATGAACGAGACGTCGATCGAGGCGAGAGCGATCTCCTCCGGCACCTGCTCTCTTGTCGCGTAGCGGATGTTCGTCCGCTCGAGACACACGACGCGCGGGTCGTTCCGGAGCTTCCAGTCCAGCTGGCCGTGGCCGACATCCACCGCATAGACCTTCGCTGCCCCGTTCTGCAGCATGCAGTCCGTGAAGCCCCCGGTGGAGGCGCCGACATCCATGCAGACCTTCCCCTCCGGGCGGATATGGAAGCAGCGGACCGCCTTCTCGAATTTCAGGCCCCCGCGGCTCACATATTTCAGCGTGTTTCCGCGCACCTCCACGGTGACATCCGCCGGAAAGGAGGCGCCCGCCTTGTCCTCCTTCTGTCCGTTCACATAGACGATTCCGGACATGATGAGCGCCTTCGCCTTCTCCCGGCTTTGCGCAAGCCCCCTTTGAACCATCAGCACATCCAGCCGCTCCTTCATAGTCCGTACCTCTCGCTGAGCTTTTTCAGGATAGAATCCGAATCGATGCCGAGATGCTCCCGCAGAACCGAGACATCCCCGTGCTCGACATAGGCGTCCGGCAGCGCGATATGCATCACGGAAACCCCGGGCGCATTCTCCCTGAGCCAGTCCGCCGCGGCGAGACCGAATCCGCCGTTCAGGACATTTTCCTCCATCGTGATGATCCGTTCGTGCCCCGCCGCCAGATGTGCGAGGAGCTCTGTGTCGATCGGCTTCACGAACCGCGCGTTTGCGAGGGTACAGGCGTGTCCGCGCGCCCTGAGCTTTTCCCGCACGTGCTCTCCCGTGCTCACCATGCTGCCGACCGCCAGAATCGCCGTGCCGCTCTCCTCATACAGAATCTCTCCCTTTCCGAATTTCACCGGGGAGCGGAATTCGGAGAGGCCGCGGTATGCCTCGCCGCGCGGATAGCGGACTGCCACCGGCCCCCCGTAGGAGAACGCAAAGTCGAGATCATCCTCCAGCTCCCACCTGTTCTTCGGCGCGAGCACGGTCATGTTCGGAATGCAGGTGAGGTACGAGAGGTCAAAGATCCCCTGATGGGTCTCTCCGTCGGCGCCGACAAGGCCCGCTCTGTCTATGGCAAAGACAACCGGCAGGTTCTGGATGCAGACGTCATGCAGAATCTGGTCAAATCCGCGCTGCAGAAATGAGGAATAGACCGCCACGACCGGCTTCATGCCGCCCGCGGCGAGTCCCGCGGCGCTCGTGACGGCGTGCTGCTCCGCGATTCCGACATCGAAGAAGCGGTCCGGAAAGCGCTCGCGGAATGCGGAGAGCCCGGTTCCGTCCGGCATGGCGGCCGTCACGGCGACGATCCGCGCATCCTTCTCCGCGAGATGAATCAGCTTCCTCGAAAAGACATCCGTGTAGTCCGGATACTGCTTCGGTTTCTTCGGTCTCCCCGTTCTGATGTCGAACGGCGGGACGCCGTGGAAGCGGTCCGGGTGCAGCTCCGCCGGGCGGTAGCCCCTCCCTTTTTTTGTGATGACATGCACAAGAACCGTGTGATTCAGGCGCTTAGCCTCCTCGAAGGTGCGCACAAGCTTTCCGATGTTGTGCCCGTCCACAGGCCCGAGATAGGTGATCCCCAGGTTTTCAAACAGCATGCCGGGAATCAGGAGCTGCTTGATGCCGTTCTTCGTGTTCCGGATCGACTCCACCACGCTCTGCCCGATGCCCGGAACGCTCTCCAGCCGCCCCGCCACGCGCTCCTTCAGGCGGTTGTAGGGACGGGAAGTCCGGATGGTGTTCAGGTACTCCGAAATTCCGCCCACGTTCTGGGAGATGGACATGTGGTTGTCATTCAGGACAATGATGAAGTTGTGATGGAGCCTCGCGGCATTGTTCAGCGCCTCAAACGCCATGCCGCCGGTCAGCGCCCCGTCCCCGATCACGGAGACCACGCGGTAGTCCTCTCTGCGCAGGTCCCGCGCCTCCGCCATCCCGATTCCCGCGGAAATGGAGGTCGAGGAGTGCCCGGTGTTGAACGCATCGCACGGGTTCTCCCCGCGCTTCGGGAAGCCCGCGATTCCGCCGAACCTTCTCAAGCCGGAGAAATCGTTCTTCCGGCCGCTCAGAATTTTGTGTGTGTAGGACTGGTGTCCGACATCCCAGATGATTTTGTCCCGCGGCGGTTCAAACGCGAGATACATCGCCATGGTCAGTTCCACGACTCCGAGATTGCTTGCGAGATGGCCCCCAGTCTCACTGATATTCTCAATCAGAAAAGTCCTGATTTCCTTTGCAAGCCTGTTCAGGTCCCCCTTGGGAACCTTTCTGATATCCTCAGGCCCGTTGATCTGATCCAGTATCATTTTTCCCTCAGTTCTTCCGCTCCGTAAGCATCCGGATCAGGGAGATGAGCGTGCTCCGGTCCCCCGGGAATTCCTCCAGGAGCTTCTCCGCCTCCGCGGTGAGCCGCTTCACTTCCTGCTCCGCCTTCTCAAGGCCGTAGAGCCGCACATAGGTTGTCTTCTGGTTCCGCTCGTCTGAGTGGATCGGCTTTCCGAGCTCCTGCTCCGTCGAGATCTCATCGAGGATATCGTCCCGGATCTGAAACGCAATCCCCACATTCGTCCCGATCTCCTCCGCGATCTCCGTCTCGTGCGCCGTCGCGCCGCCGAGCACCGCCCCGATCATGAAGGAGGCCTCGATCAGCGCCGCGGTCTTCAGGCGGTAGATGAAGTCAATCTGCTTTTCGTCGAGCGGTTTTCCGGTCTCCTCCACATCCACGGACTGCCCGCCCAGCATGCCGCGGACCCCGCTCTTTTCGCCCAGAATCCGCACCGCCTCCGCCGCGCGCTGCGGGTTCTCCGAAGCTGCCGCGCACTTTCCGGCCACGTACATTGCCTCAAGCATCAGCGCATCCCCGGCGAGTGTTCCCATGGCCTCCCCGTAGGTGTACCAGGTGGTCGGCTTTCCGCGCCGGAGCGTGTCATTGTCCATGCAGGGCAGGTCATCGTGAATCAGGGAAAATGTGTGGATCATCTCAATCGCCGCCATGAACGGCGCCACATCCCGCACCCAGGAATCCCTCTCCTCCCCGCACGCATCTGCGAACAGCCGGCAGGTCTCATACATCAGGATCGGGCGGATCCGCTTCCCGCCGTTTCTCACAGCCTCATTCATCGCCCGGATCACCGTGCGCTGCATGCCGTCCTCTTCCGGCAGGAAAGAAAGTATCAGGCGGTTAATCTCCGCCGTGTCATAGGAAAAATCACTCATGGTCCTCCCCATCGAGCGTGATCATCTTTTTCTCGATTCGATCAATCTTTGCATTTATTTCCTTCACAAGCCTCATCCCGCCCTCATAGAGGCGGAAGGACTCCTCAAGCGGCGTGTCACCGCTCTCAAGCTTCTGGAGAATCTCCTCCAGGCTTTTCAGCAGAGTCTCCACGGGGATCTCGCTCAAAGCTTCCTTCCCCGCGCCCGATGCACCTGCTGCGCTGTTTCCCTCATCCATGCGTGGCTTCCTTTCTGTCCCGTGCGCTCACCCTCCGGACCGCTGCCTCCGCTCTCCCGTCGGAAAAAGTGATCCGGACTATCTCTCCCGGCGTGAGCTCCTCCGCGGCCTTCACCGCCCTGTCCCTCTCATCCGAGATGTACGCGAATCCTCCCTTCAGGCGGTTTAACGGCGAGAGGACGTTCAGCTTGTCCGCGTCCTTCTCAAACCGGTGCCTCACATCGGCGTATTTCCGTCGGAGAGCCGTCTCCGCTGCCGTGCAGAAATCCGCGGTTCTCTGGCGCTTCTCCCGGATCAGCGCCTCTGGAGAGCGGAGCCTCAGCATGAGCGCAAGCTCCCGCTCCCGCTGGCGCGTCCTCAGAATCTGACGCTTCAGGAGCTCCAGGAGCGTCGAGCGGTACGCCTCAAGGTCCGTGAGAAAGCGCGCCATGTCCGGCACACAGAGCTCTGCGGCCGCGCTCGGCGTCGGCGCCCTCAGATCCGCCACAAAATCCGCGATTGTGAAATCCGTCTCATGCCCGACGGCGGAGACCAGCGGCGTCCGGCAGTCAAAAATGGCCCGCGCCACCTTCTCCTCATTGAACGCCCAGAGGTCCTCGATCGAGCCTCCGCCCCTTCCGGCAATGATCACATCCACGCCATAGCGGTCAAGTGTCTTTATTCCGCGGACAATGCTGTCCGCTGCCCGCTCCCCCTGCACAAGCGCCGGATAGAGGACCAGCTGGATATAGGGGTCCCGTCTCGTGGAAATGTTGATGATATCCCGGACAGCTGCACCTGTCGGGGACGTCACGATGCCGACCGTGGAAACGAATTTCGGGATGGGCTTCTTGTACTCCGGCGCGAACATCCCCATCTCCTCAAGCTGTGCCTTCCGCTTCAGATAAGCGGCGTAGAGATCTCCGCGCCCTTCCTCCTCGATATGAACCGCATAGAACTGATAGGTTCCGCCGCGCTCATAGATCCCGACGGACCCCTCCGCGACGACCTTTAATCCGTCAGACAGGCGGAACGAAAGCCCCTGCCGCCTGCTCGCGAACATCACGGCGGAAAGCGATCCTCCCGCATCCTTCAGTGTGAAGTAGATATGTCCGGAGCTGTGGTACTTCACATTGGACAGCTCCCCGCGCACGCGGAGGCGGCGGAGAAGCGGATTCTGCTGAAAGACTCCGCTGAGATACGCATTCACCTGTGAAACTGTGTAGACTCTCTCCGCCATCTCAGACAAGCTTCGCGAGAATCCCGTTCACAAACGCAGGGGACTCGTCGCCTCCATATTTTTTTGCGAGCTCCACCGCCTCGTTGATCGCGACCTTGTCCGGCACGTTCTCATCAAAGCGGATCTCATAGCACGCCAGCCTCAAGATCGTGAGCTCCACCCTGCCGACCCGGTTCAGGCGCCAGCCCTCCGTGACACCGGAGAGGATACGGTCAATTTCCGCGCGCTTTTCCAGCACGGCATCGACCCGCTTCCGGCACTCCTCTTCTTCCTCCGGCTTAAGATCCACGCTGTGCAGAATCTCTGTCCTGCCGTTCTCGTCCGTGTCCTCCTCCGGTTTCGAGGCAAAGTAGTCATCGATCTGCTCCTCTGCTTCCTGGGGCGGGTAGAAATCCGTGCAGAAAAGCATCTTGAAGCAATGCTCCCGGAGTATCCTTCTTGTCATGGTACTTCCTTTCCTGATATTATCTTTGCACGAAGAATAGCACAAAAGCGCGTGTTTCACAAGCAGATCTCAGCCCCCAGGGAAAACGACCAGAGGAGCGTCTCGCTGACCTCCCTTCCCTCCATCATGCCGAGCGCCCTCCGGTAAAGCAAAAGCTGGGTCCGGTAGCGCTCCCGGAGCATCTCTGCCGTCACGTTCCGGTCCGTCTTGTAATCCAGAAGAATCAGTTTCCCATCCTCCTCAAACCAGGCGTCGATAATTCCCTGCACCAGCACCGGCTCCCCGGAAGAAATTCCGGGATCCTCCTCGCGCGCGGGGATGGACATGACGAACTGCGCCTCCCGGTGCAGCGTACCGCAAAGAAACGCTCTCCGCATCCTCCTGCAGAGATCCGATGAAAGGAAGGCAGCGAAGTCCCCCGCGCCGAGGCCCGATCGTTCCTCCGTCGTGAGCGTCCCGTTTTCAAGAAGCTCATCCAGAAACTGCTCTATGCTGCCGGAATCTCTCACGCTCCGGTAATCCAGTTTTTCCATCACGCGGTGAATGACGGTGCCGCGCGCCTTTGCGCCTTCCGGCGCACGCTTCCCTGCGCCATCCGGGACACGCTTCTCCTCTTCCGGCAGAGCGTACGACGGCCGGAGCGCGTCCGCATCGTCCTCATCCTGGCCCCGGAACTTAATCTCGGAGACAGAGCGCTTCACCTGAAGATTTACATCGGCCTCGAAGGGATAGGGCTCCTCAAGCGTCCGCAGGAATGCCTCTCCGGCCGCAGTGAGCGGCGCATCCTCAAGCGCCCGCAGTTCCTCCCGCATCGCCCGGACCATGGCGCCGTCCTCCCTCCGCTTCTCTGCCGCCTCCGCGGGGTCCACGATCCTAAGCGAAATGCCGCAGTGCGTGTCATCGCGGGACATGGCGAGCAGAATCCAGTCCAGCATGCTTCCGGCGGAGAGGATCTCGGAGATCTCCGCTCTCCGCGGCGTCCTCCTGGCGAGCGCTGCATCCGCCGCCCTCGCCGGATCAGCCGGCGCGGCAGTCAGAATGAGCTTCTCCGCGGCGCGCGTCATAGCGACGTACAGGACCCGGATCTCCTCGCCGTACATCTCCTCCTTCTTTCTCTGTGCGAGCACATTTTTCTTAAGCGTCGCGGCGCGCGTCCGCGCGCTGAGATCCACCGCGTCCGCGGCAATCCCGAACTTCTGGTCAATGATGATGCCCGCGCTCAGATCTCTCCGGTTAAATTTTCCGGAAAGCCCGGCGAGAAAAACAACCGGAAACTCCAGCCCCTTCGACTTGTGAATCGTCATCACGCGGACCGCCCCGCCGCGCTCCTCTCCGGTGCCCGCCTCGCCGTAATCCGTGTCGTATTTCCGGAGATTTTCGATGTACCGGACAAAATCGTAGAGCCCGCGGTAGCCGGCCGCCTCAAATCCCTCCGCCTTCTCCGAAAGCATGTCGAGATTCGCCTTTCTCACGCTTCCTCCGGGAAGAGCCGCCGCCCACGCGAGGCATCCGCTCTCCTCGAGCACGTTCCGGATGAATTCCGGGAGCGGGAGGTAGAGCGACTGCTCCGCGGACCGGTCCAGAAAATCAAGGAATCCCTTCAGCTTCCGCTCTGTCTCCGGGTACTTTCCGGTGTCCCGGACGAGGCAGAGCCTGTCGTAGAGGCTCAGAGGAACCTGTGGCGTCTTCTAGTCTGGCACATCTTCCGCCTGCGCGCTCTCCTGCCCCCTGCCGGAAGCGGACAGCTCTTCCGGCCCGCCGTGCGCCGCAGAGGTTTCCCGCGCGAGAGCCTTCTCCTCCGCAGTGAGAAGCGCGAGCTCCCGCTCCGTGAGCGCGCAGGCGGGGGAGCGGAGCGCCGCTGCGAGCGGGATGTCCTGCATGGGGTTGTCGATTGCGGAGAGAAGCGAGAGTGCCGTCTGCACCTCGGGCGCGTCAAAGTACCCGCGCTTCTGCTCCGCCTCGGCAGGAATCCCCTCGGACAGAAGCACCTCCACAAACTGCTCAGCCCTTCCCTCCGCGGAGCGGAGAAGCAGCGCGATATCCCCGTACTCTGCTCTTCTGAGGCTTCCGCTCTGGCGGTCCGTGACGAGAAGGCCGTTCTCCGAGACGAGCTCCCGGATTCTTCCCGCGATGAGATGCGCTTCGGCCGCGAGTGCGTCCCCCTCCCCGGTCGCGCTGTCGCGCGAGGTGAGAAGAAGCTCTGTCCTGTAGGCGTCCGGCTGCTCCCGATTCTCCGGGTACGACGCCCCCGGGCGGAGCGCCGCATCCTCATCGTAGGCAATGCCCCCGACGGCGCGGTCCATGAGAACAGAAAAAACGCGGTTTGCCGTGTCCAGCACCTCGTCTCTGCTCCGGAAGTTCCGGGACAGATCCACGCGCGTATCCGTCCCCTCCGGCACCGCGTGAGAGGGCGTGCACTTCTCATAGCGCTCGTACTTCTCCGAGAACAGCTCGGGCCGCGCCTGCCGGAAGCCGTAGATCGACTGCTTCACATCTCCGACGAGGAACAGCTCCCCGCCGTCTATCGCCCTGAGAAGTGCCTCCTGCACGCCGTTCGAGTCCTGATACTCATCGACAAAAACCTCCCGGCAGCGCCCGGCGTACTCCTCGGCGAGCGCACTTCTCTTCCGGCTCCCGTCCGGCTCCTTCTCCCAGAGGAGATCCAGAGAGAGGTGCTCGAGGTCCCCGAAATCCAGGAGATTTCTCTCGCGCTTCTTCTCCGTGTAGCGCCTTCGGAACTCTCTCACGAGGCCGGTCACGGTCAGGACAGTTTCCGCCTCGTTCCTCAGGTCCGCCGCCGTCATCTCGCTGTCTCCCGTCCCGAAGAGCTCCTCAAAGCGCTGGATATCCCCTTTCCAGCTGCCGCGCATCCTCTTGACGGTCTCCGCAGCTTCCGGGTCCGCTGTCTTAGGGTTTCTGCCGAGCCTCTGCCAGGTGAAGGAAGAAAGTGCCTCCCTGAGTTCCTCCGCGCTCTCTGCGCGGGAGAGCTTCTCAAGCTGCCTCTTTTCGGTCTGCACCGCACTCCGGTAGCCGGACGGCCCGTTCTCCGCGTCACAGATCTGAAGCGCCTCCCCTGCTATCCGTGCATATCCCTCTCCGTACACGCGCATTTCCCTGAGGATATACTGAAACCACGGGCTTCCGGCGGCATTTTCCGCGCGGAGCGCATTCTGCTGTGCCTCCGCCTCACAGTCAGAAAGCCACTCGTCCGGCCAGGGACTGCTCTCCGCGAACTGCCAGACCGAGAGCAGAAGCTCCCGGATCCCGCGATCCGTCTTTCCCTGTGAGAAGCCGCCCACGAACTTTAAAAACTCCGGCGTCTCTGCGGCATAGGCGTCCTCCAGGACCCCTTCCATGACATCCGCCTTCATAAGCGAGAGCTCGTCCTCCCCGCCGACGCGGAAGGAAGGATCGAGATCGGTGAGATCCGCGTGCTCTCTGAGAATCGACAGGCAGAAGCTGTCGATCGTCGTGATTTTCGCGGCATCAAGAAGTGCGTTCTGCCGCATGAGAAGTTCATTCCGCGCGCTGCTTCCGTGCTCTGCGGACTCTCTCTCCAGCTCATCCGTCAGGCGCCTCCGGATCCGCTCCCGCATCTCAGCCGCTGCCGCCCTCGTAAAGGTCATGATGAGCAGGGCATCCAGCTCCACCGGATCCCTTTCGTCCGTAATCCGGCGGAAAATCCGCTCCGTGAGGACCGCCGTCTTGCCGGACCCCGCCGCGGCGGAGACCAGGAGGCGCCGTCTCCGGAGCGAAATCGCAAGTTCCTGTTCCTCCGACCACTTCACTGCCCGGCCTCCCTTCCGTCCTTCCCGGAATCCATCTGCTTCCAGACCTCCGCCGGATCAAGCTTCTCCATGTTCTGGTACTGGTAGCCTCCGCACTTTCTGTCAAATCCGCAGACCGCGCGGTAGCTGCAGTATTCACACACTGCGCTGTCTCCCTCCCTGAGAGGGCTCGCATCCGTTCTCCCGCTCAGGATGCCCTCTCCCGCCTGAACTGCCTTTTCCCGCACATAGAGGCAGAGCTTCTCAAAGCGCGAGGCGCTCACCGCCCGATCCCCCGCCGGAAGGCTGCCGCCATTCGGAATCCTGACGCCGAAGAGGTACGGGGCCATGGAGGGATCCCGCACAAGGTGCGGAAATGCATCCTCCTCCGCATTCAGAAGGCCGCTCGGAAGAAGCTTCTTCATCATGGCCTTCAGGGCGGTCTCCGGATCCGGCGCCTCGCTGCGCTTTAAAAACGGTGCCTGGACCGGTTCGTAGAGCACGGCGCCCGGGATAATTTTCTTTCCCGGATGTCTTCTCCTTAGAATCTCCGTGACCGCGTCGAGATAGAGAATCAGCTGGATCTGCGCCCCGGAGAGAATCCGGTACGGCTCCCAGACAGTGCTTCCGGTCTTGTAGTCCACAATCTTCACGAGAATCCGGCTGCTGTCCTCGAAGAGATCCACCCGGTCCGTCTTCCCGAAGAGCCGCATCTCGCCCCCGCCCGGGAGAAGAATCCGCATGGAGGACGCGTCCGCGGGCCCGAAGGAGAGCTCCTCTGCGGCAGGGACATACTCTCCCTCCTTAAGCTGCCTCGCCATGATGAGAACGCTGATCCGGACAATGGCGGAAATCTTCTGAATCAGCCAGCGGTTCCTCGCGCTGTCCGTGTAAAGTCCGCTCGGGTCCCCCTCCACCGCCTCCATGGTGCAGTGATCGACGAAACGATCCCGTTCCTCGTCCGCCATGGCCTGGATCTGGAGGTTTTTCCCTGCCGCCAGCCGGAATACCGTCTCGATCGAGCGGTGGACGAGCGTCCCGATGTCCTGACCGCCGATCTCAAATTCCCTGAGCTCCTTCAGGCCCAGGCCGTAGTCGAGAAAATGCCTGTACGGGCAGGAGGCGTACTCCTCGAGGCGCGTGACGCTCCCCTCAA
>CACXCJ010000101.1 GCA_902766175.1 uncultured Lachnospiraceae bacterium
CTGTTCATGATCGTCGGTTTTGTGGTGCTGCTGTTTAATGTCCGCGTGACCGGGTATTTCAAGGGCGGGCTCGGATTTCTGATCCTCTTCGACAGCGTCCTGACGATTCAGACCGCCAAGGACGCGGCGAAGTTCGGAATCCGCAGCTGGGTGCTTCTTCTGGTGATTTCCATTCTCTGCGCCATCTGCGGCGTCATGCTGATCGTATTCCCGATGGAGAGCATGCGCGTGAGGCACGCGGCGGTGGGGCTTTCGATCTTTCTCGAGGGCCTCATGAAACACTGCGTCGTGCTCTGCACGGTCGGCGGAGGCGGAAGAAAACCCGGAACCGGAGGAAACGGCTCCACCGAAGAAAAGAAAAAACGGACCATGGTCAGGGGGGAAGCATGAGCACAGCAATTTTGACGGACACCAACAGCGGAATCTACGCGGAGGAAGCTGCGAAGCTCGGGATCTTCGTGATCCCGACCCCGATTATCATAGACGGAAAAACGTACTTTGAGGGGGAGACCATCTCCCACGGGGACTTTTTTCAAAGGCTTGAGGAGGGGGCATCCGTCCACACCTCTCAGCCGTCGCCGGAGTCCGTGATGAAGATGTGGGACCAGATTCTCGCGGACTATGACGATCTCGTCTACATTCCGCTCTCCTCGGGGCTGAGCGGTTCCGCCCAGACGGCGCGCCTTCTGGCCGGGGAGTACGGCGGCCGCGTCCAGGTGGCGGACAATCACCGCATCTCTGTCACCATGCGGCAGTCCGTGGAGGACGCGAGGGCCATGGTGTCCCGCGGCCTGAGCGCGCCGGAGATCCGCGCAGAGCTTGAGCGCATGGCATTTGACTCCACCATTTTCCTCGGCGTGGAGACACTGAAGTACCTGAAAAACGGCGGAAGAGTGACGCCCGCCGCGGCTGCGGTTGCGACGATTCTGAACATCAAGCCGCTCCTCATCATCAAGGGAGAAAAACTGGACCAGTTTGCGACAGTCCGCGGCACGATGAACTGCCGGAAGAGAGAGATCGAGGAGATGCGGAAGGTGGCGGACGCATACAGGAAGAGCGGCCGCAGAATCCGCGTCGGGGCCGCGGGAAGCTTCGTGAATCCCGAGGATGCGGAGGCGTGGAAAAAACAGGTGGAGGACGCATTTCCGGAGGAGGTGCGCTACGATCCGCTCTCCCTCGTGGTCTGCGTCCACACCGGGCCGGATTCCTTCGGCATGGGCATCAGCGCCTGCTGGGAGGGCTGAACGGGCAGTCCGGGTCTGACAGCAGTTCTATCACGCGGCAGATGTCGGAGAGTAGGTTTTCCTGCATGTCTCCGTTCATCCAGTCGAGCAGACATCCGGACAGGACGGACTGAAAAAAGCGGATCAGGATCTCCCGGTCCCGCGCTGTGAGACAGCGGTTTCCTGCCGGGGCTGCCGCACGGGGCCCGCTGGCTGATGCGCCATGCGCTGCGCGTTCTCCTGCGTCAGCACAGGAGCTGTTCCCCGCCGCCCGTGTGGCGACGGAATCAACATAGGCCGCGGAGGCGCGGCTGCAGATCTCCCGGATCATGTTCTGGACGTCCGGCCAGGCCTTCGAGTCCTTCAGGTGGGCGATCGCCTCCCGGTGCTTCATGCAGGCCTCAGCCGCCGGAAGAATGCAGAGAAGCGGCGAGCGGCTGACCTTCTCATCGGAGAGAAGGTCTGTCTCGAATGTCTTCACCGCGTGCCGCAGGAGATCCGGAATTCCCTCAAAATGGTAATAAAAAGTATTGCGGTTCACCTGACAGAAGTCGACGATGTCCCGCACGGTGATTTTTTTATAGGATTTCTTTTCCAGCAGCTGCCAGAATGCTTCCGTGAGCTGCGCCTTCGTATCTGCCATCACATCTTTTTCTTGCCATCCAAGTTTATCAGAATTTCAGGGGGAAGTGAACCAAAAAAAGGCGCATCTCGTCCTTCCTTTCAGAAGATCAGGAAAGGAGAGCGGGATGCGCTTGCTGAATGGAAAGGAAGCGGTGCGGGAAGGCGCCGCGAAAAACAGACGAATCGAGACGGAGGACGGCATCATTATTTTCCCGTCCCTTCTGCCTGAAACTGCGGAAGGAAAGAGGGGAGAGACAACCGGAGGAAAGAGCGGCAGAAGGACAAGCGGAAGGAGCGTGGGAATGAGAGCGGAGCTGGGACGCTATCGGCGGCTCCCGGAGTTTTACCCGGCGACTCCCGTGGAAGCACTCGGGATGGCGCGCTCCGCCTGCCTGTACGCGGATACCTACCGGACCCCGATCCTGATCCGTCTGGAGGAGGAAGTAAGAGAAGGCCGCGAGTCGCTGCTCCCGGAGTATCTGCCGAAAATGCGGCGCAGGAGAAACTGTCCGCGTGGAGCGGCGGGCGGAGGAAGCACCCTGAAGAAGAGGCCGGAGAAAATGCCGGACGGAATTCCGGGCACCGCTTTTTCGGATTCAGCCTGGAACCGGAGCAGCGGATGCGGAGAGCGGGGAATCATCGCGCGGGGGCCGGCGTTTCTCAGGGCGCTGGAGATCCTGAACGGAAGCCGGGAGGTCCGGATCCTGAAAATCGGAACGACCTGGCCGCTCCCGGAGGGAAAGATCCGGGAGTTTCTCGCCTCTGTGCGGGAAGTGCTGGTTCTCGATGAGACGCGGGAGGAACTGCTGCTTCCCGTCTACGCAGTCAAGGGAAAGTATGAGCTTCCCTGCAGCGTCCTCTCCTTTCACGGGGAGGAGAGCCGCGCGGACGATATCGCCGGGGCCCTCAGGACGCTTATCGGGCCGGGCGCGGAGCGCTTCCTCCTCCGCGCAAAGCCGCCCGTCGAGCGCTCCCTCTGCGGGATGCCGATGCTCCCGGAGGAGGCGGAGCTTTGATGAACATCATTTTTTCCGGCTTCCGGGAGCGGGAGGTGCTGAAGGCGCTTGCGAAGCTCGAGAAATCTGAAGGGGAAGCTTCCGGAGGATCTGCCGGAATTTTTCCCGGCGGACGCCGCGGAAACGATGCACCGGACTTTCGGCGCGCGCCGGAGAGGAGACGGGTCCTGCTTTTCCGGCATTCGGCCTCCGTGTTTCATGTCCGGATCGTCCCGGAGGGGACGGCGCTTTCCCCTCGGATTCCGCCGGGATGCGCGGACCTCATCCTTTCGAGGGAGCCCTGGGATGCCCTGCGTGTGCTCGCATACCTGAAAAAGGACGGCGCCGTCCGCTGCGGGGATTCCGGAGGATTGAGCCGCAGCGCTGCGGAGAGCTTCCGGGAGCGGTGTGCGCTGGACCGGGAAGCCGGGTGCGACCGGAAGAAGTGCTGGGAGTTCCTGAGACGCCGCGTAGGAAACCTGGAGGCGGCCGGCGAAAATGTGCTATAACTAAAAAGAAGCTCTGAAGCATTACGAGGAACGGCTGTGAACAGCAGAACAGCAGCGGAGAAGCTTTTTCTGCAGAGGACAGCCAGGACGTCCGGCAGACCGGACCGGAAAGGAATTGCAATGGCATATCCCTGTATCGTACACGTGAAAAAGGGCGGCGCGCGGGAATTCAAGAGCGGAGGCGCATGGATCTACGACAACGAGGCGGAGGCCGTCGAGGGAACGTTTGAAAACGGGGACCTCGTGACAGTGGAGGATTTTGACGGCTACCCCCTCGGAAACGGCTTCATCAACCGGAACTCGCATCTCCTCGTGCGGATGATGACGCGGGACGCCTCTCAGCCGGTGGATGATGCCTTTCTCGAGCGGCGTCTCCGCGCCGCCTGGAACTATCGGAAGGAGGTCGTGGACACGGCCGCCTGCCGCGTGATCTTCGGAGAGGCGGATTTCCTGCCCGGCCTCACGGTCGACAAGTACGCGGATGTGCTGGTGTTCGAGAGTCTTGCGCTCGGGATAGACCGCATGAAGGAGCGGATTCTTAAAATTCTGGTGAAGATCCTCGCGGAGGACGGCATCCGGATCCGCGGCATCTACGAGCGGAGCGACTCAAAGGAGCGGCTGAAGGAGGGCATGGAGCGCGTGAAGGGCTTCTTCGGGGCGCCCTTTGACACGAATGTGGAGATCACGGAGAACGGCGTCCGTTTTCTGGTAAATGTCGAAGAAGGTCAGAAGACGGGCTACTTCCTCGATCAGAAGGAGAACCGCGCCCGGGTCGCGCGTCTCTGCGCCGGAAAGAAGGTCCTCGACTGCTTCACGCACACGGGCTCCTTCGCCCTGAACGCGGCGCACGGCGGCGCCTCTGAGGTTCTCGCGGTGGACGCCTCCGAGACCGGCATAGAGCAGGCGGAGGCAAATGCGAGGCTGAACGGCCTTGAGAACCGCGTGAAGTTCCGGACGGCGGACGTGTTCGAGCTGCTTCCGCATCTTGAGGCTGAGGGCGAAAATTACGATGTCGTGATTCTTGACCCGCCGGCGTTCACAAAGTCGCGGGAGACGATTAAGCGCGCAGTGAAGGGATATCGCGAGATTAATCTGCGCGGCATGAAGCTCGTGAGGGACGGCGGCTTTCTCGCGACCTGCTCCTGCTCTCACTTCATGGATCAGGAGCTCTTTGCGAAGACAATCCGCGAGGCGGCAAACGGCGCGCACAGGCGCCTCCGTCAGGTCTCCTTCTCGACACAGGCGCCGGACCACCCGATTCTCTGGGCGGCCGGTGAGACCTATTATCTCAAGTTCTACATCTTCCAGATCTGCGAGGAGCGGTGAGTACCGGCAGCGCGTCGGAGAAAAGGACGATGCGGAAGCGGTGACTGCGCAAATTTGTGCAGAACCGGATGCCGCGCAAAAATGCACACGTTTATTGGCACAAATGAGCAAAGTAAGGATTTACAGCTGCATTTGTCCGCGTAGAACGCACAGATATGCCAAAAATGTGAATTTAGGGCAGTTTTATACCTGCATAATTGTTAAAATAATGGGCCGGAGCGCAGAGCTGCCGGCTTTTTCTTTGTGCAAAAAAGCGAAAAATGCGATCTGAATCGGGAAATATATGCACGCTGGCATCGGGATTGCTCCTTCTTTTCTTTCATGGATGCTTGAAGGGAACCGCTTTCTGCGGCTCCGGCGCTGATAAAGGAGGGAGTTAAATGAAAAGAGTAATTGCGATCGCAGTCATGGCAGCAATGACAGCCGGAATTCTGGCCGGATGCGGAGGCTCCTCCTCCGGAAGCTCATCCTCGACCACGGCGGCAGCCGCAACGACAGCTGCAGCGGCGGAATCGTCCGATTCCGGAAGCACCGCGGCTGCTGCGCAGAAGCCTTCGGACGGCGGGAAAACCTACACATTCAAGCTGGCACACGTCAACAACTCCGACCATCCCTACACGCTCGGCGCAAACAAGTTTGCGGAGCTGGTAAATGAGGGAACGGACGGACACGTGACGATTGAGGTCTATGACAACGGGACGCTCGGAAACGAGAACGATATCGTTGAGCAGGTCCAGATGGGATCCATTGATTTCGGCGTCGTCGCTTCCGCGCCGTTCGCAAACACCATTCCGGAGATGTACGCTTTCGACCTTCCGTTCCTGTTCAAGGACCGGCCGACCGCATATGAGGTACTGGACGGCGACATCGGCCGCAGCATTCTGGACAAGCTTGACGATCAGGGCATGGTCGGCCTCTCCTTCTGGGAAAACGGCTTCCGTGACATCAGCAACAGCAAGCGCGAGGTGAAAACCCCGGAGGACCTGAAGGGCCTTAAGATCCGCACCATGGAAAATGAAATTCACATTGCCTCCTTCAACGCGATGGGCGCCGTCGCAAGTCCGATGGCATGGTCCGAGGTCTTTACGGCGCTGCAGCAGGGCACCATGGACGGCCTTGAGAACTCGCCGGTCATCTATTCCACTAACGCATTGTATGAGGTCCAGAAGTACCTGACGATGACCGGACACTTCTATTCACCGGCTCCATTCTTCTGCAACAAGGACATGCTGGAGTCCCTGCCGGAGGATTACCAGAAGGTGATCCGCGACGCAGCGGTGGAGGCCGGAACTTATGAGCGCCAGTGCCACGAGAAGATGGACAATGACGCCATCCAGATCCTGAAGGACAACGGTATGACGATTACTGAGGTCGACAAGGAGGTGTGGCGCAAGACCTGCGATCCGGTCTATGCGCAGTATCGCGACAAGATCGGCGGAGACATTCTGGATCAGATCTCTGCAATTACAGGTGCCTGATGCGCTGAAACGCGAAACAATCCGGACGGCTACCGGGTGCCCTGCGGCGCCCGGCAGCCGCATGAGAAAGGAAGAATTAGCTTGAAGGCTTTAGCGAAATTTAACGAGGCGATCACGAAGATCGATGAGTGGATCATCATCGCGTTCGCGATTGTCATGGTCCTGTCCTGTTTCGCGCAGGTCGTCACCAGAGCCATAGGCATGCCACTGTCTTGGTCGGAGGAGCTCTCCCGGTACATGGCAGTCTGGCTCACATTTCTCGGCGCAGCCTACGCGCACCGGAAAAAATCCCTTGTGGCGGTGGAAATCCTGATCAACGCCCTGAAGGGAAGCGGGAAAAAGGTGCTCTACATTGTCATTTCCATCCTGATTCTGATTTTCTGCTATGTTCTGATCCGCTACGGCGGCGCATTTGCTCAGAAGTTCATGGGACAGAAGTCGCCAGCCATGCAGATCCCGAAGGGAATTGTCTATCTGTCGGCTCCGGTCTGCGGCGTCATGATCACGCTGTTTCAGATTGAGCAGATGGTGGATACGCTCGGACACGGAAAGGAGGAGAAGAGCTGATGGGTGCTGCACTGCTGTTTCTGTCCCTGGTAGTTCTTTTGGCGCTGTCCGTGCCGGTCGGCGTGTGCCTCTGCCTTTCCAGCATTCTGTATCTGATTCTGGAACAGGGCACGCCTCTCGTCGCGGCCATGCAGCGCGTGGTCGTCGCGAGCGATTCCTTCTCGCTTCTCGCGCTGCCGCTCTTCATTATCTCCGGAAACCTGATGAGTGCGGGCGGCATTTCCCGCAGGCTCA
Source organism: uncultured Lachnospiraceae bacterium (assembly GCA_902766175.1). GTDB lineage: Bacteria > Bacillota > Clostridia > Lachnospirales > Lachnospiraceae > Moryella. The sequence goes on from CACXCJ010000101.1 coordinate 6,957, forward strand.
TTAACTTCGTTGATGCGCTGGTCGGCTGGATCAGCGGCGGCCTTGCCATTGTGACGACGGTCGCGTGTATGTTCTTCGGCGCAATTTCCGGCTCCAACACCGCGACCACGGCGGCAATCGGAAGCATCATGATTCCGGGCATGAAGGAGAAGGGCTATGACCTCGAATTTGCGGCGGCCGTGACTGCATCCTCCGGAGTCCTCGGCGCCATCATCCCGCCGAGCCTGATGATGATTTCTTACGGCACCATTACCGGCGCCTCGATCAGCGGCCTGTTCATGGGCGGCTTCCTTCCCGGCATCCTCTGCGGCTTGTCGATGATTCTGGTCAGCTACTTCATCTGCAGGAAGCACGGCTATGTGAGCGACAGGAAGTTCAATGCCGCTTTCCTCGGGAAATCCTTCACGAGCGCAATTCTCGCAATTCTGATGCCGGTCATTGTCCTTGGCGGTATTTACGGCGGCATTTTCACGCCGACCGAGGCAGCGGCTGTCGCGTGTGTGTACTGCTTTATCGTCGCGACGTTCATCTATAAGGAGATCACGATCAGAGACCTGCCGAAAATTCTCCTGGATTCCATCAGGACCTCGAGCGGCATCATGCTTCTGGTCTGCACGGCGTCTCTCTTCGGATGGGCGCTGACTGTCGGCAAGATACCGCAGATGGTCGCGGATGCCATCATGGGTCTCACCACAAACCCGATCCTGATCATGCTTCTTATGAACATTGTGCTGCTGGTCGTCGGATGCTTCCTCGAGAGCATTGCGGCGATTGTGATCATGACCCCGGTTCTTTATCCGATCGCAGCCGCAATCGGGATGGATCCGATTCACTTCGGCATCATGCTCTGCGTGAATATCTGCATCGGAACGCTGACGCCGCCGTTTGGCGTGTGCCTGTTCGTCGCCTCCGGAATGACAAATCTTCCGATCGAGAAGATCGCGAAGAAGAGCCTTCCGTTCCTGGCAGCGCTCATCATCTGCCTGATGCTCATCACGTATATCCCGCAGATCTCCATGTTCCTTCCGAATCTGCTGGCAAGATGACCCTGTACGATTTTCACTGGATAAAGAGACCCGCCGGGCTTTGGTCTTGCGCCCGCCGGGCCTCTTTTTGATTGATGTGCGGCACCCTTCTCAGAGTCGGAAATCCGGAAACGCAAGTTTCTGACTTCCTGTATTCATGCTATCCATTTTCCTGAATCCGCCGTTTTCACCGTGAGGGAAAAAGGGTATCATAAAGTGTAGGCGGGTGCGGGAAAAGCTGAACCCGGGAGGAGATCTGGATGCGGGAAAGGCTGCTTCCGGGAAGAGAGCCGGGGCGGGAAAAGCACCCCAGAACTGGAAAACCGCTGCAGAACAGGAAGACCGGATCTTTGGAGGAGACTGAGAGATGGAACGAAATGCATCCTCTGCGGTGAAAAGAGGGGAGGTCGGAAGCCTGAGGCGGACGGTTTTCGGGCTTATGCTCGTGTGCTTCTGCATGCGCTCTCCCATGAGCACAGTGGGACCGCTGGTCGCACAGATGAAGGAGACGCTTCACTTAAGCTCCTCCTTCTCCGGAATGCTGACCACGATTCCGCTTTTTATTTTCGGCCTGACGGCGCTCGTCTCCGGCAGGTTTCTCCATAAGCTCCAGGTCCGGACCTGGTTTCTCCTTGACACGGCGCTCATCCTCGCGGGAATCCTCGGGCGTTCCTACCTCGGAGTGCCGGGACTTCTCGCGGGAACCGCGTGTCTCGGCCTCGGGATCGGCATTCTGAACGTCCTGACGCCGGTCTGGATCCGGCAGGACTGGGCTGCTCACTTAGGCCCCGTGATGGGCGCCTATTCCGCGTCCATGAATGCGATGTCGGGAGTGGCGGCAGGAACGGCGGTGATTCTCTCGGCGCTCCTCGGCGGCTGGCAGAACGCGATGGCGCTCTTCGCCCTGTTCCCTGCGGCGGCGATTCTTTTCTGGGCACCCTCAAGGGAGGCCCGTCATCCGCTCGCAGTGAAGACCGCGGAGCCGCTCTCAAGCACCGCGCGGCGCCTCACGAGCTGGTGTGTGGCGCTCTTCATGGGCCTGCAGTCCTGCATGTTTTTCAGCAGTACAGCCTGGCTTTCCTCGATTTTCCAGGAGCGCGGATTCAGCGAGAGCGCTGCCGGCGCAATGGTGTTTGTGTTCCAGACGTTCCAGATCCTCACGAATTACTTCATGCCGATCCTCTATCAGAGATATCCGCGGCAGCGGCGGGCTCTCGCGGCTTCCTGCGGCATTCTGTACGGGACGGGACCGGCGCTGCTGCTTCTCACAGACATCCATTCCGTGCTGATGGCGGGCACCGTCCTCATGGGACTCGGGGCGGGGCTCACGTTCAGTCTGGCGATCACGCTCATTGCGGTGAAGGGGAGAAATGAGGCGGAGGCCGTGCGTCTCTCCTCTTTCGCTCAGTTTATCGGCTACTTCCTGGCCGCACCGGCTCCGTTTCTCATCGGCGCAATACAAGACAGGACCGGAACCTTCACGATTCCGATCCTGCTCATGCTTGTATGGTGCGCGCTGCTGGTGATTCTGGGTCTCGCCGCGGTCTGGGATGAGCGCGCTTCAGGGTCTGAGCACACGTCAGGGGCCTGAAAATGCAGCTCCACCGGCAGCCCGCGCGGAAAAGTCTGTTTTCGCAGAATCAATAATTCTCTGCGCGTACCTCGAAGAACGACTGCGGATGCTTGCAGACCGGACATACCTCCGGCGCGCTCGTGCCGATGCAGATGTGGCCACAGTTCCGGCACTCCCAGACCTTCACGCCGCTCTTCTCGAAGACCTCTTTTTTCTCGACATTTTCGAGCAGCTTCCGGTAGCGCTCCTCATGCGACTTCTCGATCGCAGCGACGCCGCGGAACTGCTCCGCGAGGTCGTGGAAGCCCTCTTCGTCGGCATCCTTAGCCATGCGGGCGTACATGTCGGTCCACTCGTAGTTCTCGCCCTCCGCCGCATCCTTGAGGTTCTCCGCGGTGTTGCCGATTCCGTTGAGCGCCTTGAACCAGAGCTTTGCGTGCTCCTTCTCATTCTCTGCGGTCTTTAAGAAGAGGGCAGCGATCTGCTCGTAGCCCGCCTTTTTTGCGACGGAGGCAAAGTACGTGTACTTGTTCCGCGCCTGGGACTCCCCGGCAAATGCTTCCATAAGATTTTTCTCGGTCTTTGTGCCCTTGTACGGATTGCTCATGATGTCCTCCATTCTCTGAAAAACAAAAGCAGACGTGGTGATTCAGAGCCCGCCTCGAAATGCTTCTCACTTTTCGAGGTGCGCATATCCATCATGCAGGGTTTCCCAGACATGTGTCTCTGCACCGGCACAGACATATCGTTCTGGGAAGCGCTGACTGGCCCTGAACAGTAACAATTGACAGCACCCTCATTATCGCACAAAATGTTTTTACAGGGTAGACGGGATTTGTAAAAATCTCTTCAGCCGCGGGAAGCCTCAGACAGAAATTGAATTCCGAAATCGAGGGAGGAACCCATGTTCACGACTGTCTTGTTTGATTTCGACGGGACCATCATAGAATCCGGACCTGGCATCATGCGGTCGGTCCGGTACGCACTGGAAAAGTGCGGACGGCCGGAAGCGGATGATGAGACGCTCCGCGCCTTTATCGGCCCGCCGCTGCTCTACAGCTTCATGCATTTTATCGGGATGGATCGGGAGGAGGCGGAGAGAGCGATCTGCTTTTACCGGGAGCGCTATCGGGAGAAAGGGGTTTTTGAGACCGCACTCTACCCGGGCATTGTGAAAATGCTTGCAGGCCTCAGGGACCGCACCTTTCGCCTGGCGGTCGCCTCCTCTAAGCCGGAGGTCTTCGTGAAGCAGATCCTCACGCAGTACCGGATTGACTGCTTCTTTGAGGAGATGGTCGGGAGCAGCCTGAGTGAAACGGATGCCGGCAAGCCGCAGATCATCACGGAGGCGCTCCGGCGTCTGGGACCCACTGCCCGGCGGGAGGAGGCGGTCATGGTCGGCGACCGGGAGTATGACATTCGCGGCGCCAGAGAGGTGGGCCTCAGGAGCATCGGCGTGACATACGGGTATGGAAGCAGAGAGGAGCTCTTGAATGCGGGCGCGGACTGGATTGCGGACAGCACCGGGGAAGTGCTTTCACTGCTGATGCAGCAGAAGCCCTGATCGGGTTCTAGCTGTGATTCGCATTCGGAAGCGTCTCGTTCATGCTGCCCGTGCGGTACCCCTGCAGATCGAGCGTCACATAGGAGAAGCCGAGGGCCTTGAGCTCCCGGACGATCCTGCGCCGCGTCCCTTCTTCCATGATTTTTTCAAAATCCTCTGGCAGCACCTCGATCCGCGCCATTTTTCCGTGAATGCGGACGCGCATCTGCGAAAACCCGAGGTCCAGCATGAGCTGCTCAGCCCGTTCCACCATGCCGAGTTTTTCCGCGGTGATCTTTTCTCCGTAGACAAAGCGGGATGCGAGGCACGCGTAGGAGGGCTTGTTCCAGGTCGGAAGGCCCAGCTTTTTCGAGAGCGCGCGGATCTCCGCCTTTGTGAGACCCGCCTCCCGGAGCGGGCTTCGGATGTCGAGCTCCCGGATTGCCTTCAGGCCGGGGCGGTAATCGCCGAGATCATCCATGTTGGAGCCCTCGGAGACCGTGTGCATGCCGTTTTCCGCGGCGAGCTCCCGGATTTTCGTAAACAGCGCCTTCTTGCAGAGATAGCACCGGTCCTCCGGATTCTCCGCGAAGCCTGGCACGGAGAACGGGTCAAACTGCACCTTTATGAGGCGGATTCCCTCACCCTTGCAGAAGGCCTCTGTCTCCGCCCGCTCCCGCGCGGGAAAGGAAGGCGCGGCGGCATTGACCGCGATCACGCGCTCCCCCAGGACGTCCTTCGCCGCCTTCACGAGGAGCGTGGAATCGACGCCGCTTGAATACGCAACCGCGGTGCTTCCGAGCTCCCTCAGGCAGGAGAGGAGCTTCTGGTATTTCTGCTGAAGCGGCGGCTCCAGGTCCGTCCGCGGAAGAAAATTCGTGCTGCTGTTTGTGCCTTTGTTCTGCATCATGGTTTTATGCCCTCCCGGAGAGCTGCTTTCTTCTCAAGTGTCTTCTCTGCCTCGCTCCGCACCTCGCGGAGGGTCTTTCCGGTCTCCCTTGCGATCGCAGCTGCATCGTCGTATTCCACCTTGTGCCGCCTCACGCCATAGCCTTCCGAGGTCTTCACGCGGACGGACCCGAGGGGAGTCTGTATTTCCCGGGACTCCCGCGAGAGAACCGCCCGTGAAAAGAGAAGCTTTCGGACTCCGAGGGTCGTTGTGTGGCGGAACATGGCGCGGATCACGGCATCGGCCGCATCGGGAAGGCAGATCGCGGCGATCAGGGTTCCGGGGCGGTTCTTCTTCATCTGGACCGGAACCGTGAAGACCTCGCGCGCGCCGGCCTCAAAGAGGCGGTCCATCGCAAAGCCGATTTCCTCCGCCGTCATGTCATCGACATTGGACTCGAGCTGGACTGCGCGTTCCGAACTGCTTTTTTCCGCATCTCCCGGAGCGCCGTCCCCGGCCGGGTCTGCCTCCCCGAGAAAGGCGCGGACGCAGTTTGCGGCGGGAAACTCCTTGTTTCCCATCCCATACCCGGTCTTCTCGATCGTCATGAGGGGCTGCGCGCCGAAGGAGGTGCCGAAGTAGTGCAGGAGCGCTGCGCCGGTCGGCGTGCAGAGCTCACCGCGGATGGTCTCGGACTGGTAGCAGGGAATGCCGCGGAGAAGGTACTCCGCTGCGGGCGCGGGAACCGGCATGATGCCGTGGGCGCAGCGGACCTGACCGGAGCCTGCATTGACCGCGGAGACGAGCACCTGCTCCGGTGCAATTTTATGCATCAGGAAGCACACGGACGTGATGTCCGCGACCGCATCCAGTGCGCCGACCTCGTGGAAGTGGATTTCCGTGACCGGCACGCCGTGCGCGTGGCTCTCCGCCTCCGCGAGAAGATCGTAGACCGCGCAGATGTCGGCCTTCACCTCCTCCGGGAGAGCAAAGCCATCGATGATCGCGCGGATGTCGGCGAGGGAGGTGTGATGATGGTGATGCACGTGCGCGTGTTCCTGCGCGTGTTCACCGTGCCCGCTTTCGTCCTGTGCGTGTCCGTCATGTTCGGGTGCGTGCCCGGGCGTGTCACAGCCGTGTTCGTGTGTGTGCAGGTGCCCGTGCGTTTCCCGGTCCGGGACGTCCTCACTCACTTCCTCCTCCCCGCGCACAAGCACGCGCATCAGGGTCCCTGTTACGCCGGCGCGGACCGCCTTTTCCGCGGAGATCCTCAGTGTATCGGGAAAGAGGGATTGGAGTCTGTCGAGGGTCTCCTTCTGCTCGTTTTCCGGCAGAAGCTCCAGAAGCGCGGCGGTCAGCATATCGCCGGCCGCGCCCATCTTGCATTCGAGATATAAGGTGCGCATGAAGGTTCATCCTTTAAAATAAAATTTTTCGTCTGTGTCAGCTCTGCCGTTTCTCTGCGGGCTTCGGGTGATTGATCATCGAAGCCTGGTAGGCTGCCCCGAAGCCGTTGTCGATATTCACCACGCTCACGCCGCTCGCGCAGGAGTTCAGCATGGAGAGGAGGGCGGAGAGCCCGTGAAAGCTCGCCCCGTAGCCGACACTGGTCGGGACGGCGATGACCGGGCAGTCGACCAGGCCGCCGATCACGCTCGCGAGTGCGCCCTCCATGCCTGCAATCGCGATGATGGCGTGCGCTGACATGAGGATATCCAGGTTTGAGAGGAGGCGGTGCAGGCCCGCCACGCCGACGTCATAGAGCCGGACGGCCCTGTTTCCGAGCGCCTCCGCGGTGACAAATGCCTCCTCCGCAGCCTTCTGATCGCTCGTTCCGCCGGTCGCGATCACGATGGTGCCGTTTCCGTCCGGCTCCGGCAGCTGCCCGGCGACCGCAATCTCCCCCGTCTCATTGTAGGAGAGCGGAAAATCCGGCGTCTTCGATCGGATTTCCGCCATTTTTGCAGGAGAGACGCGGGTGATGAGGATGGTTTTCTGACCTGCTCTCCATGCGGCAGACGCGATGGAGAGAATCTGCTCCGCCGTCTTTCCGGCGCCGTAAATCACCTCGGCCGCACCCTGCCGGAGCGCGCGGTGCGTGTCAAGCTTTGCAAACCCAAGATCCTGGTAGGGCGCCTCCTTAAGCTTCAGGAGAACCTCCGCCTCGGAAACTTTTCCGCTTCGGAAATCTTCCAGCAGTGTGTGAAGATCCGTCTGATTCATTGAGAATTCCTCCGTTTGTCGAGAATTCCTCCGTGTGTCGGAAGTCCGGGCATTTTCTCATGCGGCCGGGCTGCCGGTCAGCTGCGTTCCCATCCGGCGCGTAAATCCGCCGGACCCCGTGACATCTGTGCTGCTATTTTAGCACATTCCGGCGCGCGGGAATGCTCCCTCCTCTCCGGCCTTGAGACAGGGAAGAGAAGCCCGTCCGTTTAAAGAATACTCTAATCCGGCGCAAATTTACAGAATATCCGATTATAATCTGACAGGAAAACAACAGATCTTACACAATTTTTAAATAAACGTGATAGATAGAAAATTCCGGATACTTTATAACAAGTACAAGGCTGGTTGAGTTAAAGACCTGGTGTTCGGCAGGAGGATGTACCGGAGAGCAGACCAGTCATGGGATACGGGAAATGGCTGTGAAGCCATGAAGAACCGATCTGAGGTGCGCGGTATTTAAGAATGCAGATAAAACAGGAGCAGGAAAGGAGCGGCTGTGGCAGAGTTCAAGGCTTTATCAGAAGATGCGATGCAGAAAACGTATGGCGGTGGATTCCTGGGTAAATATATTGTGGGAAAGGCATCGAAATTTCTTGGCCCCATTGGTGGATTTGGTATTTCCTATCTCTATTATCTTTATACGCACGAGAAAGAGGCAAATGCGTTAGCAAATCAGTATTATAAGGAAAGCAGCAGGCCTAATTATAATACAGACTGAGCATAAACATGAATGACACACCAGGTTAATCTCCGCGCTGAAATCAGAAAAACGGGTGCTGCGATTCTGCGGCATCTGTTTTTTTATGCGGTTCCCCTTGCACAGATATTAGCTTTCACTTATGGCAACGTAATGGTTTCCGCGTTTGACGCTCCATTTTCCCGGTGTTATTCTTTGCTTGAAGATTGTAATCAGATGTTTCTTCAGGTTTCTTGAATTTTTTCTGGACAGGAGGCAGGAGATGAGGTTTTCTACCATCAAGGTAAACGGTGCGGAAATCGCGGCGATCGCGGTGAAGAACGGTGTTCTTCCGGTCGCAGCATTAAATGCGGCAAAGGGAACTGCCTGGGCGGAGGATCTCATGACCCTCATTCAGAAGCAGCAGATCCCGGGCCTCACGAAGTGGTATAACGGGGGCGGAAAAGAGGAACTGGAGACCATTCCCGGCATTATCCCGCAGGAGAAGGTGGTCTACGGGCCGCTCTACCGGAACCCGAAGAGAATTTTCGGCATCGGCTTAAACTACAAGGACCACGCGGCGGATATCGGCAATGCGGCGCCGCAGGGCTTTCCGGGCAGCTTTTTCAAGATGGCGGATACGCTGATCGGGCCGGGCGACACGATCAAGCTCCCGGCTCTCAAGGAGGCGCAGAAGACGACCGCAGAGGCGGAGCTCGGCGTGATCCTTGGAAAG
>CACXCJ010000102.1 GCA_902766175.1 uncultured Lachnospiraceae bacterium
ACCTGGGAGGAGAAGAAACAGGCGGAGACAGGAAAGCCGGGCGCAGAGGCTGCCGCTTCGCGGGGAGCAGGTCCGGAGGAGCCCGGGGAGAGCGGCGGAAAGCCGGGCGGGAGCGGGCCGCGCGGTTCCGGTTGACGCGTGTCAGCCCCGGTGCTAAAATCATTGCGGTTTATATTTTGAAAAGGAGCAGTTTTTCATGTCAGGACATTCTAAATTCGCAAACATCAAGCACAAGAAGGAAAAGAACGACGCCGCGAAGGGAAAGATCTTTACCGTCATCGGCCGCGAGATTGCAGTCGCCGTCAAGGAGGGTGGGCCCGATCCGGCGAACAACTCCAAGCTCCGCGATGTGATCGCAAAGGCGAAGGCGAATAACGTCCCGAACGACACGATTGACCGCGGCATCAAGAAGGCTGCCGGCGATCTGGGCAGCGTGAATTATGAGCAGAACGTCTACGAGGGCTACGGTCCTGCCGGCGTCGCAATCATTGTGGAGACGCTGACAGACAACCGGAACCGCACCGCGGCAAATGTCCGCGCCGCTTTCGCGAAGGGCGAGGGAAATGTCGGCACGCCCGGCTGTGTCTCCTACCTCTTCGACCGGAAGGGACAGATCCTCGTCGACAAGGAAGAGTGCGAGATGGACGCGGACGACCTGATGATGACCGCGCTCGACGCCGGCGCGGAGGATTTCAACGACAACGACGACAGCTACGAGATTCTCACGGCACCGGACGACTTCTCCGCGGTGAGAGAGACCCTCGAGAAGCAGGGGATCCCGATGCTCGAGGCGGATGTAAAGATGATTCCGCAGACCTATGTCTCCCTCTCGAACGATGCGGACAAGAAGAAGATGCAGCGCATCCTGGATCTGCTCGACGGAGATGATGACGTCCAGGCGGTTTATCACAGCTGGGACGAGGAGTGACAGGCGTCCGGCCGGCGGATGACTCCGGCGGGGAAATCCGGACGGAGAAAAAACGCTGAAATCGGAAACCATCAAGAAGTTCTCAAGAAGCGGGGCCGGGTCTGTCCGGCCCCGCTTTCAAATGGAGGCGGCGCATTGGTTCAGGTACTGCTGCACGCGTTTCTCGCGGTCTTCATGATTTTCTGCCTGATGGCGGTCGGATATGGTCTGGGACTACTGGGATGGCTCACGTCGTCGGAGAAAAAGTTCCTGAGCCGCTATGTCATCAATATCGCGGTTCCCATGAATGCAGTCGTCGGGATGCTGAACAACGTGGGACATGACCAGCTCGTTAAGCTCGGGTGGATGTTCTGCGTGCCGTTGATAGGGATTAGTGTCTGTCTCCTTTTCAGCACCGCGGCCGCCCGCATTCTCCGGCTTCCGAAGAAGCGGCAGGGGATTTTCACGGCGATGGCGTTTCTCTCGAATACGCTCTTCATAGGCCTCCCGCTCTCGACGGAGCTCTTCGGGGAAGAGGCGGTGCCGTACGTCATGGTGTACTACTTCGGGAGCTCGATCTACACGCAGACTGCGGCGGTCCTTCTCATGGAGCACGCGGGAGATGCCGCGCCCGAGGTCCATACCCCGGGGCAGTTCTTAAAGGACATCTTCACGAAGCCGCCGATTCTCGGCTGCATCACCGCAGTGCTGCTGCTTGTCTTTGATCTGCATCCGCCGGTTCTGTTCATGCACTTTGCGGAGTACCTGAGCGCGACGCTCACGCCGCTCGCCCTCATGTACAGCGGGTTCGTGATCTATGAGCTCGGCATCCGGAACATCCGCTTCGAGAAGGGGATTCTTCCCATGCTGGTTTTCCGGCTCATCGTCTCGCCGCTCATCTGCTGGGGCTTCTGCAGGCTCTTCGGTGTCACCGGACTCGCGGAGAAGGTCTTCATCGTCGAGGCAGCACTCCCGGTCGTGACGCAGATCACGGTGATGGCGGGCGTATACGGCGCAGATGAAAAGTACGCCGCGGACGGAACCATTCTCTCGACGCTCGGGATCTTCATCACGATTCCGCTGCTCATGCTGCTTCTCGGCTGATGCCTCTCCTCTGCTGAGGGCGCTGTGACGCGCCAATGCTTTGACGGATTGACGCGGAAAACCGGCCGTGATAAAATACGGTGTACTTTTTAATTTTCAGGCATTGAAAAGATCTTCAGGGAGGGTAAAAAGGTGAAAAAGGCATTGGCAGCAGCTTTAAGCTCCATTCTGGTTCTGAGCCTCGCGGCGTGCGGAGGCTCCTCGGCTTCCACGACTGCGGCGGAAACCTCGGCCGCAGCGGAGACGACAGCGGCTTCCGCGGAGACACAGGCGGCGGAGTCGAAGAAGGAGGAGAGCACCGAGGCGGCGTCGAAGGACGCTTCCGGCAAGACCTACAAGATCGGTGTCCTGCAGTTTGTGCAGCACCCGGCACTTGACAAGTCGAATCAGGGTTTTGTCGCCGCGCTGGACGATTCCGGCATCAGCTACGACATTAACCAGCAGAACGCCTCCGGCGACCAGTCCGCGTGCCAGACGATCGCGACCACGCTGGTGAACGACAAGGAGGACCTGATCCTCGCGATCGCGACACCCGCGGCGCAGGCGGTCGCAGGGCAGACGACGGAGATCCCGATCCTCATCACGGCGGTCACGGACCCGGCGGCCTCGAAGCTCGTCGCGTCAAATGACGCGCCCGGCGGAAACGTCACCGGCACCTCCGATCTGACGCCGGTCAAGGAGCAGATTGATCTTCTGAAGGAGATCATTCCGGACGCGAAGAAGGTCGGTGTCCTGTACTGCTCCGCGGAGTCAAACTCCCTGATTCAGAAGGACATGGCGGAGAAGGAGTGCGAGGCACTCGGCATGGAGACAGTCGATATGCCGATCACCGCCTCCAACGAGATCCAGACTGTCGTCGAGTCCGCGATCAGCAAGGGAATTGACGCGATCTATGTCCCGACCGACAACATGGCGGCGGCAGGCATGACGACGATTGCCATGATCGCAAACGACAACAAGATCCCCGTGATCTGCGGCGAGGACGGCGAGGTCCAGAGCGGCGGCCTCTGCACCTACGGCATCGATTACTATGAGCTGGGCTACCTCTGCGGACAGCAGGCGGTAAAGATTCTCACCGAGGGCGCGGACCCGGCGACCATGCCGATCGAGTACCTGCCGGCGGACAAGTGTGAATTCAGCTACAACGAGGAGACTGCGAAGACCCTCGGCATCGATCTCTCCAACAAGTATTCGAACAACTGAGCGCAAAAAATCCGGGAGTAAAAAATGTCGGGAATTCTGATGTCTTTCTATGGCGCCGTTTCCCAGGGAGTTCTCTGGAGCCTTATGGTGCTCGGCGTCTACATTACGTTCCGCCTTCTCGATATCGCGGACCTGACCGTCGACGGCAGCTTTGCCCTCGGCGGCTGCGTCTGCGCGGTGATGATCGTGAACCACGGGATGAATCCGGTTGCCGCGCTCCTGATGGGCCTTCTGGCGGGGGCTGTCGCCGGCGCGGTGACCGGGATCCTGCACGTGATCTTCGATATTCCGGCGATTCTCGCCGGGATTCTGACGCAGATCTCTCTCTGGTCCGTGAATCTCAGGATCATGGGAAAGAGCAACGTGCCGCTGCTCCAGACGAGAACGGTGTTTCTTGATCTCTCGGACGCGGCGGGGATCTCGCAGTCCAACGCGAACATGCTGGTCGGCGTTCTGTTTGCGGCTGCGGGCATTGCCGTGCTCTACTGGTTCTTCGGGACCGAGATCGGCTGCGCGATCCGCGCGACCGGAAACAATGAGTACATGGTGCGCGCGCTCGGCGTCGACACGCGGATCACAAAGCTCATCGGCCTCACGATTTCAAACGCCTATGTGGGACTCTCCGGCGCGCTGATCTGCGAGAGCCAGAAGTACGCGGACATCAACATGGGAACCGGCGCGATCGTCATAGGCCTCGCGGCGATCGTCATCGGGGAAGTGCTGCTCGGCCGGTTTGTGAATTTCGCGCACAAGCTTTTCGCGGTCGTGGTCGGCTCGGCGGTTTACTTCCTGATCCGCGCCATTGTCCTCCAGCTCGGCATGGATGCGAACGACATGAAGCTTCTCTCGGCACTCATCGTCGCGGTCGCGCTGGCAATTCCGGCTGTTTCGCGGCGGTGGCAGCTGGCACGCTCCTATGATCCCGCGGGGAAGAAGGAGGAGTGAGCCATGCTGTGGATTAAAAATGTCAGCAAGACGTTCAATCCCGGGACGGTGAACGAGAAGAGGGCGCTCCGGAACATCAGCCTTCACCTGAATCCGGGGGATTTCGTCACGGTGATCGGCGGAAACGGCGCGGGAAAGTCCACGATGCTGAACATGATCGCGGGCGTCTATCCGATCGACTCCGGCACCATCGAGATCGACGGGGTGAATATCTCCCGGGATCCGGAGTACCGCCGGGCGAAGTACATCGGCCGCGTGTTCCAGGACCCGATGATGGGAACCGCCGCGAACATGGAGATCGAGGAAAACCTCGCGATGGCGTTCCGGAGAGGAAAGAGGCGCGGCCTCAGCTGGGGCATCACGGGAGAGGAGCGGACGTTTTACAGGAGCGAGCTCACGAAGCTGGGACTCGGCCTCGACACGCGGATGAGCGCGAAGGTCGGTCTTCTCTCCGGGGGACAGCGTCAGGCGCTGACGCTTCTCATGGCGACCCTGAAGCGCCCGAAGCTTCTGCTTCTCGACGAGCACACGGCGGCACTGGATCCGAAGACCGCCGCGAAGGTGCTGGATCTGACAAAGAAGATTGTCTCGGAGCAGAACCTCACAACGCTCATGATCACACACAACATGCGCGACGCGCTTGCGATCGGGAACCGCCTCATCATGATGAACGAGGGGCAGATCATCTTCGACGCGGCGGATGAGGAGAAGAGAAAGCTCACGGTGCAGGATCTTCTTCAGAAGTTTGAGGAAGCGAGCGGCGGGACATTCGCAAACGACAGGATGATCCTCACCTGAGGAAGCAGCTGCGACAGGAACTGCGCGGGGGAACAGCCCCCTGGCCGGATGCACGTAATTTTTGGGAGACGAACTGCCCGTTCGGGAGTATGATGAGAATGCTGTCTCAGAATATTCTGCCCGAACGGGCGTTTTATTTACTGGAGTGCCATGATTTCACAGAAAGAGGATCTGAATACGGTTTTAAGGCGGGCGCGGCACAGGCGGCGCGGGACGTGGAAGAGAGCTGCCGCGGCGCTCGGCGCTGTGCTCCTGATCTGCTGCGCGGGATTCTTTCTCAACCAGGACGGCGGCGGAAAAGCGGCGGCGAATGCGGCCAGTGCCTCCGACGCGGCAGCGGAGCGTGCAGCCAGCGCCTCCGATGCAAAAGCGGGAGAGGCGGGCTCTCCGGAACAGTCCGCCGAGGCGGAGCGGGAAAGAGCCGTGCAGGAGGTCCTTGCGGGGTATCAGAACCTCGGAATTGTGCGGGTCGACGGCTACCTGAATATCCACGATCAGGGCGCACAGAGCGCTGACATCATCGGGAAGCTCTACGACGGAAGCGGATGTGAGATTCTCGATCAGACGGACGAGGGATGGTATCACATTTCCTCCGGCGGAATCGAGGGGTACGTGCATCCGGATTACCTGAAGACGGGAGAGGAGGCGCGCCGGCTCGCCCCGGAATATGTGAAGAAGCGCGC
>CACXCJ010000103.1 GCA_902766175.1 uncultured Lachnospiraceae bacterium
ACCTGCGTCTCCTACCCGGTGCTCGGCATCGACCAGGAGCGCCACTTCTACATCTGCCACCGGACGGATCAGTATCTGCCGCAATACGCCGTGGATCTGATCCGCATCCTCCAGCCAAAGTACCACAGGCCGCTGAGCGTCGGCTGAGGCGGCGCCCCCTTCATAACCAAAATCCTATGAATTTTATAGTCAGAATCGTCTGCGCAGGCGCTGAAAGTCCGGTTGTCAGGCACTTTTGCCGATGATAAAATACTCTGTATGTGAAGAAAAAAGACCGCAGTGCGGCACAGCGGGCCGGAGGCTGACAGAAAAATTCCGGTCAGGAGGGGGTTCAATGGATGCTTACTCAATGAGACTTGCAGTCATCGGGTTTATCCTTGTCATTGCGCTGATGATCATCCTGGTGCGCGAAATCGTGGCGCCGCCGGTGATCTTCATCATTCTTCCGCTGATCGCCGCGATCTGCGCGGGCTTCTCACCGGCTCTGATGAAGACCGCGATCAACGCCGGCGAGCGGACCATGATCAACACCGCGGTCCTGTTCGTCTTCTCCATCGCGTACTTCACGCTGATGGACGAGGCGGGACTGTTTGACCCGATCATCAACGCGCTGGTCGGAAAAATCGGCCACGGGCTGGTACCGCTCTTCATGGTGATCGTCATGGTCGCGATCGTCGCCCACCTCGACGGCTCCGGCGCGACGACCTTCTTGATCTGCGCAACCGCTTTCATGCCGATCGTGAGCAGGCTCGGTGTGCGCCCGGAGGCCCTCATGGCCACCGTCTGCGGCGCCGCCTCGGCAATGAACATGATGCCCTGGGCCGGGCCGACGCTCCGCGCCTCCGCCATGGTCGCGACCTACGTCCCGGGATATGAGGCCGGCACCCAGTTCAACTACATGATGCCGTGCTGGCTCTTCCTCATCGCGATGGCTTTCGTGAATGCATTCGTCATCTCCAGAATTGAGGCGGCGCACGGCGCGGGAAAGGCCGTCGTTCTGACCGAGGCGCAGAAGGAGGAGAAGGCGAAGGAGAAGATCAAGAGCTCGAAGGGGCGCTACGCCTTCAACGCGATCCTCACGATCATCCTTCTGGTCTTCCTGTTCAAGGATATCGGACTTCCGCAGTACTATCTCTTCATGATCGCATTCGCAATCGCGATCGTCGTGAATGTCCCGAACATCAAGGATCAGAAGAAGAAGATCAAGGAGCTCGGCGTCAACGCGATGCAGATGTGCATGACGCTCATGGCGGTCGGCGTATTCGTCGGCATCCTGACCACCGATGCGGTGATCGATCCGTCCTCGGCCGAAAAGGCATATCTGGAAGGATCCTCTATGGTGGACTACATGGCAACCCTGATCACCTCTTCGCTGCCGGCATCCATCACACCGCACATGCACTGGTTCATGGCGCTGTTCTCTGTTCCGATCATGATGATGATCGGCACGGATGCCTTCTACTACGGACTGCTCCCGGTCATCCTCGCAATCGTCACGCCGTTCGGCGTGAACCCGCAGGCTGTCGCGGCGGCGCTTCTTCTGACCGCAACCTACGGAACCTTCATCAGCCCGACGGTCGCTTCGGTCTACGTCGGCCTCGGTATCTGCGATATCTCGATCGGCCAGCACATCAAGTATGCGCTCCGCCTCATGTGGCCGTTAAGCATTATCTCGCTGCTCTTCGGCACCCTGATCGGCGTCATCCAGTTCTGACGGGCGCCGGACCGCTGACGTTTTCAGTATCTGCCGGCCTTCCGCATACAGAGGCCTCCCAGGCAGTCACAGCATAAAAAAAGAGAACCGCGCTGCGGTTCTCTTTTTTTTGCATGCCTGCTTCTCCTGCCTGCCGCACTCCCGTTCGCACTCCGGGACGCCTCAGGCGATCTTCCCGCGCTCGCGGAGAATTTTCTCGACAAGTTCCACCGCCTCGTACACCATTCCGTCGCAGTGAGGCTTCTTCTGGCCGCCGCGCTCCTTATTCACCCTGAGGAGATCCGCACAGCGGAGCATGCCGCCGTGGTTTTTCTTCATTGCCTCCCGAAGCTCTGTCACCGCCTGTCCGTCAGAACATCCGAAGAGGCCCAGCACCATGAGGCCCCCGGTGAATGCGCCGCAGGTCTCTCCCATCTGCATGCCGCTGCCGAATGCCCCGGCCGCGCCGAGCGCCTGCTCCCTTGTAAGTCCCGCCTCCGGCGCGAACGCAAGAAGCACCGACTGCGCACAGTTATAGTGCACGTCTGCTGCATTGCGAAGCGCCTTCGCGCGATCCAGATACTCACTCATGTTCCATCTCTCCTTTCCATGTCTCCGAATTCTCTGACTGAAACTCCGGATTTTCCAGACCTTCCGCTCTCTGGCTCTCCGGCATTCAGTTCTCCGGATTTCTGCTCTCTGGTTCCCCCCGCGTCTGCCACATCCCGCATCAGCCGCCGAGATACGCCTCCTTCACCTGCCTGTTCTGCATGAGATTCTCCGCGCTGTCCTCCAGCGTCACCTCTCCCGTCTCGACGACGTAGCCGCGCCGCGCGATGCGGAGCGCCTGATTCGCATTCTGCTCGACCAGAAGCACCGTCGTGCCGCGCTGATTGATGTTCACGATCGTCTGGAATACCTGGTCTACGATGATCGGCGCAAGGCCCATGGACGGCTCGTCCAGAAGCAGCATCCTCGGCCGGCTCATGAGGGCGCGCGCCATCGCGAGCATCTGCTGCTCTCCGCCGGAGAGCGTCCCCGCGAGCTGCTTTCTCCGCTCCTTCAGGATCGGGAACATGTCGAACATCCGGCCGAGGTCCTCCTTCACGCCCTCCTTGTCCTTCCGGGCGTACGCCCCCAGAAGAAGATTGTCCTGCACGCTGGTCCGCGGAAACACGTTCCGCCCCTCCGGGACCAGCGTCATGCCGCACCGCACGATCTGCGCCGTCTTCACGCCGTGCAGGTCCCGCCCGAGAAATGTGACCGTCCCGCTCTTAATCGGAATCTCGTTCATCACCGCGGACATGAGCGTCGTCTTGCCCGCGCCGTTTGCGCCGATGAGGCTCACGATCTCTCCCTCGTCGACGTGCAGGGAAATGCCCTTCAGCGCGTGAATGGAACCGTAGTACACATTCAGATTCTCTACCTTAAGCAGTTCCATCTGCGGACGCCCCCTTCCCGAGATACGCATCGATGACAGTGGGATTGTTCTGCACCTCTTCCGGAAGCCCCTCCGCGATCTTCTCCCCGTGGTCGAAGACGACGACGCGGCCGGCGACATTCATGACAAGCCGCATCGCGTGCTCGATCAGGATGATGGAGTAGCCGTCCGACGAGAGCTTCCGGATCATTGCGAGCAGCTCATCCTTCTCCCTCGGGTTCATGCCTGCCGCAGGCTCATCCAGAAGCAGAAGCTTCGGCTCAGTGGCGAGCGCACGCGCGATCTCCAGCTTTCGCTGCATGCCGTACGGCAGGTTCCTCGCGCGCGCTTCCTTCTTGTCGAGAAGCCCGACGTAGGTGAGGCAGCGGTCCACCACCTCCTCATTCTCCGCGTCCTCCCGCCGCTTTCTCGCGGTGCCCGCAAACGCGTCCCAGATACCGCTCCTTGTGCGGCAGTGCCGCGCGATCAGGCAGTTCTCGCGCGCCGTCATGTCACCGAACAGGCGGATATTCTGGAACGTGCGGCTGATCCCGAGCGCAGCGATCTCCTCCGGCTTCTTTTTCGTGATGTCTCTCCCCTCGAAAAAAATGCTTCCCGAGGTCGAAGGGGTGATGCCGGTCAGGAGATTGTAGAAGGTCGTCTTGCCGGAGCCGTTAGGCCCGATGATTGCGACGATCTCCCCTTTCCGGATCTGAAAATCGATCTTCGAGTTGGCGACGATGCCGCCGAAGGTCTTGGTCAGTTGTCTGGTTTCCAGCAGCGCCTGCATGGCAGCCTCCCTTAATACTTTTCTTTCTCCCGTTTTCTCAGGTCTCCCGGACACCGAACAGACCCTCCGGACGGAACCGCATGATGATGACAAGCATGAGACCGTAGAGAATGTACCACGGATCGAATGGCAGACCGATCAGTCCCTGGACGCCGCGCAGAAGCTCCGGCAGAATCACCGCGATAAACGCGCCGAGAATGGCGCCCCGCACGCTCCTCCGCCCGCCGATCACAAGCATGGTGAAGAGGTTGATGGAGAGCGTCGCGGAGAGAAGCGTCGGGTCCACGAGGTTCGAGAAGGCCGCGTAGAAGGCCCCTGCGATGCTGCAGATCACCGCCGAGATGACGATCACCTTGAGCTTGTAGAACTTCACGTTGATGCCCATGGCCTCCGCCGCGATCTCATCCTCCCGGATCGCGGCCACCGCAAAGCCGTCCCTCGAGCGGACAAAGCGGGTCGTGAAAAATGCGAGGAATGCCACGAGTGCGTAGAGAATCAGGATGTACCCGTCCTTATTCGTGGGAAGAAGCGGGAGCTTCGTGATCCGCACACCGAAAAGCTCCGGCGCCTTCACACCGGGGATTCCGGACGTGTTGCCGAGCGTGTCGGAATTGGTCACAATGTAGCGGAGAATCTCGCAGAACGCGTAGGTGATGACGACCATGAAGGAGCCCTTGACTCTCCTCCCGGCAAATGCCACCGGAATCGCGGCGGCCGCCGCGGCGAGCATGCCGAGCGGAATCGTGAGCCAGAAATCCAGGCCCGCGTTGACCGTGAGGTAGCCGGTCATGTACGCGCCGATTCCGTAGAACGCCGCGTGCCCGAGGGATGTCTCTCCGAGATAGCCGGAATAGAAATTCAGGCCCAGGCTCGCGACCGCATAGATCAGGCCGTCGACCATGATGTATTTCAGGAAGCTCGGAACGATGTTGTGCTTTCCGGGAATCAGGGTATCCAGAAAGCAGAACACCAGGATAAAGAGCAGGGACGCGAGAAAGGTCTGCCTCCCGCTCATGCCGAACAGCCAGTCCGTCTGCTTTGTCTTTTTCATCCGCGCCACCTCAGACCTTTTCCTCGAATTTGTAGCCCATCAGTCCGGTTGGCTTGATGAGAAGCACCAGAATCATGATTGCGAAGCTGACCGCATCCTTGTAGCCCGGGGAAATCAG
>CACXCJ010000104.1 GCA_902766175.1 uncultured Lachnospiraceae bacterium
ATCGGATATTTTTGATTTTTGACCGCCGGGATTCCGGCAGAAGGAGAACAATGAAAAAGGTTATCATCACGGTCATCGGAAAGGACACAGTCGGCATCATCGCAAAGGTCTGCACGTATCTCGCGGGCGCACACATCAACATTCTCGACATCAATCAGACCATCGTGCAGGACTACTTCAATATGATGATGATCGTCGATATGACAAAGGCGGACCGCCCGCTTGACCAGGTCGAGTCGGAGCTCGATGCCCTCGGAGAGGAAATCGGCGTGAAGATCCGCGCGCAGCGCGAGGAAATTTTCACCAGCATGCACAGAATCTGAGACGGAGGGCAGCATGATCAACTTATTCGAGGTACTGGAAACAAATAAGATGATTGACCACGATCTCCTGGATGTGCGGACCATCACGATGGGAATCAGCCTTCTTGACTGCGCGGACGCGGATCTGAAAAAGGTCAATCAGAAGATCTACGACAAGATTCTTAAGTACGCCGGGAAGCTTGTGGAGACCGGTGAGGAAATTTCGCGCGAGCTCGGCGTTCCGATTGTGAACAAGCGCGTCTCGGTGACGCCGATTTCCCTTGTCGGCGCAGCTGCGTGCAGAACGCCGGAGGACTATGTGACGATCGCAAGGACGCTGGACCGCGCGGCAAAGACGATCGGCGTGAATTTTATCGGCGGGTATTCCGCGCTTGTCAGCAAGGGAATGACGACATCGGACCGTCTCCTCATTGAGTCGATCCCGCAGGCGCTCGCATGCACGGAGCGCGTCTGCAGCTCCGTGAATCTCGCTTCCACGAAGACCGGTCTCAACATGGATGCGGTGCGGCTCATGGGAAGCGTTGTGAAGCAGACCGCGGAGGCGACGAAGGAGCAGGACTCGATCGGCTGCACGAAGCTTGTCGTCTTCTGCAACGCGCCGGATGACAACCCCTTCATGGCGGGCGCCTTCCACGGTGTCACGGAGGCGGACGCCATCATCAATGTCGGCGTCAGCGGACCCGGCGTGGTGCGCTCGGCGGTGGAAAAGGTCCGCGGAGAGAATTTTGAGGTCCTCTGCGAGACCGTGAAGAAGACCGCCTTCAAGATCACGCGGGTGGGCCAGCTGGTTGCGCAGGAGGCGAGCAGACGCTTAAATGTGCCGTTCGGCATCATTGACCTCTCCCTCGCCCCGACCCCGGCGGTCGGAGATTCCATTGCGGATATTCTGGAGGCCATGGGACTGGAGAGCGTCGGCGCGCCTGGAACAACGGCGGCGCTCGCTCTGCTGAATGATGAGGTGAAAAAAGGCGGCGTCATGGCCTCCTCCTACGTGGGAGGACTGAGCGGCGCATTTATCCCTGTGAGCGAGGATCAGGGAATGATCAACGCAGTGACGAGGGGCTCCCTCACAATCGAGAAGCTGGAGGCGATGACGTGCGTCTGCTCTGTGGGGCTCGACATGATTGCGATCCCCGGGGATACACCGGACACCACAATCGCAGGCATCATCGCGGATGAGGCCGCAATCGGAATGGTCAATATGAAGACGACTGCGGTCCGGCTGATTCCCGTGTTCGGAAAGAAGGTGGGGGAAGAGGCGCAGTTCGGCGGGCTTCTCGGCCACGCGCCCGTGATTCCTGTGAACCGCTTCGGCTGCGCGGATTTCGTGAATCGGACCGGAAGAATCCCCGCGCCGATCCACTCGTTCCGGAACTGAGAGGGATGACCTGACCGGTACAGAAACCGCAGAAAAAACCGGATCTCAGGGCCTCTTCAATTTCTGAGACAGAGACGCAGAAAAACAAAGATGCAGTGGCATTCCCTCTTCGGAAATGCAGCTGCATCTTTGTTATGGCTTCAGCCAGTTGAGCTCAGGCGAGTATTTCCCAACGGAAATACGAGACGAGCGAAACAAAAAACCACCCGCTGTGCGGGTGGAGTACTTCTTTCATCAGCCGTGGCAATTACAAGCCGTCGAAATAAATCCGGCGCACGCAGCGTCTCATGCGTTTTCCCCTGCGATTTCCGCCTCAATCAGCTTCGGGACTTCCTCCTGGCTCACGTTCAGCGCGACGGAGAGCTCCCCGTAGATCAGAACGTTCAGACGTTTTAAATAGCGGTCGTCGATTTCACTGACCTTCTTCCCGGAGCGCCGCGCGTTGCGCGCCTTCCTGTAGATCGCCATGGCGAGCAGGATCAGGTCTCCGCAGCGGTTGCTTCTCGACGCCTCGCGGTAGCGGCCCTCCAGCTCGGTGGTCTTTAGTCCCTCAAAGGAACAGACCTTTGCGTTCGGGATACTGTGGATGATGTTAAGCGCCTCGTTCCGGGAGATAACGGGACGAATTGTGACCTTCGGGTTATCTACCGGAGTGTAGATGGTTCCCTCCTTCAGGAAGAGAGGGGACAGCACATAGTAGGTTTTCTTGCCGGACTGCGGAAACGACATTTCAGCGATATCCAAAACTCTGCAGACTCCTGAATTTTCATAGACGACAAGATCGTTCTTTTTGTACATGCTTCAGCCTCCTGTACGATATTGTAACATAAACGGAAGGAAGATGTAAGAATATTCAGAATTATTTTGGTGAAAATGCTTGCAATTCAAAAATATCCATGTATAATATATTTTCCTTTGTGCAGCCGCCTCTTTTTGTGAACAATTCCCAAAAATCCCTGCCGTGTTTGAAGGATTGCCGCACTAAAATAGTATAATTGTATAATAAATATGATGAGACGCCGCTTTCCGCCGCTTTGCCCGCTGAGGTTAAGAGCTCAGAGATCCAGGCCGTCCGCACGACCGGACAGCTGCTCCCCGCGGCCTGAACGCCGCGGGGAGCTTACGAAACGGCGGACAGGTCCCGGCAGAACAGCGGCCGTATTTTCCCTGCGCGGCAGTCAGACGACAATCATCTGCTGTCGGAGAAGATCCGGATATTCCCTTCCGCTGTTCTCCAGACAGAGTGAATTCCATAGATTCTGCGCGTGTATCTCCGCCTCGAAGAGACGGGCGGGCGCGGACCCGGGAGAAAAACAGCTCCGGTATGCGGCGGGACGGCTGATGATCGGGATAGCCGTGCGCTCCTTCAGAATTCCGAGAAGTTCTGAGGATTCGCGGCGGAAGCCGAGAAGATAGGCATAGGGAGCGGGACGCTCCGATTTCCAGTCCGCCATGCTGCTTTTTTGCACGCCGAGAAAGAGGTGAATCAGAGCCCGGGCAATTCTCGTGTAGGTGTACTGTCTTGTCTTGAGCTGCCTGACAAGCTCGTCGAAGGAGGACGCGCGCCGGGAGGTGTAGCGAATCCGCTCCGCGAGATCCTGGGAGACATCCTCGTATACGGAGAGATCGGCGCCCTCATACAGAAGGTTTTCGATCCGCCTGAGAACAGGGCCGCAGAGGGCATCGGGCGGCAGTGCGGGCTCAGAGGAGATGAGCCGCAGAGCTTCTCCGGGAATGACGCTCTCAAGGTCTCCGGGATCCCCGCCGGAGAGAATGTGGCTCCGGATGGCAGAGGCCGAGGCGAAGCTTCCCCGGATCACCGGGTCGTGATATCCCGCGCCGGTGCGCTTCACCGTGACAAGGCGGGTACCGCTCTGAAGCGCGCGGATCGCATGCGCATACTCGTAGGCGAGAATGTTGTTCGGTTCGGACAGAATCTCGCGCGTGCGGGAGAGGAGAAAAGGGTCGGCGCCGGCGGCGGTGAGGTCTGCCTGAACCGCGTTAAGACGCGCCTCCGGGTAAGACATGCCGCTTTTCAGCCCCTCACGCAGGGTTTCCCGGAAGCTCTCGGAGTTCTCATCGACGCAGCGGAGGAGAGAGGTGAGTTCCTCCGCATCCGCGCTCTCCGCGCCGCAGGAGAGAAACGGAATTCCGAGACCGGAGAGAAGGCTCACGCCGTAGAGCGCGTAGTCCCGCGCCGAGGCAGAGCTGAACGGGGAGGGGATTCCGAACACCGCATCCGCGCCGCATCGGAGCGCGGCCTCCGCCCGGACCGCAGTGCTCCAGACAGCGCTTGTGCCGCGCTGCACGAAGCTTCCGCTCAGAAGCACAACGCAGTAGGCCGCGCCAGTAAGGGCGCGCGCGTTTCTCATCTGGTAGAGATGTCCGTTGTGGAAGGGGTGATATTCGGCAATAATTCCTACGATCTGCTCCGTGTTTTTCATGGAAGACCTCTGCAAAGACGACATTTGTGCGAGCACAGCGTGGGCTGTGACTTTTTCGAATTTATGGCAGCCCCGGGTGGGATAACAGATCGTTCCGCGCTTCGCGCTGTCA
>CACXCJ010000105.1 GCA_902766175.1 uncultured Lachnospiraceae bacterium
AAGCCGTCTCATTTTCCCAGACGTGCGCGTGGCCGCCGATGGTGGACGAACCGCCTCCGCCGGAGCCGCCGCTTCCGGAGCCGCCGCCCGACGAACCGCCGCCGTCAGAGCGCCTGGTCACAGTGAGCGTTCCGTCGACGAGGACGATGTTCGTGAAGTACCTCGTGACATCCGTGCCGTCCGCATCCAGAATCTGGTACGCGCGCACGACGTTGGCGCTCGAACCGGCCTCTGTCTGGCTTCCCTCGGCCGCAGCATTCGCGCTGAAGCCCTCCGGCAGTCCCTCCGCCGTGACGCCGTCCGTCTTCGTGAGCGGCGTCCCGTCATATGTCTTGGATGCGCTCGGCGCTGTGAAGGTCACAGCCGCCGTGTTCGCGGTGACGGTCAGCGTACCGAGATTCTCCTCGATGGTGTAGTTTTCCTCTCTCGCCGCGGACGATGCCGTCTGATCCTGTGCCGCATCCACCCGCAGGAGCACGCGGAGAAGGCTCATCACCCGCCTTGCCCCGGCAGCAAAGGCGTTCGATGACGTTGACGCCTCGCCCCAGGTGATCCGATAGGTGTTCTCGGAGGAACCAATCCCGGTCTGTGTGCCCGTCGTGACGACATCCACCGTCTCCCCCTCCGCAAGGCCGGTCACCTCGACGTCAGGATTGGTGAGCGCAGAGCCGTCGTACTCCTTCGACGCGGAGCCGGTCTTAATCGTGAGCACCGCGGGGGTCACCTCAAGCGTTCCGGGAATAAACTCAATGTCGTAGTTCGCCTGGATCGTGTTGCCCCACTCAGTGACACTGCACTTGTTTTCGGACTTTCCCCTGTGCGTCTGGCTTCCTGTCACAGTGAGGGTCACGATCTCTCCGCGCGCAAGGACTACCTCCGCAGGACTTCCGAGCACCCGGAGCTCGATCAGCTCCCCGTCGAGGACATAGCTTCCGCGCACCTCCTCGCAGGTCAGCGGCGTTCCGTCGTACTTTCTGGAGGCAGAGCCCGCCGTCAGCGTGACTTTCAGCGGTTCGACCTTCAGGGTTCCGAGAACTGTCTGAACCTTAAAGAAGCGGGTTCTGTCCTGTCCGTCTGCATCTCTGATCACATAATTTTCCAGAACCTTGTTTTCGACTTCGCCCTCAGAAACATTCGTCACACTTCCGGAGGCTGCGGCTTCCGCCGTAAATCCCTCCGGGAGGCCTGTCGCCGTCACGCTGGAATTTTCCAGAGGCTTTCCGTCATAGACCTTTGTCTCGGAGGCAGCCGTCAGCACAACGGCGTCATTTGCCGTAACCGTCAGCTGGCCGAGTTTTTCGGTAATTGCGTAATTCTCTTCCTTTGCAGTACCCCAGCTGATCTCATAGGTGTTGAAAGAAGTTCCGACTTCCGTCTGGCTTCCCTTCGCGGCTGCCGTCGCAGCCTCGCCGTCCACGAAGCCGATGATCTCCGCATAGCTGTTGGTCAGCGGCCTGCCGTCGTACGCCTTGGAGTCCGTTCCGGTCACGACGGTAATGGGCTTCGGTGAGACGGTGAGCGTTCCATCCACTGTTTTGATGCCCGTGAAATTCGCTGTCTTATCATTCCCCTCTGCATCCCGGATTATGATGCTGCTCTCGTCAACGGCATTCCGGGAAGAACCGGCATCTGTCAGGCTTCCCTTTGCGGATGCCGTCACGGTGAAGCCTTCCGGCAGATTCTCTGCAATGTCTACGTGCGGATTCACGAGCGGTGTCCCGTCATAGGTCTTGCTGTCCGACGCGGCGGTCAGCGTGATCTCCGCGGAACTGTTTTTCGTCACCTCCAGCGTGCCGAGCACCGGAACAACTGTATAGTTCTGCTCCTTCGCGGTAGTGCTTTCGTCCTCCCAGCGGATCTCAAAAGGATTGTCGGAACTTCCTACTTCGATCTGCTCTCCCGTGACTGTAATGGCAGCGCTCTCCGTGACGCCACTCACAGTGACAAATCCCTCTGCGCTGTAGGCGGAGTTCGTAAGCGCGGTGCCGTCGTATTCCTTCGTGGCGCTTTCCGTCGTAATCGTGAGCGTCGCCGGATTCACCTTCAGCGTTCCGGAAACTTTCGTGATCGCTTCAAAGTACGAAGTAACATCCTTGTTGTTTCCATCCAGAATCGTGTATTCTGTTACCTCATTCGTCGTCGCTCCGGCATCTGTCCGGCTGCCCGACGAGGACGCGGTGAATGTAAGCCCATCGGGAAGTCCGGCCGCCGTCACGCCATCCGTCTTTGTAAGCGGCGTGCCGTCATAGGTCTTCTCCGCGGAGGCTGCCGTCAGCGTGATCTTCGCGGTCCTGTTGTTCGTGACCGTCAGCGTGCCATACTCCGTTGTCAGCTCGTAATTGCCTTCCTGCGCCGTTCCGTCACCCCAGGTCACATCGAACGTATTCTCAGAGCTTCCGACATCCGTCCGGCTTCCTGTCACAGTCACTGTCACAGTTTCATCGGACACAAGGCCCTCTGTTGTCACGCCATCCGTCTTTGTCAGCGGGGTGCCGTCGTACTCCTTCGTGTCGCTCCCCGACGTAATCTTCAGGGCCTTCTTAAGGACTGTCAGAACGCCAGAGGCTGTTTCTATATTACTGAACTGGTCTGTAACATCCTGAAGATTGCTGTCCAGAATCTGATACCCGGTCTTTACGTCATTAGGAGTTGTCCCCGCATTGGTAATGCTGCCCTCCGCGGTGGCACTGATCGTGAAGCCGTCCGGCAGGCCCGCCGCAGTCACTTCCGGATTCGTCAGTGCTGTGCCGTCATAGATCTTCTCCGCGGAGGCGGCGGTCAGGGTCACCTCTGCGGTTCTCTTCGTGACGGTCAGGGTGCCAGGAGTCCTCGTTATTTCATAGTTATTGCTGTTAGTAGTCCCCCAATCCTCTGTGAAAGAATTTTCAGAAGAACCAACCTTCGTCTGGCTTCCCGTCACAGTCACTGTCACAGTTTCTCCGGATACCAGGCCATCGGTCGTATAGCTCGAATTCGTCAGAGGCGTCCCGTCGTATTCCTTCTCTGCACCATCGGTCGTAATCGTGAGCGGCCTCGGCGTGACCGTCAGCGTACCAGATACTGTTGAGATATTCGTGTAATTTGCAGTGACATCCTTGCCGCTGGTATCAGAAATCTTAATTGTGTCCTTATCGATAGTATTTCCAGCAGTTCCGACATTCGTCAGGCTTCCTGTTACCGTCGCCGTCACCGTAAAGCCATCCGGCAGTCCTGCCCAGGTAAATGTGGAGTTTGTGAGCAGCGTTCCGTCATAGACCTTCGTCACAGATTCCGCCGTCAGAATGACCTCGCCATCTGTCTCCGTCACAGTCAGCGTGCCGTACGTCACCTCAGCAATTTCGTAATTATCCTTATTTGCAGTCCCCCAAGTAATGTCATAGCCATTCTCGGAAGAACCGACCTCGGTCTGCGAACCGGTCGTGGTCACTGTTACTTTCGTTTGATCTGCGGTCACAAGACCTGTGATCTCTACCTCAGAACATGTCAGCGCTGTTCCGTCATATTCCTTCGAAGCGCTTCCTGTCTTGATCGTGAGCTGTGCCTTCGTGACCGTCAGCGTCCCGTCAACCAGCGTCACTTCCGTGAAGTAGTCGGTGACATTCTCGCCGTCCTTCAGAATCTGATAGGAGCTGATTTTGCTGGGACTTGTCCCTGCATCCGTCTGGGTTCCGTTCACCTCTGCCGTTACAGTGAAGCCTTCCGGCAGACCGCTTGACGTCACCGCACTTTCTAACGGCGTCAGAGCTGTGCCGTCATAAACTTTTTGTGAAGTCGGCGCCGTGATGGTCACCGCAGTGGTATTCGCCGTGACGGTCAGCGTGCCGAGATTCTCTGTAATCGCGTAGTTGCTTTGCTCAGCAGTTCCGTCCCAGGTAATCGTATAGGTGTTAACGGAACCACCGACCTCGGTCTGTGTTCCAGTGACCTCAAAACTGACAGTCTCCCCGTTCACAAGGCCGCTGGGCGACGCCCCATCTGCCTTCGTGAGCGGCGTACCGTCGTACTCCTTTTCAGCGCTTCCGGTCGTGACCGTGAGCGGCGCTGGATTGACGGTCAGCGTCCCGGGAACTGTCGTGACACTTGTAAAGTTCCCGGTGACATCCACGCCGTCCTTCAGAATCTGATAGGAGCTGATGCTGCTGTCGCTTGCCCCTGCGTCCGTCTGGCTTCCGCTCACCTCTGCCGTTACGGTGAAGCCTGCCGGCAGTCCGGTATAAGTCACCTTCTGAGAATCCGGCGTCAGAGCCGTGCCGTCATAAACTTTTTGTGAAGACGGCGCCGTGATGGTCACCGCAGAGGTATTCGCCGTGACGGTCAGCGTGCCGAGATTCTCTGTAATCTCGTAGTTGCTTTTCTTAGCAGTTCCCCACGTAATCGAATAAGTGTTACTGCTGGAACCGACCTCGGTCTGCGTTCCAGTCACTTGAATGGCGGCGGTCTCCCCGTTCACAAGGCCGCTGAAACTGTACTCATCATAAGTGAGCGGCGTACCGTCGTACTCCTTTGAAGCGCTTCCGGTCGTGACCGTGAGCGGCGCCGGATTGACGGTCAGCGTCCCGTCCACCGTCGTGACCGCGAAGTCCTCCGTCACATTGTTTCCGCCGGCATCGCGGATCACATATTCCGCAAACGTGTGGTCACACGAGCCCACGTCCGTCTGGCTGCCATTAAGAATTGCTTCCGCCGTATACCCAGCCGGCAGCCCCTCCGCCGCAATGTCGTTATTTTCAAGCGGACCTCCGTCGTAGTCCCGCGTCACGGTCGAAGCGGTCAGCGTGACATTCTGCTTAAACACGGCGTAGAGATGGTTGTCCGCTGCCTGGAGGGAATCCACACCGACTGTATCTCCCGCTTTATAGTCGACGGTCTTACTGCCGGAGGTCTTTGTCCAGCCGCTGAACGTGTATCCCTCCGGGACATTGAAGCCGGCGCCTGTCAGCGCGCTGTCCGAAATATCACAGACCGTGAGGCTCTCATTATTCCGGAGATCTGCTGTTCCGTCCTCCTGGTACTGATACGTTACCGCCGTATCGCCGGGCGCACTCATGTGATAGGTCAGCGTGACCGTCTGCGGCGCCGCGCTGTAGTGCGCCACGAGGGTGATGTCATTTGCCGGCACTGTGACCGCATCTCCCGGGTAGTACGGGTTCCCATCGTACGTCCAGTACTGGAAGTACGGTGTATCAGCCGGACCCGTGATCCCCTCTGCGCCCAGGACCTTTGCCCGCGCGCCCTCGGCATACGTTCCGGTATCGGCCGGGGGCGCTCCGGTTCCGCCGTTCAGGTCATAGGTGATCTTGTACGCACTGGTGCTTATGATGTACGGATACAGATCGACATCCTCATTGATCTGCGTGTCAAAGCTGAACTCATGATAGGCGCCGGTGTCGTCCTTCGTCGCCCAGCACACGAAGCGCTGGCCGTCCTCGAGCACGATCTTATAGTCTCCGTCCGTTCCGTCCCCGAAGCTCTCGCCGCTCTCATTTTCCACGAGCGGCATGGCAGTACTCGAGACCAGCCCGCCGGCCTCCACCTTCAGTGCCTTCTCTCCGTCCCCGGTGTGCGCTGTCACCGTGTAGGTCTTTCCGGTCCAGCCCGCATAGAGGATGATGTTGTGCGAGGGCATGGTGTCACTGAAATCAAACGGCTGCGTGCACGACTGATCCAGATACCAGCCGCTGAACTCCGTCTTGAACTCGGAGATGCTATTATCATGCTCCGTCGGATCCGTTACAGATGTCTTGAGGCTCCCGAGCGGCGCCTCATAGTTCAGGGTTTTTACCGCATACTCCTGGTTCCCGTTCCGGAACGTCACCGTGTAGGCATTGCGGCGGTAGCGGATGGAAAGCGTCCGCGCATTATTTAAATTGCACGAGCCGTTCGGGGAGACATCGTTCCAGCTACTATTATCCAACCGATAGGAATCGACCGTGAACCCGTCAAATGTCTCGGTAAAGTACCATATGGAGGAATTTCCTCTTCTTGTTACGGACTCGTACGCCGCATCAGTCGGATAGGTACTTCCATCTGTATTCTGGAAGTAGATCAGAATGTCCGTTTTATTATTTCCTGTCGGGGCACTCTGCCTCGTCAGAGTGATCGATGTCAGAACATCATTGTTATCCGTCCCGAAATAGAAGGTGTCGAGGAAATAGTAAGTCGTTTCCTTCTCCCCGCAGTACCACCCGTAAATATTTCCGTTCGCGTCGCGCTTTGCGGGCTCCGTTCCGTTCCAGTCAAACTGCGCGCCGTAGAGGCCACTGACCACAATGTCCTCTGTGACGGTTTCCGTATCAGATACGGCAACATCATCATGATAGTGGCCATACCAGGTCCAAGGCCCAAATCCATGCCGCTGATCTTCGGATCCGTCACAATACACTTCCTCCGCCTCTGTAGCGCTGATATAGCGGAGATAGGTATGCGCTCCGCTGAAACGTTGTGTGTCCTGACGGTACCTTGTTTCCTGTGTCGTCACTCCCCGGAACGTAACTGTCATGACCAGCCGGTCATAGTACACGTTCACAACCGTGGAGCCGTCGCCGTAAACGGTGGCGGAGGTGGTGGAATTGTTCCGGTTATAGGTGAAGCCCTCTTCCAGATGCTCACTGCGGTAGGTGTCGGCACTGACGGTGCTTCCCGTCGTCACACCCGTGATCTGTTCGGAGGCGTAGAACTTATAGGTCTTGTCCGCATCAGCCGCATTCCAGGCATCCTCGCGCGACTGCTGCCAGTAAATCACGGTGTAGCTGGTGACTGCGCTGTCCGTCCAGACCGCCTTGATCGTGGTCTCCGCCGTGAGAGCACTGTCGAAGTCAAAGGTATTCCCATCCGCATCCGTCCAGCGGACAAAGGTGTAGCCGTTCCTGGTGGGGTCCGCAGGCTTTGTCGGATTGCTGCCTGCCTGCACAAACTGCGGCGCGATGCTGGTTCCGCCGTCGGTATTGAACTTCAGCCAGTGGCCGTACTGGACCTTCGGATAGAGGGTGATGTCGCTGTCCCCGATTGTGAGCGGGCTGTCCGCTTCCTCCGTGAGTGCGCTGTCATAGTACCAGCCCTCGACCGCCTCGCCCGATGCGAGCGGGATGGAGACGGCTGTGAGGTCGATTTCGTCCCCCTTCGTTCCCTCTCTCGTGACCGCGATATTGCCGCCCTGATCCAGGAAAAAGACATAGTGGATCTCCGCGAACACAGGATAGAGGTCAATGGTGCTGCTCTCCGTCAGGCCGCTGATGGTCTTTGTCTCGAACAGATCTCCGGTCTCGGCGTTCTCTTCCTCCGCCCATCCGCGGAAGACATACCCCGCCTTTTCGGGGGATGCCGGCGCATACAGCGTTTCGCCGTTCTTCACCGTCTGGGTGGAAAGCACTTCTTCTGCGCCGTGGAAAACATAGGTCGCTCTCGCAGGATTATCCGCGCCCGAAATAATGTAGATCGAGAAGCGGTCCGCCGTGAAGTCCGCGCCGTCCGCGTCCGCGCTCTCCGTCACGGTCTCGACGGAACCGTCGTCGTCCTTGTGGACCACGGAGAAGGTCTCGCCCTCGAGGGATTTCTTGAGGCTTAAGGACACGCTGATCCCGCCGTTCGGCTCGATCTCCTCTCCGTCCCGATCCCGGAAGCTGATGTCGACGCCGACCGCGTCACGGACCTCCTTCTCTTCCTCCGCTGCCTCCTTTG
The DNA here is from genome assembly GCA_902766175.1 of uncultured Lachnospiraceae bacterium. Taxonomy (GTDB): domain Bacteria; phylum Bacillota; class Clostridia; order Lachnospirales; family Lachnospiraceae; genus Moryella. Next base: position 7,678 of record CACXCJ010000105.1, read on the forward strand.
CGGCCTGAAGCGCCTCGCGCTTTGAGATCGCGGTGACGATCATCTCGGTGCCGTCCGGGAGCACGCCCTCCTCCGCGGACGCATCGACACGGACCGTCCCGGCGGAGCCGCTGAAGCTCTGCGCCGGATAGGTGATCTCCACCTCCGTGATCAGCCCGTCCTGAAGTTCCTCTGCGTCGGAATCCGACGCCTTATCGACTTCAAGCTCTCCGTCCTGAAGCTCTCCGTCGGAAAGGTCCGCATCGGAATCAGACGCAGTATCGGAACCTTCTTTGTCCGTCTCCTCCGGAGCGATATCATTCAGGATGTCTCCGTCGAGCAGGAAACCGTCCTCATCGTAGATTTCGCCGTCGGCATTCGACGGAGAGGCCTTCTCTGCGTCGGAGGGTGAGCTCTTCTCCTTTTCCTGCTCCTGTTCCTTCTCGTCCGCATCCGACGGGGATGCCTCCGCGAGGACAGACTCCTCCTGTGCGCCGCCGTTTCCCAGCATCGCACCCAGCGCGTCCATAGTCCCCGCGAACGAGGCGGACTGCAGCGGTCCCTGAAGACAGAGCGTCACCGCAAGGACAACGCTCAGCAGGGAAGCGAAATTTCTTCTTCTCCCCTTTCTTCTCCTGCTCCGGCCTTTTCTGTTCTCACTTCCCAGCTTTTCCATCCTGTGCCCTCCCAAATTTTGTTCACCCGCATCCCCGGAAACCCGGGCAGTTTCGGCAATCAGCTCTTTCCTGTGCTTTTCTTCCCGTGTCTTTCTGCAATACTGCACAAAAATTGCCTGATTTCAGACATAGATGTCACAAGTTGTCAAATTCATTATAGTATAGATGCTGACAAAAGGACATTTTGAAGTTCGATGAACGGCAGCCCGAAAATGCCGGAAATCGTGACAGTTTTCGTTCTTGACATTTTTGAATTTCTTGTTCCATCAAGATTTCCCGCCAGTTTCCGTATTCTGCCCGCGTGAGGCAGCGCGCCCTTCCGGGCCGCCCGCGTTTGCAGCCGGAACCTTTTCTGTATAAAATATAGAAGGATTCCTGTGTCAGAAGCCGCAGCCCGCGTTTTTCAGGCACATCTTGACTAACTTGTAAAGAGGAGGTGCGGGATATGGATACCTTAAGAATCGCGGTCTGCGAGGACAGAGAGGAGGACCGCGAGCGCCTCAGAAAAATTCTGTGCCGGACGGGAGTGCCGGACGGACAGGCGGTTTTCTTTGACAGCGGGGAAGCGCTCCTCCGGGCCTTTTCTGCCGGCTCGTACGATCTTCTGCTCCTCGATGTCTACATGGGAGGCATGAGCGGGATCGACACGCTCACCAGAATCCGGGAGGCGGACCCGGAGGTCCCGGCGGCATTTCTCACAAACAGCACGGAGTTTGCGCTGGAGAGCTACCGCCTGAACGCCCTCGGCTATCTCCTGAAGCCTGTGAAGGAGAAGGACATCCTCCGGATGATGGACATCGCCACGAAGATGAAGCGGAACGCGCCGGCTCTCATTGTCCGGAAGGACCGCAGAAGCCTGCGTCTGCCGCTGAAGGACATCCAGTACCTTGAGCAGCGGCTGCACCAGGTCCGCATTGTCCGGGGCGACGGAAGCTCCGTCCAGATCTACGGGAAGCTCGCGGAGCTGCTCTCGCAGCTCGACAGCGGTCAGTTTCTCCTCATCCACAAGAGCTACTGCGTGAATCTGGATTTCGTGAGGGACATAAACCCGGACCTGAGATGCTTCTTCATGAAGGACCGGACCTCCATCCCGATCCGCCGGGAGAGCTACGCCGAGGCCAAGCGCACGTTCGAGAACTATCTTTTCCGTCAGGTAAGGAAGGTCATGGATGATTAAGGTTTTCGGAACAATCTTCGGAATCATCTCCCTGCTCGCAGCCGTGATCCTGCTCTGCGTGATTTTCGCGCTCCCGGAGGACCGCGACCTGGTCTCGTACCCGAAGGACGGCGCAATCGTGCTGAACCGCGCCGTCGTGACGGTGGACGGAAGGTCCGAGGAAGTCTCGCTTCCCCGCGCCATCCGCACCTCCTCTCCCCGGACACGCGTCACCGTGCAGATTCGTCTTCCCGCCTCCGACCGCGGGGCCGTCTACTTAAAGACCATCTACTGCCCCCTCACGGTGCGTCTTGACGGCGCAGTTCTCTCCCAGCTCGGGGTGCTCTCAAACTACCCCGCCTTCATGAAGGACCCCGCGACAGAGGTAAAATTCCTTCCGGTTCCGGATTCCGGAGAGGAAAGAACTCTGGAGCTTGACTTTCTCTCCCCCTTCGGGCGGGATTATGTGATGGTCTATCCGCTGGTCGCCGGCAGAGCGGGGCCGATCAGCGCGCAGCTGTTCCGGCAGGGCGCCGCCACCATCGCCCTCTCGGTTCTGCAGATCTTCATCGGGATTCTCATCATGCTGACGACCTCCGTCAGGCTTCGGAAGGAGACAGAGATCCGGCCGTTTTTCTGGCTCGGCCTCTTCTCCTTTTTCACGGGCATGTGGGGAATCTGCGAGAGCAACCTGACGCTCTGGGTTGTGGACCAGCCGGTGGCGCTCTATCTCCTCGACTCCTTCTGTCTGGAGTGCACTGTCATTCCGTTCGTGCGCTTTTACGGGGATCTCCTGGAGAGAGCGGACAGCCTGATCTTTTCCCTCCTCCGCATCGCCTCCGAGGCGATCCCGGCCGCGTCGCTCTTTCTGCAGCTCTCCGGCGCCGCTCCCTTCTACAGGACAGTGCGGGGGTTCCACTTCGTCGCCATCGTGATCATTACATTGGTTTTCTTCCTGACCGCGCGGGAGTACATGCTCCGGCGCGACGCGCTGTTCGCGCAGCTGCTCGTCTCTCTCGGGATTCTGCTTCTCTTTCTCCTGCTGGAGGTCTCAAATTACTACGTGCACCTCACGTGGCAGAACAGCTTTTTCTTCTGCGCCGGCCTGTCGCTCTTCATCATTTTCTCCGGCATGTGCTGCGTCTACAATTTCACCAGCATCTACCGCAGGAAGCAGCAGCTGGAAATGCAGCTGAACACGATGAATGTCGCGACCGGGGAGATGAAAAAGCATGTGCAGCTCATCATGGAGAACAACCAGGAGACGCGGGAGCAGCGCCACAATTACCGCCAGAACCTGATCGCGATCCGCGGCCTCGCATCGGAAGGCCGGACGGAGGCCCTCATGCGCTACATCGACACGGTGATAGACCAGATCCCGGGGGCGGTACGGACCTACTGCGAGAGCCCGAGCATCAATGCGGTCGTATCCCATTACGCCTCGCTCTGCGCCCAGGAGGGCATCGAGTTCAGCGCGCGGATCGTCCTGCCGGCGGAGGGACTCCCGGTCACGGATGTGGACCTCTGCACCATTTTCGGGAATCTTCTGGAGAACGCGCTGGAGGCCTGCCGTAACATGTCCTCCGGAAAGCGCTTCATCTGCGTGAGCGCACTGACCCACCTGGACACGCTGGCCATATCCGTGGGCAACAGCTTTGACGGCGTCGCGAGGAGATCCGGCGACCTGTTCCTGTCCGGGAAGCGCGGGAACAGGGAGTGCGGCATAGGCCTCGCCTCCGTCCGCTCCATCGCCCGGAAATATCACGGCGACGCAAACTTCGATGCGGCCGGGAAGGAATTCAGCTCGTACGTGTACCTGTTTCTGATCTGACCGGGAGGCGGAAGCCGCGGGGAATCCCATGAAGGGAGATTCCCCGCGGCTTCCGCCTCCCGCACTTATACCGGCACGTCGTGCGCGGCCTGCCAGCGCACCGTCTTCCAGATGAAGAAATAGAGAAACACAATGAACGCGAGAAGGACCGCGCTGGATCTTGTCGTCCCGGTCATGGCACAGGCGTCGTAGAAGCCGTGCATGCACACCGCCGCCACGTATGCCATGACGGAGCAGAAGCGCGACGCAGCCGGGTGTCCCGCGCGGTTCAGAAGCTTCGCCTCGCCGTAGAAAGTCCCCATGGCGACGGAGAACGCGAGGTGCCCCGGGATGGAGAAGCAGGCGCGGGGCAGCGCCACCGAGAGCCCGAAGCGGAACACGTAGCTCACATTTTCCAGGGCGGCAAACCCGAGCGAAACGAACGCCGCGTAGACGATCCCGTCAAAGCGGTAGTTGAACGCGGGGTGCTTCCACGTGAAGCGGCGGAGGAAGTAATACTTGCTTCCCTCCTCCACAACCGCCACCACAAGAAAGGCGTAGAGCGCCGCGCGGAGCGCCTGATTTCCCTCCGGGTACACGGCCCCGAACACTCCGTCGAGAATTCCCTCGAGAACCATCGAGATGAGGACCGCGCCGACGCCCCCGAGAAGGAGCTTTTTCAGGAGCTCGGGCGGTTCCGGCTCCACGCTGTCGCTGTTGTAGATCCACCGCATGAAGAAAACCGCAGGCAGCACCGCCGCCGCGGCATAGAAAAGAATCAGGGCAGTCGGCAGATAAAGTAAGAAAAACATAGTCCCTCCGCAGAAAGTTTGTGCGGCGCGCAAGGCGCACCAGGTACACAGAGCACAGAATCACGGGAAGCAGCTTCGCACAGGCTGAGAAGAGGCGCGGCGCGCCGTTCTGGAAAGCAGGGCAGAAAAATCCCGGGGAAATGCAGCCGTCTGTCCGTGCGCTTCCCCGGGGCATCTCCCTATTCAGTTTACGGATTTCCCGCTTCTACGTCAATCACCCGGCGCGTCAATCTGCCGCCGCTTCAATCTCCGGCCCGCGCCAGTCCGGCAGGATCGCGTTTCTGCCGGACTGGCGCGCTCTGCGCGGCCACCTTTCTGCTCACTTCTCCGCGCGTCACGTGTAATTCATCAGGATCTGCTGGAGCGATGACGCCGAGCTCGTGTGGGAGCGGACCACCTGTGTGCCCTCCGCGACGCAGTCAAGGGCGCACTGCACCATTTTGTGCGATACCGTGTGCGTAAACAGGATCATGAGATCCGGCCTCCCGATTCTCTGGTGCAGCCCGCCCTGATACTTGCAGAAGACCTTCACGTGGCAGCCGTGCCTGGTGCAGATGTCCCTGTACTTTCTCTCCATACACTCGTTCCCGCCGACAATCACAACACTCATGGTGGGTTCCTCCCTTCCCGGTCTCAGCTTTCCGCCGCCTCGCTTCAGGCGCTCCGGCTCAGATAAATTGTTTCATTATTCTATCTATAATTAGATTAATGCAATCACAGTATAATTTACTTTTTAAGAAACCGCAAGCATTTTTTCCGCTTCCGGGGGAAGATTTTCCCGACTCCTTTAATTATATTTATCTAACTTATATTAGATATATTGACTTTTCGGTCTGTTCCGTTTAGGATAGCGGTGTGGAAATTCAGCGGCTTCAGATCATATCAAATTTCAGACGGAAAGGCAGGAAATACACATGAGCAAAGTAGCAGTCGTCTACTGGACCGGAACGGGAAACACACAGGCGATGGCGGAGGCCGTCGCAGCCGGCGCTGAGGAAGCGGGCGCCGAGGCAGAGCAGATCTTCGCAGACCAGTTCCACGCGGCGGATGTCTCGAAATACACATCCATCGCGTTCGGCTGCCCCGCGATGGGCGATGAGGTTCTGGAGGAATCCGTCTTCCAGCCGATGTGGGACGAGGTGAAGAAGTCCCTCGGCGGGAAGAGGGTCGGTCTCTTCGGCTCCTGGGGCTGGGGAAACGGCGCCTGGATGAATGACTGGCAGGCCGACGCGGAGGACACGGGCGCCCTTTTAGAGGACCCGGTCACCTGCTGCAATGCCCCGGACGATGCCGCCCTCGGCGAGTGCAGAGAGCTCGGGAAGAAGCTCGCCAGCTGAGATGAGCCCGCGTTTTCTGAGAACGGAAGCGCGCCGGATGAACCGTGCCCGAGTTTTCCAAGGGCGGACGTCTGCTATCTGAGCCGGGCCTTCGTTTTCTGAAATTCGGAAGCGCGCCGTCTCTTACGCATCACAGAATTCCCCGTATTTTACTTGTCCGCTTGAACCAGCTGTGCCTCCTGCGGAAGCAGGGCCGCGCGGATCCTGTGCAGATCCGCACGGCCCTGTTCCTTTTGCTGCCGCTGCCCCGCCGGCGCGGCGCGCGCCCGAAGCGCCGCACTCTCCCGCGCGCGGCACTTCCGCGGGCGGCGGCCGGCAGGATAAATGCCCGCCGGTTCCGGACGCTCTCCCGCCCGCCCTTCAGCAGGCGGCGACCAGCTCCGTCAGCGTCCGCTGCCCCGTGATCCAGAGCTTCCAGTAGACCTCCCGGCATCTCTGGTACTTCCGGAATACCGCTCGCGTCTTCTCCACATCTCCGTAGACCTTCCAGAGACCGCGCGCCTTGCAGCCCTGTCCCTTCATGGTAATGAAGCCCCTGACATCGCAGAGCGGATACCCGAGAAAAATCCCGATCTCATGCGGAAAGCTCCCGGGCCCGCAGGAGCGGACCCGCGCCTTGAGCTCGGAGAAATACGCATAGAGACCGCAGGCGGAATACCCGCACTCCGAGAGAAAGCCGCGCACCTCGGGATCCTTCAGCACCTCTCCGAGCATGCGCTTCCGAAACACCAGAATCATGGCATTCCCGCCGCTCTGATTCAGCACGCAGAACCGGAGCCCCGCCCTCAATAAAGCCAGATTCTTCCTCCTGACCCAGTCCGTAAGCTCCTGCCCGGACAAAAACTGCACATTAAACATGCTGGCGGCCTTCATGCCGGCCATGGTCGGCGCCCCGCAGTCCACCAGATGAAATTCCGGGGATTCCTTCTGTTCCCTTGTCAGAAGCCTCAAGGAAATCTGCAGCTCTCTGCTCATCTGCCGCTTCTCCTGTCTGTGGAAATGCGCGGAAAAACCGGGCCCTCCCGGGAATCTCCGCGGCAAGTTCTGAGGTGACGCGCGGAGCGTTCACTCCGCTTATCAATTCCTGCGGGTTTAGTTTAATATATATTATAATAGTAATGCAAGTCTAATTTATCCTGTGGCGTAACCGGACGCTCTCAGTGCGCGGTATCATGAACCGCGGACAAGACAGACCTCTGGCGATGATAAGGCAGAGATTCTGATTAAGATATTCTGTTGGGATATTCTGGTTGAGATGTTCCGATTGAGTGCTTCAGGCTTTTCTGCTAAGCTTCTTACAGCGTCAGGTCGCGCGGACATGCAGCCGGCAGAGCTCTGTCAGCCCGGCGGAAAGAAAAAGAACGAGATCCGCACGAAAGAAACGAATCGGAAAGGGGGCCGGAGGAAATGGCGGAAAACCCTGAGAGAATGGCGGAAAGCTCAGAAAGAACGGCTGAAACCCATGAGAGAATGGCGGAAAATCCTGAGAAAATAACGAAAAACCCAGAAGAAATCACCGCATCCATCGGCAGAAAGAAGCTCCGGATTTTCCCGGGCCCGCCCGGAAGCCCGGTTGTCTACCTGAACTGCTTCGAGGAGGCGGAAGGAGACGAAGTCCGCGCGCTTCTTTTTAAGGAGCCGTCCTGCCCGCCGCACTCGCTCGTTCTCATAAGCGGCATCGACTGGGACCGCGAGATGACGCCCTGGCCCTGCCCGCCTCTCTACCGGCACTCCCCGGTATTTTCCGGAGAGGCGGAATCGTATCTCTCCCTGCTCGCGGGCACCATGATTCCGCTCGCAGAGAGCCATCTGAAAGAGCCCGGGCCCCGGGCAGTCGCCGGATATTCGCTCGCCGGGCTCTTCGCGCTCTGGTCCCTCTACCGGACGGACCTCTTCCGAAAAGCCGCAAGTGTCTCCGGCTCCCTGTGGTATCCCGGCATCGTCCGCTTCGCGGAGACAGAAACGCTGCGGCGGAAACCTGACTGCGTCTACTTCTCGCTCGGAAGCGCGGAGAGCTCTGCCAGAAACCGGGTTCTCCGGACCGTGCAGGAAAACACCGGGGCCATCGCGCTGCATCTGTCGGAGGCGGGAATCCGCACCACCTTCGTCCTGAATCCCGGAAATCACTTCGTAAACAGCGGCGAGCGGACCGCGGCCGGAATCCTGTGGATGCTGCGGGAGCCCGGCTGAATGCGGGAGTCCGCTGCGCACGGGAGCCTTCTGTGTGCGGAAGCCTGCTTTATGCGAAAGCCTGCTGCGCGCGGGAGCTCACAGATACCTGCCCGTGACGCTCTGTGCGCAGCGCTTCACTTCCTCCGCGGTCCCGGAGACGACGACGCGTCCGCCCTCCTCTCCGCCGCCGGGCCCGAGATCGACGAGATAATCCGCGTTCCGGATCACGTCGAGGTCGTGCTCGATGACGATCACCGTTGCGCCCTGGTCTATGAGGGTCTGGAATACCTTCAGGAGCGTCCGCACGTCGAGCGGATGCAGGCCGATCGTCGGCTCATCGAACACAAAGAGCGTGTCTCCCTGGGCGCGCCCCATCTCCTCCGCGAGCTTGAGTCTCTGTGCCTCGCCGCCGGAAAGTCCCGGCGTCTCCTCCCCGAGCGTGAGGTAGCCGAGACCGAGGTCGTGCAGCACCTGAAGGCGCCGCCGCACCACCGGGAGCCCCTCGCAGGCGGAGAGCGCCTCATCGACACTCATGGACATCAGCTGCGGAAGGGAGAAGGAATTCCCGGCCCGGTTTATCCAGTGAATCCGTGACGCCTCGGCCGCGTACCGCGAGCCATGGCAGTCCGGACACTCGATCAGGACGTCCGGCAGGAACTGGACGTCGAGGCTTATGCTGCCCGTCCCGTCGCAGCCCGGGCAGCGGAGAGCGCCCGTGTTGTAGGAAAATGCACCCGCCCGGCAGCCTGCCGCGCGCGCTTCCTCCGTCCCCGCAAACACCTTCCGAAGCTCATCGTGCACGTTGGCGTAGGTCGCGACGGTGGAGCGGACGTTGATGCCGATCGGCGCCGCGTCGATCAGCTTCACCTGCAGAATCCCGTCCGCATCCGCCGAGACCACGTGCTCCGGCAGCCTTCCGCCGGAAATCCGCGCCCTGAGGCCCGGAATCAGGCTCTCCAGGATCAGGGTCGTCTTCCCGGAGCCGGACACGCCCGTGACCGCGCTGAGACGCCCCTTCGGGAAATGCACGTCGAGCGGCTTCACCGTGTGGATCGCCCGGGTTTTCAGGTGGATTCCGCCGAGTTCAAAGAGCTTCTCTCTTCTCACGGGCTCCCGCACTCTCACGGATTCCTTCCCCGAGAGAAACGGGCCGATGACGGACGCCGGGTTTCTCCCGATCTCTGCGATGGTTCCCTCGGCGATCACGCTTCCGCCCGCGGCCCCGGCCTTCGGCCCCATCTCGATCATCCAGCCGGCTTTCTTTAGGATCTCCGTGTCGTGATCCACCAGGACGACCGTGTTTCCGTCGGACACGAGATCTGCCATGACGCCGGAGAGGCCCTCGATATTTGCGGGGTGCAGCCCGATCGACGGCTCGTCCAGCACGTAGAGGACGCCGGTCGTGCGGTTCCGCACCGCCCGCGCGAGCTGCATCCGCTGCCGCTCCCCGGTGGAGAGGGTCGATGCCGCGCGGTCCAGGGTTAGGTAGCCGAGGCCCAGATCCATGAGGCGCTTCGCCGTGTCAAGGAACGAGGTGCAGATATTGACCGCCATGGGCCGCATCTCGGGCGGAAGGGTGTCCGGCACGCCTCTGGTCCAGGCGGTGAGGCCGGTGAGCGTCATCTCACACGCCTGATCGAGGCTTATGCCGCGGACCTTCGGCGCGCGCGCCTCCTCCGAGAGCCTTGTTCCGCGGCAGTCCGGGCATACGCTGGTCTTCAGGAACCTCTCGACGCGCTTCATCCCCTTCTCGTCCTTCACGTGGGCGAGCGCATTTTCCACGGTGTACTTCGCATTGAAATAGGTGAAGTCCATATCCCCCGCGGCGCCGCTTGTCTTGTTCTGGTAGATCACCTTCCGCTTGACCGCCGGCCCGTTGAAGACGATGTCCCGCTCCTTCTGCGTGAGATCCCTGAACGGGACGTCCGTCCGGACGCCCATCCCGCGGGCGATGTCCTTCATCAGCGACCACATGAGGGTCTGCCAGGGAAGCACGGCGCCCTCATCGATCGAGAGGCTCTCGTCCGGCACCAGGGTGGACTCGTCCACGGTCCGGACCACGCCGGTCCCGCCGCAGGTCCTGCAGGCGCCGCGGCTGTTGAACGCGAGGTCCTCCGCGCCCGGCCCGTAGAACTTTTCGCCGCAGACGGGGCAGGTGATCTCCTTCATGCGCGCGGTGTTCATGTCCGGCGCTGCGTAGTGCCCGTTCGGGCAGCGGTGGCTCCCCAGGCGGGAGAACATGAGCCTCAGAGAGTTCAGAAGCTCCGTCGAGGTCCCGAAGGTGCTCCGCACGCCGGGCACGCCCGGTCTCTGCCGGAGCGCAAGCGCCGCCGGGACGAAGCGGACCTCATCGACATCGGCCCGCTCCGCCTGCGTCATGCGGCGCCTCGTATACGTGGAGAGCGCCTCAAGATAGCGGCGGGAGCCCTCCGCGTAGAGAACCCCGAGCGCGAGCGAGGATTTTCCGGACCCGGAGACGCCCGCAACCGCCGTGATCCCGCCCAGCGGGATATCGACGTCGATGCCTTTTAAATTGTGCACGTGTGCCCCGCGCACTTCGATGCACGCGGGGCGGATCTTCTGGATGTTCATGCGTCCTCCGATGTTCATGCGTCCTCCGGGGAATGCGGTCCGCGCGGGAAATTTACTGCCGGAGGGAATTCCCTCCGGCAGCGGTTCTCGTGCGGCAAAGAGTCAGCTGCTCACGGATTGCAGTTCTGGCAGGGCTCATACCCCTTGCTGATAATCTGCTCCCGGCTCTCGTTTACGATCTTTTTATTGGACTCCTTCATTCTTTTTACGCTCTTGCAGTCCGGATAATGGAACTTCTTCGAGTTGAGATTCAGCACATAGGTGCCCGCAGCCGAACTCTCAGAGCCAGCCGCTCCCGCCGATGCGGCCGCAGAAGCGGAGACCTCCGTCTGCGCCTCCTGCGCCCGGGCAGCTCCATTTCCCTGCGTACTCTCCTGCGCCTGTGCCGGAGCTTTTGCTGCATCTGCAGAACTCCTGGTCTGTACCACGCCGTCCTGCACCCACGCGCCGCCGGCATTGACCGTGCTTCCGTCCGGGGTCACGCCATCCGTGCAGAGGATGCCGTCCGCGCCGAAGTAATAGCACTCCGCGGTTCCGTCCCCGTCTCCGTCGATCCACTGCCAGCCGTCCGCGTACCAGGTGCTGTTGTCCGCATTGGTGCCGTACCAGTATCCGGAAGCGCTCTGCTGCCAGCCCTCTGCATATGCGGCTGATGCAGTGCCAAGTGCAAGAGCCGCGAAAACAGCCGCTGCCGCAAAAAATTTCTTCATTCCGCATCCCTCCCTTTTCTGACGTGAAAGCAGCGTATTCCGTTATCATACGCATTATCTCACCGCCGGGAGAGAAAGTCCATACGGCGGACGGGCGCGCCGGAAGCTTGAAAAGCAGCACCGGCCGTTTTTCTGCCCGCCTGCTTTCCCCCGCCCGCTTCCTCTGTGTGCTCAGCCCGCCTGCTTTCTCCGCCTGCTTCCCTGCGTTCTCAGCCCGCCTGCTTCCCTGTGTAGAGCTGGTAATACCTTCCCCTCTGGCTCAGAAGCTCCTCGTGCGAGCCGTGCTCCACGATGCGGCCCTTCTCCAGAACCAGGATCATGTCGCTGTTGCGGATGGTGGAGAGGCGGTGCGCAATGACAAAGGTCGTTCTGCCCGCCATGAGGTGATCCATGCCGCTCTGCACGATTTTCTCCGTCCGGGTGTCGATGGAGCTCGTCGCCTCGTCGAGAATGAGCACCGGCGGGTTTTCGATCGCCGCCCGGGCGATCGCGATGAGCTGGCGCTGGCCCTGCGAGAGATTCGCGCCGTTCCCGCGGAGCATCGTCCTGTAGCCCTCCGGCAGGCGGCGGATGAAGCCGTCCGCGTTGACGAGCCTTGCCGCCGCCTCGACCTCCTCCTCCGTCGCGTCGAGCTTCCCGTAGCGGATATTGTCCGCCACCGTGCCGGTGAACAGGTTCGTCTCCTGCAGGACGATCCCGAGGGAGCGCCGCAGATCAGGCTTCCGGATCTTTCCGATGTTGATGCCGTCGTAGCGGATCTTTCCTCCCTGGATGTCATAGAAGCGGTTGATCAGGTTCGTGATCGTGGTCTTCCCCGCGCCTGTGGAGCCGACCAGCGCAATCTTCTGTCCGGGCTGCGCGTGGAGCACGATGTCGTGCAGCACCATCCGGTCGTCCGTGTAGCCGAAGTTCACGTGGTCAAAGACCACATCGCCCCGGAGCGGCACGTACGTCGTCCGGCCCGTGGTCCGGTGGTAGTGCTTCCAGGCCCAGTGCCCGGTCTGCTGGTCGGTCTCGACCAGGCCGCTCACAACCCTGCTTCTCAGCTCCTCCGGGAGCTCCTCGGCCTCGTCTGCGCTGTCCGCGCCGCCGGAAGCACGGCCTGCGATGCCCGAAGCGCCGTCTGCGCCGGCTGAAGCTTTCTCCGCGCGGCCGGAAGCAGCGTCCGCCGCTTCCGCCGTTGTGCCGCTGCCCTCCGTCACATTCACGAGCGTCACGTATCCGCTGTCCTCCTCCGGCTTCTCATCCATCAGCGCGAAGATCCGCTCCGCGCCGGCGAGCGCCGAGATGATCGCATTCGCCTGCATGGAGATCTGGTTGATCGGCATGCTGAAGCTCCGGTTGAAGGTGAGGAAGGACGCAAGGGCTCCGACCGTGAACCCCGCGAAGCTGTTCAGGGCGATGATTCCGCCCGTGATGGCGCAGAGCACGTAGCTCGTATTCCCGAGCTGCGCGTTGATCGGCCCCAGGATATTTGAAAAGGCATTCGCCTTGTACGCGCTCTCGTAGAGCTCCTCGTTCAGCCGGTTGAACTGCTCCGTGATCTGCCCCTCGTGGTTGAAGACCTTCACGACCTTCTCTCCGGCCATCGTCTCCTCGATAAATCCGTCGAGGCTCCCGAGCGCCCTCTGCTGTGCGGTGAAGCCCTTCCGGGAGGCCTTCGCCACCAGGCCGGAGGCGTACAGCATGAGGCCGGTCATCCCCAGGGTCACCAGCGTGAGCGGCACGCTGAGCATCAGCATGGAAAGGAGGACGGAGACCACCGTGATCCCGCTGTTCAGAAACTGCGGCAGGGACTGGCTGATCATCTGCCGGAGCGTGTCGATGTCGTTTGTGTAGACCGACATGATGTCCCCGTGCGCGTGGGTGTCGAAGTAGCGGATCGGGAGCGATTCCATGTGGGAGAACAGATCGTCCCGGAGCTTCTTCATGAACCCCTGGGTGACGTAGGTCATGGTCACGGCCTGAAGGAGCGTCGCCGCGACCCCGACCGCGTAGAAGCATGCGACGCGGCGGATCGCGCCGAGAAGCGGCGAGAAATCCACGGCCTGTCCCGCATCGGCCGCTTCCTTCAGAGGGGTGATGTAGCCGTCGATGAGCGTTCTCATGAAGAGCGTCCCCTGCACGTTTGCGAGAACCGCCACGACAATACAGACGATGACCAGCACCATCTGCGGCCCGTAGGACCCCGCCACCAGACCGATGACCCGCCGGAACAGCCGGTCCGGGTTCTTCAGCTTCGGGCGGGGCATGCCTCTCTGATTTCTGGTTTTAATGACCTTTACTCTTTCACCCGGCATCTCCCGCCTCCTGCTTCTTCCCGCTGCGCCGCGATGTTTCCGGCGTCTCAGTTCTTTTCATCGAAGTCCGCCGCGTCATTCCTGCGCCTCAGTCCTTTTCATCGAAGTCCGCCGCGTCATTCCCGGCGCCGGTCTGCGTCTCGTAGATTTCCCGGTAAATCGCGTTCGTCTTAAGCAGCGCCTCGTGCGTGTCGAAGCCGTTTACCTGCCCCTCGGAGAGAACCAGGATCCGGTCGCAGTCCTCCACCGAGGAGATTCTCTGGGAGATGATGAGCTTCGTCGACTCCGGGAGGTCCTCCCGGAAGGCGCGGCGTATCCTTGCGTCCGTCGCAGTGTCGCAGGCCGAGGTCGAGTCGTCGAGAATCAGGACCTTCGGGTGCTTCAAAAGCGCCCGGGCGATGCAGAGCCGCTGCTTCTGGCCGCCGGAGACATTCGCCCCGCCCTGGTCTATCCGCGTGTCAAGGCCCTCCGGCATGCGGTCTATGAACTCGTCCGCGCAGGCGAGGCGGCACGCCTCCCGGCACTCCTCGTCCGTCGCGTCAGGACTGCCCCAGCGGAGATTGTCGCGGATCGTGCCGGAAAAGAGGACATTTTTCTGCAGCACCACGGAGACCGCGTCCCGGAGCGCCGTGAGGTCGTACTTCCGGACGTCGGTGCCGCCGACCAGGACCGCCCCCTCCGTCACGTCGTAGAGCCGGCTTATGAGGTTTACGAGCGAGGACTTCGAGGAGCCGGTCGCGCCGATGATGCCGATCGACTCTCCGGAGCGGATGTCGAGGTCAATGTCCTTCAGCACGGGCTCCGCGGCGCCTCCGCCGTAGGAAAACCACACGTGCTCAAAGCGCACGCTCCCGTCCGGAATCACCGTGACCGGATGCTCCGGATTCGCGATGTCCGGCACCTCCTCGATCACCTCGGCGATACGCCGCGCGCTCGCGCTCGACATGGAGATCATGATGAACACCATGGAGAGCATCATGAGGCTCATGAGGATATTCATGCAGTAGGTCAGGAGGCTCATGAGGGTTCCCGTGGTGAGCGTCCCGCCGGTCACCATGTGGGCGCCGGTCCAGCTGATCAAAAGGATCACCGTGTAGACGGTTCCCTGCATCACCGGCATGTTCCCCGCGAGCTTCAGCTCCGCCTTCACAAACATCCGGTAAATGTTGCTGGACGCCCTCTGGAAGCGGCCCGTCTCGTAGTCCTCCCGGACAAACGCCTTCACCGCGCGGATCGCCGTCACATTTTCCTCGACGCTCTCGTTCAGGTCGTCGTACTTCTCAAAGACCCTCCGGAAGTAGCGGTTCGCGCTCCCGAGCATGAAGAACAGGACCACGCCGAGCGCTGCCACCGCAGTGAGGTAGATGACGGCGATCCGCGGGCTTAAGAGAAAGCTCATGATCATCGCGATGATCATGGACATCGGGGCGCGGACCGCCATGCGGAGAATCATCTGGTACGCGTTCTGGACGTTCGTGACGTCCGTCGTCATCCGGGTCACGAGACTTGAGGGGGAGAAGCGGTCGATGTTTGCGAACGAGAATTTCTGGATGCTGTCGTTCATCCTGCGGCGCAGATTCTTCGCGAGCCCCGTGGAGGCCTTCGCCCCGAAGACGCCGCCGCCGATGCCGAAGAGAAGCCCGCAGAGCGCGACGAGAAGCATCCGGCTGCCGGTGTGAACAATATAGGAGAAATCCCCTCCGTAGATGCCCCGGTCCACGATATAGCCCATGAACACGGGGATCACCATCTCGCACACCACTTCTCCGACCATGCAGACCGGTGTCAGGATGGAGGGAAGTGTGAATTCCTTCAGTTCCTTTGCAAGTGTTCTGATCATGCCCTGCCTTTCTCCCTCCTCCTGCCGGCATCAGCGGGTCCGGCTCCGGGCGATTCCCTAAGATTAATCTCGGACGCGGGAATTGTCAAACATCAGGAAGGAAATCGATTCAAGGAGTCCGGAGGTAAATCGATTCGAGGAGCCGCCTTCCGGTGGCCGTGCAAAAAATCCTGTCCCGCGTGTTCTCTATGTTCTCACGGCTGAACCCGGACTCATCCGCATTGACCAGGTAATCCGCCTCGATGAGGATCTGATAGTCGATCCCCTGAATCTCAGTCAGCGTGTGGTGATGCCCCACCAGCCAGACAATGCGCTCTTTCATCTCCCCGGGCAGACGGAACTCCCGCAGGAACTCCTCCGCGAGGATCACGCCCTCCTCTTCCTGGTGCTTTCCGTCTGCGCTGCCGTACTTCCTCCGGCACAGCGGGCAGGCGATGTCGTGCACCAGCGCCGCAATCTCAGCGGTCTTTCTCTCCTTCTCCGGAACCCCCTCGCGCTCCGCGATCATCCTCGCGAAGGACCAGACCTTCAGAAGGTGGCTGATGTCGTGGCAGTTTCCCTCCGAGTACTCGATCATTCTCACCGCGATTTCTGAAACAGATGTCTCCATGCATTCTTCCTCCGCTGCTCTCCGTGCTTCCTCTGCCGCTCTCCGCGCCTCCTCTGCCGCTCTGCGCGCTTCCTCTGCCGCTCTGCGCGCTTCCTCTGCCGCTCTCCGCATGCTTCCCCGCTGTTCTTCAGCCGGCTCTGCCGGCATCAGCGCAAGGAAAGGGCGCGCGCATTTCTGAAGATCCCCTTTCCCGGATAGACTGCCGCGCGGCCCAGGGCCTCCTCGATCCGGAGCAGCTGGTTATATTTCGCGACGCGCTCCGACCTCGAGGGCGCGCCGGTCTTGATCTCTCCGGTATTCAGCGCAACCGCCAGATCCGCGATGGTCGTGTCCTCCGTCTCTCCGGAGCGGTGGGACACGATTGCCCGCATGCCCGCGTTCTGCGCCATTTTAATCGCATTCAGGGTCTCGCTGACAGAGCCGATCTGGTTTAACTTGATGAGAATCGCATTTCCGGCGCCGAGCTCGATTCCCTTCCTCAGGCGCTCCGTGTTCGTGACGAACAGATCGTCACCGACCAGCTGCACCCGGTCTCCCAGCTCCCGGGTCATCCTCTGCCAGCCTTCCCAGTCCTCCTCATCGAGTCCGTCCTCGATGGAGTAAATGGGATACTTCTCGACGAGGCTCTTCCAGTGCGCGATCAGCTCGTCCGAGGTGAAATCCCTCCCGGATTTCGGCTGATGATAGTACCCCTTCCCCTTTTCGCTCTTCCACTCCGAAGACGCCGCATCCATGGCCAGCACAAAATCCCTCCCGGGCGCAAATCCCGCATCGCGGACGGCATGCAGGATGTGCTCGATCGTGTCCTCATCGCCCGAGAGATCCGGGGCGAAACCGCCCTCGTCACCGACAGCGGTCGTGCGTCCCTCCGCCTTCAGAAGCTTCTGCAGCGCGTGGTACACCTCCGTGCACCAGCGGAGCCCCTCCGAGAAGCTCGGCGCCCCGGCAGGCATGATCATGAACTCCTGCGTGTCCACGGAGTTGGCCGCGTGGACGCCGCCGTTCAGGATGTTCATCATCGGAACCGGAAGCGTGTTCGCGTTCACTCCGCCGAAGAAGCGGTACAGCGGGATCCCGAGCGACTTCGCCGCCGCGTCCGCCGCGGCGATGGATACGGCGAGGATCGCGTTGGCGCCGAGGGAGGACTTGTCCTTTGTCCCGTCCAGCTCAATCATGACCCTGTCCACCGCGTAGGTGTCCGATGCGTCCGCGCCGGTCAGGGCCGGGCCGATCTTCTCATTGATATTGGCGACCGCCCTCGACACGCCCTTTCCGCCGAAGCGCCCGCTGTCGCCGTCGCGAAGCTCCAGCGCCTCGAACTCGCCGGTGGATGCGCCGGAGGGAGAGGCGCCGCGCCCCACGGTTCCGTCCACAAGCGTCACCTCCGCCTCCACCGTCGGATTGCCGCGGGAATCGATGATTTGTCTTCCGTACACCTTTTCAATCTGCAGATACTCGTCCATACATCCGGCCTCCGTTTCGTGATATGCGCCCGTGCATATTATGTATCTAACTTATATATGTCAGGTAGATTGACTGTAAAACGCACATACTATGTTTTCACGCTTTCGCGGAATCGTCAAGTAAATTCAGGGGAAACGCCGGCAGATCTCCTTCTTTACGGGGATTCGCAAAAGTGCTACCATTTTATTCATCTTCATATCTGTAAAAAGGAGTGTTTTCCAACCATGGCCTTTCACTTTAACCGTAAGCTTCCCATCCCGAAGGAAATCAAGGCGCAGTACCCGCTGAGCGCGGCGGCTGCGGCCCGCAAGGCGGAGCGAGACAGACAGATTTCCGCCGTGATCCGCGGCGAGGACAACCGCTTTCTTTTAATCATCGGCCCCTGCTCCGCCGACAACGAGGTGTCGGTGATGGACTACATCTGCCGCCTGGTTCCGGTGCAGGAAAAGGTAAAGGACAAGATTCTCATCATCCCGCGCATCTACACGAACAAGCCCAGGACAACCGGCCAGGGCTACAAGGGCATGGTGCATCAGCCGAACCCCGAGGGCGCGCCCGACCTTCTCGGCGGCCTGATCGCGATCCGGAAGCTGCATCTTCGCTGCCTGGAGGAGACCGGCTTCGGCGCCGCGGATGAGATGCTCTACCCCGAGAACTTCTGGTATCTCTCCGACCTCCTGAGCTACGTCGCGGTGGGGGCCCGGAGCGTCGAGGACCAGCACCACCGGATGACCGCCAGCGCGTTCGATGTCGCCACCGGCATGAAAAACCCCACGAGCGGCGACCTCACCGTCATGATGAACAGCGTGAAGGCCGCGCAGAGCAGGCACAGCTTCATCTACCGCGGCTGGGACGTGGACACCACCGGCAACGAGCTGGCGCACACCATCCTCCGGGGCTCCGTGAACAAGTACGGCCGCACGCTGCCGAACTACCACTACGAGGACCTGCAGACGCTGATCGGCCTCTACGCCGAGAGCGGCCTGAAGAACCCCGCCTGCATCGTGGACACCAACCACTCGAACAGCGGAAAGAAATACCTGGAGCAGATCCGCATCGCAAAGGAGGTGCTGCACAGCCGCCGCCTGAGCCCGGACATCAGGAAGCTCGTGAAGGGACTCATGATCGAGAGCTACATCGAGGACGGCGCGCAGTCGATCCACGAGAACATCTACGGAAAGTCCATCACCGATCCCTGCCTCGGCTGGGAGAAGACCGAGCGCCTGATCTACGAGATCGCAGAGGAGTGCTGAGAATCGAGTAGGAGGGGGTGATTAGCCCCCGTCCTCTCACACCACCGTACGTACCGTTCGGTATACGGCGGTTTCAATAGTTGACGTG
>CACXCJ010000106.1 GCA_902766175.1 uncultured Lachnospiraceae bacterium
ATGATCAACGAGGCGGCGATTCTTGCCGTGAAGAACGGCAGAAAGGCCGTGAGTCAGAAGGATCTCTTTGAGGCGGTAGAGGTGGTCCTTGTCGGCAAGGAGAAGAAGGACCGCGTCATGAACCAGAAGGAGCGGCGCATCGTGTCCTACCACGAGGTGGGCCACGCGCTTGTCAGCGCCCTTCAGAAGAATTCCGAGCCGGTCCAGAAGATCACGATTGTGCCGCGCACCATGGGCGCGCTCGGCTACGTCATGTATGTCCCGGAGGAGGAGACGTACCTGAAGTCAAAGCAGGAGCTTGAGGACATGCTCGTGAGCCTTCTCGGCGGAAGAGCGGCCGAGCAGATCGTCTTCGGCAACGTGACGACCGGCGCGGAGAATGACATCGAGAAGGCGACGGACATCGCCCGGGCCATGGTCACGAAGTACGGCATGAGCGCGAAGTTCGGGCTTATGGGTCTCGCGTCGACGGAGGACCAGTACCTGACCGGCCGGACCGTGATGAACTGCGCGGACGAGACGGCGGCGGAGGTCGACGATGAGGTGAAGGAGATCCTGAAGGCGGCGTATGACCAGGCGCTCTCGATGCTGAGGGACAACCGCGGCGTGCTCGACAAGATCGCGGATTTCCTCATCAGCCGCGAGACAATCACAGGGAAGGAATTCATGGAGATTCTCCGGAGGACGAAGCAGATGGAGCTGCCTCCCTCCGAGAGAAAGGTGATCCTTGTGTGACGGACAGATGGGAGAGATGAGAGAAGATCCGAGGCCGGGAGAACTCTACCGGCACTTTAAAGGCAGACTGTACCAGGTCCTCTGTACCGCAAGGAACTCGGAGACGGGAGAGCGCGTGGTCGTGTACCAGGCGCTCTACGGCGATTACGGTGTCTGGGTGCGCCCGCTCGGCATGTTCTTAAGCGAGGTGGATCACGAGAAGTACCCGGATGCCAAACAGAGGTGGCGCTTCGAAAGGGCCGCGCGGGAGACTGAGACCGTCGGACCGGAGAGCGGATCCAGCGCGGGAGGCGGCGCACCGGCAGCGGTGCCGGATTCTCCGGAGGCGGGTGTGACCGGACAGGAGAAAACGGCGCAGGAACCCTCTGCCGCCGCTCCGGACGGCCCGAGCGGGGTGCTGCTCGCATTTCTTGACACAGAGGATCTGAAGCTCAAGCGGGGCGTCCTTCTCTCGAATGCGGAGCGCCTGACCCAGCGGGATCTCGACAGCATCTTTACGGTTCTGGGGATCAATCCGCCGGGCGGAAGCCTTTCGGAACAGCTGGACGTGATTCTCGACTGGCTCTCGCTTCATGAGAAATACGAGAGTGACAGACCGCGCGGAAGGAACGGATTCCATGTTTGACATCCGGGAGGAGTTGAAAAAGCTGCCGAAAAGCCCCGGCGTCTACCTCATGCACGACAGGAAGGATGAGATTATCTACGTCGGCAAGGCGGTGAATCTCTACAACCGCGTCCACCAGTACTTTCAGTCCTCTCGCGGGAAGAGCCAGAAGATTCTCCAGATGGTGAGCCGCATCGCGCGGTTTGAGTATATCGTCACGGATTCCGAGCTCGAGGCGCTGGTTCTCGAGAACAACCTGATCAAGGAGAACCGCCCGCGTTACAACACGATGCTCCGGGACGACAAGACCTATCCCTACATCAAGGTCACGGTGCGGGAGCCGTTCCCGAGAATCTTTCTCACGCGGAGCCTGAAGAAGGACCGCGCGCGCTATTTCGGGCCGTTTTCCAGCGCCGGCGCTGTCCGGGACACGCTGGATCTCATGTACAAGGTCTTTCAGATCCGCGACTGCGCGCGCGTTCTGCCGCGGGACATTGGGAAGGAGCGGCCCTGCCTGAACTACCACATTCACCAGTGCGGGGCGCCGTGTCAGGGATATATCTCGGAGGAACAGTACCGGGAGAATGTGGAGCAGGCCCTGAGGTTTCTCGGCGGCCGCTTTGAGCCGGTCCTGGACCGGATCCGCGGGGAGATGGAGAAGGCGTCTGCGGACATGGAGTTTGAGCGCGCCGCAGAGCTCAGGGACCTTCTTCTCAGCGTGGAACACGTGGCGCAGAAGCAGAAGATCACCTCGGAGGGCCTTGAGGACCGCGATATCATCGCACTGGGGCGGGACGAGCGGGAGGCGGTCATCCAGGTGTTCTTCGTGCGGGAGGGCCGCATGGTGGGACGCGAGCACCACTACCTGCACATCGCGGTCGAGGATGAGGACGCCGAGCTCATTCAGAGCTTTGTGAAGCAGTTCTATGCGGGAACGCCGTTCATCCCGAGGGAGATCTGGATTCAGACTGCGCTTCCGGAGGAGGAGCTTCTGACGAGGTGGCTCTCCGAAAAAAGAGGAAGCCGCGTCCGCTTCGTGATCCCGAAGAAGGGGCAGAAGGAGCGCATGGTCGAGCTCGCCGAGCGGAACGCCGAGATGGTTCTCGAAAAGGACCGGGAGCGTCTGCAAATGGACGAGGCGCGGAGCACTGGCGCGGTGCGCGAGGTGGAGAAGGTCCTGGGTCTCTCCGGCATTCGCCGCATGGAGGCCTACGATATTTCAAACATCAGCGGAACGGAGAGCGTCGGCTCCATGGTCGTGTACGAGGACGGGCGTCCGAAGAAGAGCGACTACCGAAAATTCCGGATCCGCACGGTGACTGGTCCGAACGACTACGCGTCCATGCGGGAGGTGCTCTCCAGGAGACTGCGCCGCTCGGTGGAGGAGCAGGACGAAAAATTTCTCGCCCTGCCCGACCTCATTCTCATGGACGGCGGACGCGGGCAGGTGAATATAGCGCTCAGCGTTCTCTCGGAGCTGCATCTCACCATTCCGGTGTGCGGCATGGTGAAGGACGACCGCCATCGGACACGGGCTCTGTGGTATCAGGACGCGGAGGTCGCGATCGACACGCACTCCGAGGGCTTCCGCCTGGTCACGAGGATCCAGGACGAGGCACACAGGTTTGCGATCGAGTACCACCGGAGCCTGCGCGCAAAGGCGCAGGTAAAATCCATCCTGGACGACATTCCGGGGATCGGACCGAAGCGGAGGCTCGCGCTGATCCGCCGCTTCGGCGGGCTGGATGAGATTCGCGCTGCCTCGGAGGAGGAGCTCTCGGATCTTCCGGAGATGAACCGGAGCGCCGCAGAGGCGGTGTACTGCTTCCTGCACGGCCCCGCCGGCCCGGACGGGACGGACGGCGGCGCACAGAGCGCGGCGGAGGCGGAAGCACAGGATGCTCAGACACCGGCGCCGCCGGGAAAAAACGCCGGTACAGAGCCGGACGAAACCAGGCGCTCATAACCGGGAGGAGAACCTGTTCCTGCGGGAGGAAAGGAGAAACGGGACATGCAGATACTTACGGTCAGACATCTCTTTCAGAGCTTCCATTTCAAGGTATTGACGCCGGAAATCGATTCGTCTCTGATTCCGATTTCCTCTTCGGATGTGAACCGGATGGCGCTTCCCCTGACCGGCTTTTTTGCGCATTTTGACAACGAGCGCATTCAGGTGTTCGGAAACGTCGAGTCGGAGTACATCGGCCTCATGAAGCCGGAGGACAAGGAGCGCATCTTCGATCAGGTCTGCCGCTTCCGCGTCCCCGCATTCATCTTCTCAAGAAACCTGAAGCCGGACGAGGTCCTGCTCCGCAAGTGCAAGGAATATGGCATTCCGTGCGCGGTTTCGCCGCAGCCCACCGGGGACCTCACGAGTGAGCTGACGCGCTGGCTCAAGACCCAGCTTGCGCCGCGGATTTCCATCCATGGCGTCCTGGTGGACGTCTACGGTGAGGGCGTCCTCATACTCGGGGACTCCGGCGTCGGAAAGAGCGAGGCGGCGCTGGAACTCATCAAGCGGGGGCACCGTCTCGTGGCGGACGATGTCGTCGAGATCCGGAAGGTGTCGGAGGTCTCCCTCATCGGCCGCGCCCCGAGCATCACGAAGCATTTCATCGAGCTCCGCGGCATCGGCATCATCGATGTGAAGGCGCTCTTCGGCGCCGAGTGTGTGAAGGACGTCGAGCCGATTGATCTCGTGATCAAACTCGAGGAGTGGGACAAGAACAAGGACTACGACCGCCTCGGAATGGACGAGAAGTACACGGAATTTCTGGGCGTGCAGGTGGTCTGCAACACCCTTCCCATCCGGCCCGGCAGAAACATCGCGCTGATCTGCGAGACTGCGGCCGTGAACCGCAGACAGAAAAAAATGGGATACAATGCGGCGCAGGCACTCTATGACCGCGTGACGAAGAACATGATGAACAGCGCGGAGGAGCACGAGGAGGAGAAGAAGTTCGAGAAACAGATCAATGAGCGGCGGATGATCGGCGAGGAACTGAATCTCCAGGTCAAGGACAAGATCCTGGGACATCTGGAGACGATCGATCTCTCGGATGTGCCGGCGCACTACGGGCAATTGGAGCGGAGCGATTTCCAGATGGAGACGGACAGCGCCGACTCGGATCAGATGGGATGAAGAGGAAACGGAGATGCGTATTCGGAAACAGGAATCCATGAAAAATCACACAACCTTCCGGACGGGCGGTCCCGCGGATACCTTCGCGGAGCCGGAAGATCTCGACGAGCTCCGGGAGCTGATTTCAGTCTGCGCCGGGAGCGGGACACCGTACGTCGTGATCGGGTGCGGCTCCAATCTCCTGGTGTCCGACGAAGGCTTCCGCGGCACGGTGATCTGTCTCGGTCCGTCCTTCGGAAAAATCCGGATTGACGGAGACTTTCTCGAGGCGGAGGCCGGCGCGCGTCTCGGCGCTGCCGCGGGTGCCGCCCAGGAGGCGGGGCTTGCAGGCCTCGAGTTTGCCTCCGGAATTCCGGGGTCCGTCGGTGGGGCGCTCGTGATGAATGCGGGCGCGTACGGAAGCGAGGTAAAGGACGTGCTCCTGGAGGCGGAGGTCCTGGAGATGGACGGGACGCCATGCAGGCTGCACGCGGAGGCGCTGGAGCTCGGCTACCGGACCAGCAACATCACCGGGCTCGGGCGGATTGTCCTCGGCGCGCGGTTTCATCTCAGGAAGGGGGATCCGTCGGAAATCGAGGCACGGATGCGTGACCTGAGCCTCAGAAGAAAGGAAAAGCAGCCGCTGGAGTATCCGAGCGCCGGTTCCACGTTCAAAAGACCGGAGGGGCACTTCGCGGGGAAGCTGATTGAGGACGCGGGCCTGAAGGGATTCTGCATCGGCGGCGCGCAGGTGTCCGAAAAACACGCGGGCTTC
Organism: uncultured Lachnospiraceae bacterium; assembly: GCA_902766175.1. GTDB lineage: Bacteria > Bacillota > Clostridia > Lachnospirales > Lachnospiraceae > Moryella. The sequence goes on from CACXCJ010000106.1 coordinate 5,236, forward strand.
ATCATCAACCGCGGAAATGCCACCTCGGAAGACATCCGGCGCCTGATCCTCGAGGTGCAGAGAAGAGTGAAGGAGAGCAGCGGCGTCACACTGGAGCCGGAAGTCCGGTTTCTCGGAAACTTCGTGTGATGCGGGGGAGGAGCGATGTCATTTTCCTCTGAGGTGAAGGATGAGCTCGTAAGAGTCTGGCCCTCCGGGAGAAATCAGATGCTCGCGGAGCTCTCCGCGATGATTTTCATGGCCGGGAGACGCAGCCGGGAGGAGGGCAGAGAGGTCCTCTCCCTCACGAGTGAGCACTCCGGCACGGTTAGAAAATACTTTACTTTGCTTCGAAAAGCATATAATATTGGAACTGGACTTTCTGTTAAAAAGCGTTCTGCTGGGAAGCGGATTCATACGTACACCGTGATTCTCCGCGGAACCGATGCTGTGGAGCAGGTTCTGGCGGGCTGTAAGCTTCAGGGCGGACAGGATGAGAGCGGGTTTTCACTCAGCGGGAAACGGCTGATCTACGACGACGGAAGCAGACGCAGCTTCCTCCGCGGTGCTTTTCTTGCGGCTGGTTCCGTGTCAGATCCCGAAAAATTCTACCATCTGGAATTCGTGTGTCAGAGCCTTCCGGCGGCAGAATTCCTTCAGGATCTCATTTCTTCTTTCGGTGAAGAAGGCGGAATCGTTGCCCGAAAGAATTCACAGATTCTTTATTTCAAGGGAAGCGACGAGATCGTGGAACTTCTCGGCCTGATGGATGCACCGAAGGCACTCATGCTTTTTGAAAATATCCGGATCGTGAAGGATATGAGAAACAGCGTGAACCGGAAGGTGAACTGTGAGACCGCGAATATCTCGAAAACCGTGTCAGCAGCCGTGAAACAGCTCGGGGACATCGAGTACATCAGGGACACTGAGGGACTCGGCAGCCTTCCCGCAAATCTGAGAGAGATGGCGGAAATCCGGCTTCGGTATCCGGAGGCGCCGCTCAGAGAGCTCGGAAGCAGGCTGAATCCGCAGGTCGGAAAAAGCGGTGTGAATCACAGACTGAGGAAGCTGTCGGAATACGCGGAACAGCTGCGCGGTGACAGAAATACCGACGGGTGAGACTGCTGGCGGGGAAACAGCACGAAGACGGACATCAGGCATTTTCACCGGACGAAACTTGAGGCATTGATTGAGTATCAGAGCAGCAAAGGTTTCAAGGTTTCAGGCGGCGTTTCAGAGCCGCAGCGGGAGGATGGTCATGGTTAAGAAGTCGTTGGTTGTCAACATGGATCAGAAGGCGAACCCTATGCCGATCGCAATGCTGGTACAGGTTGCGAGCCAGTATGAGAGCAGCATCTACGTGGATGATGACTCAAAGAGGGTCAATGCCAAGAGCATCATGGGGATGATGACGCTCGGCCTTGCAAACGGCCTGAAGCTGGTTGTGACGGCAGATGGATCCGATGAGCAGCAGGCGATTGAGGGAATCGAGAATTATCTCTGCAGCTGAGGACCCCGGACAGACGCGCGGAAAGAGGGCGCACCGCTGGGCTCATGCCATTGTTTAACCTGGACCGGATGGAAATTTCATCCGGTCCTTTTCATACACGTACACGGGACGCGCGGAAACTCTGCCGGCTGATGCCGGACGCGTCCCGCGAGAGCGGGGCTGGAAAAGTCCTCCCTGCTCGATCTGAATGCCCCGGAGGTTTCTATGGCCTTTACGCATCTTCACGTTCACACGGCGTACTCGCTTTTGGACGGCGCCAGCAGAATTCCCGAAATCATTGCCCGTGCGAAGGAGCTCGGGATGGACTCGCTCGCCATCACGGACCACGGGGTGATGTACGGCGTGATCGATTTCTACAAGGCAGCGAAAGAAGCGGGAATCCGCCCGATCCTCGGGAGCGAGGTCTATGTGACGCCGGGCTCCCGCTTTGACCGCGAAAATGCCAGGGGAGATGACCGCTATTATCACCTGATTCTTCTCGCAGAGAACAATCAGGGGTACGCGAATCTCATGAAGATTGTGTCACGCGGCTTCGTGGACGGCTTCTATTACAAGCCGCGGGTGGACTACGAGACGCTGACCGAGTTTCACGAGGGGATCATAGCGAGCAGTGCCTGCCTCGCCGGAGAGGTCTCCCGGAACCTGGTCCGCGGGCAGTACGACGAGGCGAAAAAGGCCGCGCTTCACTACCTCGGGATTTTCGGGAAGGATCACTTTTACCTGGAGCTGCAGGATCACGGAATCCCGGAGCAGAAGCTTGTGAACCAGCAGCTTCTGCGGCTCTCTGAGGAGACCGGCATTCCGCTCATCGCGACGAACGACTCCCACTACACCTATGCGGCGGATGCGGAGCCCCACGACCTTCTTCTCTGCCTCCAGACCGGCAAAAAGGTGACGGACACGGACCGCCTCCGGTACGAGGGCGGCCAGTACTACTTAAAGTCCGAGGAGGAGATGCGGCGTCTCTTTCCCTATGCGCTCGATGCGCTGGAGCGCACCCACGAGATCGCGGAGCGCTGCAATGTGACGATCACGTTCCACGACCTGAAGCTGCCGGCCTACCAGGTGCCGGAAGAGTACGCGGATGCCTGGGAGTACCTGAACGCTCTCTGCAGGGAGGGCTTTCAGAAGCGGTACCCGTCGGATTCTGACGGCACGCTTTGGAAGCGCCTCGAGGAGGAGCTGAACGTGATTCACAGCATGGGGTACGTCGACTACTTCCTCATTGTCTGGGATTATGTCCACTTCGCGAAGTCCCACGGGATCGCCGTGGGACCGGGAAGAGGCTCCGCGGCGGGCTCCATGGTGTCCTACTGCCTGGGAATCACCGACATCGACCCGATCCGCTACCAGCTGATCTTCGAGCGGTTCCTGAACCCCGAGCGGGTGTCCATGCCGGATATTGACGTCGATTTCGCCTATGAGCGGCGCCAGGAAGTCATCGATTATGTGAGTCGGAAGTACGGAAAGGACCGCGTCGTCCAGATCATCACGTTCGGAACACTCATGGCGCGCGGCGTGGTGCGCGATGTGGGACGCGTCCTGGATATGCCGTACGCGCGCTGCGACGCGATCGCGAAGATGATTCCCGGCGACCTCGGCATGACGCTCGACAGGGCTCTGACGATGTCGAGCGATCTCCGGAACGCCTATGAGACGGATCCGGAGGTGAAACGGTTAATCGACCTCTCGAAGCGCCTCGAGGGCCTTCCGCGGCATGCCTCGATGCACGCGGCGGGCGTCGTCATTGCAAAGAAGAGCGTGGACGAGTATGTCCCGCTGTCCCGCGGCGCCGACGGTTCCATCACGACCCAGTTCACGATGACAACCCTCGAGGAGCTGGGACTTCTGAAGATGGATTTCCTCGGCCTCAGAACTCTGACGGTCATCCAGGATGCCGCGCGGATGGCTGCAGAAAAGGCCGGACATCCGATTGACATGCTGAAGATCGACTACAATGACCCGAAGGTCATGGACATGATCGGACGCGGCGAGACGGGGGGAGTGTTTCAGCTTGAGAGTGCGGGCATGAAGAGCTTCATGAAGGAGCTGAAGCCCGAGACTCTGGAGGACATCATCGCAGGCATTTCCCTGTACCGTCCGGGCCCTATGGACTTTATACCGCGCTACCTGAAGGGAAAGAACGATCCCTCCTCGATCCATTACGAGTGCCCGCAGCTTGAGCCGGTTTTAAAGCCGACGCACGGCTGCATCGTCTATCAGGAGCAGGTCATGCAGATCGTCCGGGATCTCGCCGGATATTCGTGGGGCAGAAGCGACCTGGTGCGCCGCGCAATGTCCAAGAAGAAGGAAGCTGTCATGCTGAAGGAGCGGCACAACTTCGTCTACGGAAATCCGGAGGAGCACGTGAAGGGGTGCGTCGCGAACGGAATCCCGGAGGAAACGGCGAACCGCATCTTCGACGAGATGGTGGACTTCGCGCGGTACGCATTCAACAAATCCCACGCCGCCTGCTATGCCTACGTCTCCTTCCAGACCGCCTGGCTGAAATATTACTACCCGAAGGAATTCATGGCGTCGCTCATGACGAGCTTCCTCGACAACATGACGAAGGTGTCGGAGTACATCCTTGAGTGCCGCCAGATGGAAATCCGGATGCTTCCGCCGGATGTAAACGAGGGAGAGAGCGGCTTCTCTGTCTGCGGGGACGGCATCCGCTTCGGCCTCTCCGCAGTGAAGGGCGTCGGCACCGCAGTCTCCGACTCCATTGTGGAGGAGCGGAGAAGAAACGGGCCGTTCCGCTCGCTCGAGGATTTCGTGAACCGGCTCACAAAAAATGAGGCGAACCGGAAGACCCTCGAGAACTTTGTGAAGTCCGGCGCCCTGGATTCCATCCCTGGGAACCGGAAGCAGAAAATGCTGGTGCTTCCCGAGCTCCTTGAGAAGAAGAGCAGGGAGAAGGACAGCATCGCGGGGCAGATGACGCTCTTCGATTTCGTCGGCGAGAAGGACCGCGACAGCTTCCGCACCGTATTCCCGGACACGGACGAGTTCCGGAAGGATGATCTTCTCGCGTTCGAGAAGGAGACGCTCGGCATCTACCTGAGCGGGCATCCGCTGCAGAGCGTCTCGGAGCTGTGGCAGCGGACCGTGACCGCGAAAAGCACGGATTTTGTCGTGGATCCGGAGACCTCCCGGGCACCGCTCCGGGACGGACAGCGGGTCACGATCGGCGGCCTCATCTCGGACAAGACGCTGAAGACGACGAAAAACAACCAGACCATGGCCTTCGTCACCATCGAGGACCTCACGGGATCCGTGGAGACACTTCTGTTCCCGCGCACCTATGAGCAGTACCGGGATCTCCTGACGCCGGAGAACAAGGTCTTTCTCGACGGGAGGGTCACCGTCTCGGACGATGACGTCGCCGGCAAGCTGATCTGTGAGCAGATGCGTCCCATGCTGGAGAGGAAGACGACGCTCTGGATTCAGTATGCGGACCGCGCGGCCTATGACGAGGATCTTGCGCGTCTTATGATGGACATCGGGAACAGCGAAGGGGAGAGCGAGGTGAAGATCTTCCTGAGAAAGGAGCGTCAGTACCGCTCTCTCGGGAATAACTGGAAGGTCCGGGTGGATTCCGCACTGATTGAAAAAATCCAGAAGAGACTCGGAAACGAGAATGTGAAAAGTGTAACGATTTCTTCGAATGCGCATTGAAATATATGTGAAATCAGAATAGAATGGTAGCGGTGTCATAAAGCCACAGCCTGCATTGTGCTCTGCTCAGGCAGAGCCGGCTCCTGGCTTTAAGACTTGCTCAGAAAAAGTGATGGGACAGGACACAGAGAGAGCAGGGATTCAGCCTGCGGAGGTTTTTATGGCAAAGAACGTCAAGACAATCGGACTTCTGACAAGTGGCGGCGATGCACCGGGCATGAACGCAGCAATCCGCGCGG
>CACXCJ010000107.1 GCA_902766175.1 uncultured Lachnospiraceae bacterium
AACAGAAATACCATCCACAATCTGAGTAGGTCCGTTAAGCACTTCGTAGTGTGTTTTAAAAATCAGATCATAATTATAGGCACCTCTTTGAATGGCAAGAGGCGCGACAGCATACTCCAATTCACGGCGTTGGACATAAAACTTTGCATTTTTGAATAACTGGTTATTTCCTGCATGATCCCAGTGTAAGTGAGTCATGATTACAGTTTTTATATCGCTAGGATTTACTCCGTGGACCGCAAGCTGAGCTTGCATGGAACAGTCTGCCGTTTGTGTATAGGGCATATAGTGTTTTCCATCTGGAGGCGTTCCACCCGTGTCAACCAGAACATAGTCGTGACCATCTTGCAAGAGCCACGCAATCAAGGGAATGTTAATCTTTTTCCCGGGCTCAATCATATACATCATGTTAGTGTTGTCACGTGTTATATTTCCCAGATGCAACGGATAGATTTTATACTTACTCACGGCTCAACACATCTTTCTTATGCGGGGAGGGGATAAAACCCTCCCCGGGGAAAATTTGATTTATTTAGATTAGTACAGCATCTCAAGCAGTTCGTTCAGGTTCTCCAGTTCGTTCAGATGAGAACACAGATCAATGATCTTCTGGATCTTGTAGCTTCCCATCTCGTGACCAGCCATGAAGCGGAACTTCTCCACAGCCTCATCCCAGCTGACGGGATTCTCAGGATCCCCCTTAGGATACTCAGTGTGAGAAGTAATAACGCTGCCATCATTCATGGTGGCTTCCACGGTGCAGGGATAGTACTTCGGATATACCTTCTCAATTTCCGGATCCAGAACCCACTTGACCTTCTTTGCCAGAGCCAGAACCTCCGGATCGCGGATGGCTTCATAGGTGTAATCGTCGATGTTCTCATGGCCCTTAATCATACCGCAGGCAATCGCGTAAGGCAGAGAAAACTGTGCATCAACGACGGTCTTTGGATCCGCCTTTGTCTCCTCCGGAATCGTGAGAACTTTAATGGAATATTTATTGACGCGGGCCAGAATGGATTTGACCTGCGTGTAATCTACTCCGCGCTTGTGAAGATCGACGCCGCAGTCAGCCAGCGGTGCGGAGAAACGGCAGCATGCGTGGACCTTGATCGAGGTATCCGCCATCTCCCAGCGCTTTCCGAATTCATCAGAGACCTTGGACTCGTTCCAGATATCTTTGTAGGAATAAGCGCGAAGGAAGCCGTCCTGGCCATCCCATACAGTAGTGGGTGCAGTATACCCGTTCTTGGCCATAATAGCGCTGATGACACCACACATAGCCGGGTGACCAGCCTGATACCGCTTGGACCAGGTGCCCTGTGCCTTCCACTCCAACAGTCCAGCTGCCTGGCTGCCGGCAAGTCCCAGCGCATAGGTAATACCCTTAGCATCCAGTCCCAGGAGCTTTGCTGCACCTCCGGCTGCGCCGAATACGCCGCAGGTTCCGGTGGGATGAAATCCCTGATAGTATGTCTGTCCTTCAAAGGCCTCGCCAAGGCGAACGGTGATCTCAGAGCCATATGCAAAAGCTGTAATCACATCCTTGCCACTCTTTCCGTACTTCTCAGCCAGAGCCAGAACAGCAGGAAACACCACGACGGAGGGATGCTGAGTACCATAGCGGTGATCGTCATCCATATCGAAGGCATGGCCGAAGGTGCCATTAATCAACGCAGCCATCTGAGGAGTGGTCTTGTAATTACAGCCGATGGCAGTGGAGACGGGCTCCCCATCGCCCAGCTCACGGACAGCCTTCAGACAGGTCAAGCTGGAGTCCACATGGCGGGAAGCAATAATATTTCCAAGCAGATCCATGATGAACATCTTGGAGTTATTGATAACGCGCTCGGGCAAATCCTCGTACTTGAGGTTGACGCCGATTTCTGCTACCTGCTGGGAAAGGGACAATTTCTTTTCCATAGTGCATCCTCCTTTACTGAGTTTCTGGAATTAACTGCTAAAACCTCAAGAGATTTTCTCTTGTTTTCTATTTTTTCAAATGCAATTCCCGTGCCATTCTGGCGAAAATAAAATCAAGCCATTGCTAAGTACAAACGGAAAATGCCATTTGTGTAAAACGCGCATTAATCTGCTGCGTATTTGCTAATTTTTATCGTTTTTGTCAGCATCAATAAAAGAGCTTTTAGCAAAGCAGAAACAATCGTTTCATAATTGTTTCATATTTCGCAACAATATGTTATATTTTTATGAGAGATGAAAGGATGGAAACAAGATGAAACCTCTAATTGGTGTTATCAGCATTGGTCAGATGAGCCGGGCGCTGATCAAAGCCATTGAGTCCATGAACCTGAATGCAGATTTCATCATTTCCGATGCGCTGGTTAAGGATGAAACCCGTCTGCCCAAGGAACTGGCCAAAAGCGACGTTCTGCTCTCCAGTGGCTATCTGGTAAAGGCATTGCGCAGGATCACGGATAAACCAATCATCAAAATCGAACCCAGCATGTTTGACATCCTGCTGTCCTACAGCAATGTCTCCAGTTATGATGATGCACCAGTGATCATACTGCCCTCAGAGACAGGAGCGCCTGTGATCAGCCAGATCCAGAATATCCTGTCAGTGAATATTATTGCCGATTATTATGATACGTTCGATGATATCAACATATTGCTAGAGCATTATAAAAAACAGGGACACAAGTGTGTAATTGGCTCCGGACTGGTCTGTGAGCGCGCAAATTCCATAGGGATGAAGGGAATTTTTGTATATCCGCAGGAATCTCTGCGGTCTTTCATTCAGCTGGCTTTTGATACTGCTACCTCTATCTGCAAGAAACTGGAGATCAACCAGCAAATGTCCACGATCTTCCAGTATTCCCATCAGGGCATTCTGTTTACGGATGAGGGAGGCCGCATTTCAATTTGCAATGCGCTGGCGGAGAAAATTTTGCTGACGGAAAAGAAAAATCTGGTGGGAGAGAAGCTCACCAGGTTCTTTCCGGAAGAAACTCTGGAACCAGTGATGGAGCGTCATGAGCCTATCAAACATCTGATGTGTTCCTTTGGCGGGGAGCAATATGTGGCATCTATCGTGCCCATCCTCTCCAAAGGCGACCTGAGCAATATCATGGTGAATATCGACAATGTCCGCTACATTCAGAATCAGGAACGCCATATCCGCCACGAGCTGGCGCGGCAGGGCTTCGTAGCTAAATATCATTTTGAAGATTATGACAGCCACAGTCCCATGTTTGCTGCTATGATCAAAATAGCTAAATAATTTGCGCGAAGCGACGACAGCGTGGTGATTCTGGGAGAAACCGGAACAGGCAAAGAGGTGCTGGCGCAGTCCATGCACAACTATAGTCACAGGAGGAACAATCCATTTGTGGCTGTGAACTGCTCCTCCATCAGCGAGAACCTGCTGGAAAGCGAACTGTTTGGCTACGATGAGGGAGCCTTTACAGGCGCCAAAAGAGGTGGCAAGCAGGGCTTTTTTGAGATCGCACACAAGGGGACTATCTTTCTCGATGAAATTGGTGAACTGAGTCTGCCCTTGCAGAGTAAGCTGCTGCGAGTGATTCAGGAGCATCAGCTCATCCATGTAGGCGGCAGCAAGGTCATCAATTTTGATGCCCGGATCATTGCCGCTACCAACCGCAACTTATGGGAGCTGGTACAGAAGAAGAAATTCAGAGAGGATCTGTATTACAGACTGGCGGTACTGGAGGTGGAACTACCGCCTTTGCGCCGCAGACAGGAAGATATTTTCCCACTGTTTCTGAATTTTGTCGCCAAGCAGAACAGTCCGCTGGCGGCACAACTGGATGAACGCAAGGAACAGGTGGAAGAAATTCTTTGCGGCCATAGCTGGCCCGGAAATGTCCGGGAACTGGAAAACTTTGCGAAGATGCTGATGGCTTCCACAGATTCCGGAGAGAATGTCCTTTCTTTTATTGCACTGATGCGTCAAGAGGTGAGCCGACGTCATCACCGAGATACCGTGCTTAACGAAATACCGGTTCCCCCAGATCGAGGAGATGGTGCGTACCGGCAGATTTTTGATGCTTTGGTGGCCGCAAACGGAAACTATACAAAAGCTGCGGCGCTGATCGGCATCAGCCGCGTGACGCTCTGGCGCCGTTTAAAAGCTTATCAGAATCTCAAAAAAGTATAAAAGAGCAGGGTTAGGCCTGGAAGAAGCAGCAGGCTTACGGCTGCTGCCCCCACCAGGCAGTATCTAAGAGTCTGTCCTGTCTTTGTACGCCGCGCGGTGATGCACCGCATGAGAAAAGAGATACTGCTGTATGATTCCGGCGGGAATGCCGGCAGCGTTCCACGCCGGGAAAGGATCTCTGCCGGAGAAGCGCTGTTCCCGGATCCGCCTGACCCAGATGTCCTCCGGCGCTCTCTGCACCCTCCCGTAACCAAACAGCATCACGCAGTCCGCGACCTTTTTCCCGACTCCATATACGGACAGAAGCCGTGTCAGAAGCGCTTCATCTGAGAGCACTGCAAGGGCCGCGGGGGCAAGCTCCCCCGCGGCTGTTTTCTGCGCTGCATCCAGAAGATAGGGGACCCGATAGCCGATCCCGCACTCCCTGAGGCCGTCCGCGCCCGCAAGGAGAATGGCCTCCGGGGAAGGGAAGAGATGCACGGGTGCGCAGCACGAGGTACCTGCGGCCGCGGCAGTCTCTTCCCCGTACCGCGCGCACAGAAGCTCCACCGCCCGGCGGATCGCAGGAATCGATTTTCTCTGCGAGATGAGAAACGTGCTCAGCATCTCCCAGGGATCCTGCCGGAGAATGCGGATTCCGCGTCCCTCCCGGATTACCTCGGTGAGCCAGGGAAGCTGCGCCGGCTCCTCCTGCCCTATGTACCTGAGAAACGCTTCCTCAATTTTCCTGTATTCCCGGTCCAGGTCAAAATAAGGCGCCCAGATCGCCCTCCAGGTCTCCGGATCCGCAGAGACGAGAAGTGCTCTCGCTCCCTCCTGCGCGCAGTAAAGAATTTCCGTTCCGGTGACAAACCGGTACACCGGGCGGCCCTGTCCGGGAATCCCAGGCAGTTCTCCGGATACAGACGCGCGGAAGCACTGTCCGCTCTCCGCAATTCCGGCGAGAGACAGTGCCTCCGGAAGCCGGACGAGCCGCAGCCCGCCCGGGATCTGCATCATTTTCTTTTCTGTACCGATCCGTTCCACTCCGATCTGTTCTTCTTTAAGGTCCAAGGTTCCTTCCTTTCGGGCCGCTTTTTTCCCGCTCCTCCCCGGTCCTTTGCAGCAAAGACCCGGATCCTCCTCTGGGTCTTCTCACCAGGGCGGGCCGCCGGGATCTCAGGAAGAGACCGCCGCTCCTTCGCTTCCTTCCCTCTCGGGCGGCGTCATGTCCCCGGACGGAGCAGGACGACCCGAGCCCTGTGCACCTCCGCTGCCGCCTGCATCGGACGCCTTCCCCATCGGACCGCCTGCGGAATCATCTCCCGCCGGGCCGCCTGCGGGACCGCCTCCCGCCGGACCGCTTCCTGACGGACTGTCTCCCGCCGGGCCGCCTCCTGCCGGGCCGCCCTGTCCTCTTCCCGGACCGCCTCCCGTCATGCCGCCGAAGCTCCGCCCCTGCTGCGCCGTGCCGAGTGTCGTGCTGGTTCCGGAAATCTGAACCTCCTCGGAGTTCTCTCCGGTCTTTACCGTGAAGGTTTTTCCGTCCTCAAACGCCGCAGAGGAGATCTGCAGCACGTTGCACTCCTTCGGGACGGTCCAGCTTACCACCTCGGTGCCGCTGTCGTCCGTGACGGAGACGAGGGTTCCCGCTGCGAGGCTCGTATCGCAGTAGACCGTCAGAACCGCCTGCCCTGAGCTGTCAGAGATTCCCTCCATCATCCCCTGCATGCCGGATGCAAGGAGTGTGCCGCCGTTCACCGTCGTGGTTCCGTTCGGATCCAGTGCGGAATCCATGCTTCTCACAGAGCCGCTCACATACACCTCGCCGCCGTTTAACAGGATGTCGCCGTTTGAGTCGATGCCGTCGCCGCCCGCGTCAATCGTGACCAGGCCGCCGTTGATCGTCACAAGCACCTTCTCATTATATTCCATTTTTTCGCGCTCGGAGGCTTCGTCATTCCGCGCGCCCATTCTGCCGCCTGCAGAATCTCCTGCCCCGCTTTCTGCCGCCGCGCCGCCTGCTGTATCTCCTGTCCCGCTCTCCGCCGCGCTGCCGGCTGAATCCTCGGCCGAATCGGAATCCTCCGCCTTCTCGCGCCCGTTGATGCCGTCATCATCCGCGGCGAGACTCCATGTGCCGCCGTTCACTGTGACTGTGAGCCCCTCGACGCCCTCGTTCGAGGCATGCAGTGTAAACGTCCCGCCGTTCAGTGTCACATCGCCCCGGGACGTGATGCCCTTTCCGGTCTCCGTGTCGGTGATCGTGACATCAAATGTGCCGTCCTCCACCTCGACGGAATCCTTGCCGTTGAATGCATCGTCCGCGGAGGTAATCGTCCAGGTGCCGGATTCCACGAGGAGAGTGTCCTTCGTATGGAACGCCTTCCCGGCCGCACTGACCGTGAGAGCGCCATCCCCGGTGAGGACCAGGTCATTCTTCGCGTAGACCGCCGCGTCTGCCTTTTCCTCCTCCGTTTCCGCGTCCTCCTCCGTGTTCACGCCGGAGACGTTCAGCGTGTTCTCGCTTCCGTCGGCGAGTGTCACTGTGAGCTTCTTTCCATCCACCGCGCAGACCGCATAGGTTCCGTCCGTCGTGATATTCACGCCGTCAAGAATCAGGGTCACCTCGCTGTCCTCGCCGGGATCAATGAGGACCTGTCCCTCGAACGTCCCGCTTAACGTATAGGTTCCGGCGGAAGAAATCGTGAGAATTCCGTCCGAGAGGGACGCACCCTCTCCGTCAATTTCTGCCTCCGTCCCGTCAAGCTGAATCTGCACCGCATCTGACGCTTTGTCCGCTCCGCTGTCCTCTCCGCACTTTTCAGCGGATGCCTCCTCCGTCACCGCCGCACTTCCTCCCGCATTTTCCGCGCCGCTTCCCCCGCAGGAAGCCGTCAAAAGCGCAAGAGAGAGCAGAACCGCCGTCAGCGCCAATCCCCGTTTTTTCATAGAACTCTCCATTTCCCCGCCCCTGCCGGGCGGCACAATGCGTGGTGAAAGCCCTTTCTCCGCACTTCAGAGCTGATCCTCTGTGCCCTTCATCTGCCCGCACACGATGTTCAGGTTGCCATTCCGCACCCGGAGGCTGTCGATCATTTCCTTTTCCTTCGACTCATCGGTCTCAAGGATATGGTACTCCAGCTCGTAGAGACTCCCCATGTTCGTGGTCTTCACGCGCACCAGCTCCGCCTTCTTTGTGTAGATGCGGAAAATATCGTCAAACACGCCATAGTAGTCAAGACTCTCCGGAATCGTGATGCGGAGATCCTTCGGCTTTGCTCCCTCGTGCGCCGCAAAGAAATTTTCCAGAAGAACCGTGAGAACGCCGACCGCCGCCACAGTGAGAAATCCGAGGCTCACATACCCCATGCCGTCCGCGAGGCCCACCGCCATCGCCGCAAAGACACTCGTGATTTCCCGCGAATTGCCCTGCATTGACCGGAAGCGGATCAGGGAAAAGGCGCCCGCCACCGCGACGCCGGTGCCGATATTGCCGTTCACGACCACGATCACGGTCTGCACCAGCATGGGCAGGAGAATGAGGGACATCCGGAAGTGATTCGTGGCGCGGTTTCTGTAGGAGTGGATGAGCGCCAGGAGCACGCCGCAGACGGCGCTCGCCCCGAGACAGAGAACATATCCTCCTGCATCAAACCCGGTTCCCGTAAACAGACTGTCAAGCAGCATACTGTCTCCTCTCTCCCGCCGTTCCATTCATCAGAGCGGTGTAATAGCTTCCGTACTTGGAAAAGGACCTCTGGTACGGGATCAGATCCTGAAAAAGCTCCGCCATCCAGAGCGGCATGGCGCCCGGAATCTTCACCTCCATCAGCACGACGCCGGCAGGAAGAAGCTCTGTCCCGCCCGGTCCCGCCTTGAGGCTCAGGTCCTCGGAGCGGCAGCGGATGTTCGTGTCAAACGTGACCCGGAGATCCGCCTCTGCCCCGCGCCCCGCATAAGCACTCCTGTCGTAGGAAATCATCGCGGCCGGGAGCAGCAGAAGCCGCGTCCTCATGTAGTCGATCTCCCGGAAGATCTGCTGCGGCGTGAACGGCTTTCCTGAGAGATCCGGGGCGATGCCGCAGTCGAGGTACTCCACGGCATCCGCAAGGGGAAGCTCGATCCGGCGCTTGTACACTACGCCGCGGAATTTCTTCTTGATCTCAAGGAAGACCGGTGAGGCTTCCCCCGGGATCCCGTAGGCGCGCAGGCGGAGCTTTTCCTTATACACCGGCTTCTCGAGGCACTCGCGGATCAGGAGGTAGTCCTCCGTGTCGTAATAGAGATTACTCACCGTGTAGCGGCCGAAGCGGTCTTCCTCCATGTGTCCGGTGAGATGCTCCGCGAGCGCCGCTGCCTTTCTCTCCGGAAGGAGATATTTTTTCTCGTACCTCTCGAAAATTTCCTGTGCCATGCCGCGCCTCCTCTCTCTGTTCTGATGCAGAGAATAGCGGCGCGCTCTGAAATCGAGCTTAAAATTCAGCTTCTGTGAGATGAACACTTTGTGAATTCCCGGCTTACCGCGCTCCCGCTGTCTCCGTGCCGCGCTTCTCCGGCGGCCGGCATTTTTCCCGCCTGTCCTGCCTTTCAGCCTTCTTTCAGGAAACAGGCCTACTATGCTATTATGATAACGGCTTCAGAAGTTATACCAGGCTGCGCCTGCGCAGAAGGGGAGGAGCTCCGTTATCGCACAGTGCACTGGAAATGGAAAGGGCTGGGAAAACTATGAAGATTCTCATCGTGGAAGACGAGGTGCGGCTCGCGGAGGCGCTCTCGCAGATCATGAAAGAGCAGAAATATCAGGCGGATGTCGCGTACGACGGCAATGACGGCCTGGATTACGCGATGTACGGGGACTACGACGTCATCGTCCTCGATGTGATGCTCCCGGGGAAGGACGGCTTTGAAATCGTGAAGGCGCTGCGGACCGCGAAGAAAAAGACTCCGGTCCTCATGCTGACCGCCCGGGACGATGTCCGCGACAAGATCACCGGCCTCGACTGCGGCGCGGACGACTACATGACAAAGCCATTTGTCCCGGAGGAGCTTCTCGCCCGGATCCGCGCGCTCTCCAGGCGGCAGGGCGAGGTGGTCCTGGAAGAGCTCTCCTTTGACGACCTCACGCTCTCTCTCTCGACCAACAACCTTCTCTGCGGGAAGAAGTCGATTCACCTCGCGTACAAGGAGTTCGAGATCATGAGAATCCTTCTCTCGAACCAGAAGACCATCGTCAGCAAGGAGATGCTGATCTCCAAGGTCTGGGGAGATGACTCGGACGCCGAGGACAACAACGTGGAGGCCTATATCTCCTTCCTCCGGAAGAAAATCCAGTTCGTCGGCTCCCGCGTCGTGATCAGCACAATCCGGAAGGTGGGCTACCGCCTGGAGGTGCCTGAGGCATGATCGGAAAACTCCGGAGAAAGTTCATCCTCCTGAACATGCTTTTCGTCGTCTCGATTTTCACCGTGATCTTCATCGTCATCGCCCTCTCGTACGGCCACCAGTCGAAATTTGACAACGCGGTGTTCATGCGGAATGAGCTCACAAAGGTGATGATGAGTCCCGGGGAGGAGGAGGAAAGCCAGATCGACGGCCCCGGGCGGAGCGCCACCGCAAACGATCCGTCATTCCGGGAGCCGCGCCCGGACGATGACGGCGACAGGGGCCTGTTTCCGCTTCTGTTCCACGATACGGCCGATATCGGAAAGCGCGGCGCCTTTCTTCCCTATGTGATCTACCGCATCGGAAGCGACGGAAGTGCGGAGCTCATACAGAGCAGGGACCTCACGCTCCCGGAGGAAACTGCCGGGACACTGGTCGAAGCAGCGCTCTCCGCAAAGACTGACGGAAACGGCTCCGCGCATGGCTACCTCTCCAGTCACGAGCTCCGCTATCTCTTAAAATCCCAGAGCGACGGAACGAAGTACGTGATTTTTGCGGATGTCTCCTTCTCGCTGGCCATGTTCCAGAAATTCATGCTTCTCTGCGCAGCGGTCTTCGCGGGCGCCTGCCTTCTCTTCTTCGCGCTCAGCTTCTTTCTGTCCCGCTGGGCGCTCGCGCCCACCGAAAGGGCGTGGGAGCAGCAGAACCGCTTCGTTGCGGACGCTTCCCACGAGCTGAAGACCCCGATCACGGTGATTCTCGCAAACCTCGGGATCATCTCCACACATCCGGAATCTACAGTCCGGGAGCAGGCGAAGTGGCTCCGCAACACCGAAGAGGAGGCGGAGCGCATGCAGCAGCTCATCCAGGATCTTCTGTTCCTCGCCAAGTGTGACGCGAACGCCTTCCAGTCAGTCTTCTCCGAGATCGATGTGAGCGACTGCGCGATGGACCGGATCCTGAACTTCGAGTCGGTCGCCTTTGAGCGGGATGTGACGCTGGACAGCGACATTGCACCCGGTCTTAAGATTTTCGGAAATGAGGGGCAGATGAAGCAGCTGATCGCGATCCTTCTGGACAACGCCGTGAAGTACGCCGGCGCGAAGGGAAAGGTCTTTCTCAGGGCAGAGCGGAAGGGAGAGCGCGTGGTGATCTCTGTCCGGAACACCGGGGATCCGATCGACCCGGCCGAGCTTCCGCACATCTTCGAGCGGTTCTACCGGCCGGACAAGTCCCGCTCCCGCACGGAGGGCGGCTACGGCCTCGGCCTCTCGATCGCGGAGAATATCGTGAAGCTTCACCGCGGGAGTATCCGCTGCGAGAGCACGGCGGAAACCGGAACCGTGTTCACCGCGGAATTCCCGGCAGCGGGGAAGTAAAAGAAGCCGCAGGAATCGGAAACAGGTTCTTCCGATTCCTGCGGCTGTGTGATATTCCGGATTCTGTCCCGCTTCGTTTCCCTCCGGTTCTGTCCGCTTCGTTTCCCTCTGCTCCTGCCCCGCCGCTTTCCGCACCTCTGCGCGGGGCGCACCTCTGCTTTTCCTATCTTTTCAGCGCGTGGTAGAAGTCTGCGAAGACGCGGTTGCTCACGTCAATCCCGCGGTCCGTGAGCCGGACGACCGGCATGTCCACCTCGAGAAGCTTCAGCACCTCGTTCTTCCGGATCTGCGGCCCGAAGACCTGAAACATGTTCTGGCTGAACCGGTCGTAGAAATCCTGTCCGGAGACGCCCCGCATCAGACGGAGCCCGAGGTACATGAACTCCTCCATGCGGTCCTCGAGGGACAGTCCCTCGAGATCCTGAAAAAGCGGGGTCAGGTCGCGGTCCATCCGCACCGAGAGATACGCATTCATGTCCCGGAGCGAGTGATACCGGTGGTTCAGGATGAGGCTCGATGCGCCGAGCCCCACCCCGAGATACTCGGCACCGGTCCAGTAGCCCGTGTTGTGGCGGCACTCCTTTCCGGGTCTCGCGTAGTTCGATATCTCATACCTGTGATAGCCGTGCTGCATGAGTATCCGCTTCGTGTCCGCGTACATCTCCCGCTCGGCGTCTTCGTCCGGGAGCTCCTTCCGCCCCTCCTCCGAGCTGTAGCGCTCGTAGAACGGCGTCCCCTCCTCAAGCTGGAGGGAGTATGCGGAGATGTGCTCCGGCTTTAAGAGCAGCACCCGGTTCAGCGTGTCCCGCCACGACTTCACGCTCTGCTGCGGAATCGCGCTCATGAGATCCACGTTCACGTTGTCAAAGCCCGCCTTCCGGAGGAGGTCATAGCTTTTCAGAAAGTCCTCGTAGGTGTGAATCCGTCCGAGCCTCTGAAGGTCCGCATTGTCCGCGGACTGAAGCCCTAAGCTCACGCGGTTGATTCCGGCCTCCCGGTAGTACCGGACCTTTCCCTCGTCCAGCGTCCCGGGGTTGCACTCGATCGTGATTTCCGCGCCGCTCATCACGGCAAAGCTCTCATACACGGCGCTCAGAATGTTGAAGATCATGAGCCCCGGCAGTACGGACGGCGTCCCCCCGCCGATGAAAATCGTCGTGACCTCCGTGCCGCTCATCACCACGCCCTGCGCCCGGATCTCCGCGATCAGCTGGTCCACGTACGCCTTCTGCTCCGTATCGCCGGCCGGCGCGGAGAGAAAATCGCAGTAGAGGCACTTTCTCTCGCAGAACGGGATGTGAATATAAAGTTCAATCTTTCGCTTCTCACTCATCTGACTTCTCACTGCTCCGCTCGCCGCCTGCCGCGGTCCCGGCTCACTCCTCGTCAAGCTTCAGAACACTCATGAACGCCTTCTGCGGAATCTCGACATTTCCGATCTGACGCATCCGCTTCTTTCCTTCCTTCTGCTTCTCCAGGAGCTTCTTCTTTCTCGAGATATCGCCGCCGTAGCACTTCGCGAGAACATCCTTTCTCAGCGCCTTCACGGTCTCCCTCGCGATGATCTTCGACCCGACGGCCGCCTGGATCGGGATGTCAAAGAGATGCCGCGGAATCTCCTTTGTGAGCTTCTCGCACATCTTCCGGCCGCGCTCGTAGGCGCCGTCCGCATAGACAATGAAGGAGAGCGCATCGACAGGTTCCCTGTTGATGAGAATGTCCAGCTTCACGAGCTTTGACGGCACGTACCCCTTCAGCTCGTAGTCGAGCGACGCGTACCCCCTCGAGCGGGACTTCAGCGCGTCGAAGAAATCGTAGATGATCTCGTTCAGCGGAAGTTCGTACTTCAGGACCGCCCGGTCCTGCGCGAGGTACTCAGTGCTGAGATACGTGCCGCGCCGCTCCTGGCAGAGCTGCATGATCGGTCCTATGAATTCCTTCGTGACCATGATCTCCGCCGAGACGACCGGCTCCTCCATGTGCTCGATCTCGGAGGGATCCGGGAGGTTCGCCGGATTCGTGAGCTCGATCATGGTGCCGTCCGTCTTGTACACGCGGTACACGACGCCGGGCGCCGTGGTGACGAGATCCAGGCCGTACTCCCGCTCCAGTCTCTCCTGGACGATATCGAGATGCAGAAGACCGAGGAAGCCGCACCGGAACCCGAAGCCGAGCGCCAGGCTCGTCTCCGGCTCAAAGAAGAGCGCCGCGTCATTCAGCTTCAGCTTTTCCAGCGCCTCCCGGAGCGCCTGGTAATCTGCCGCGTCCGCCGGGTAGATTCCGCAGTAGACCATCGGTGTCACCTTCTTGTAGCCCGGGAGCGGCGCGCTGCAGGGCCGGTCCGCATTCGTCACGGTATCGCCGACATGGGTCTCCTGCAGATCCTTGATGCTCGCCGTGAGGTAGCCGACCGCTCCGGCCTCCAGCTCCGTGCACGGAATGAAGCGGCCCGGCGCGAAGTATCCGGTCTCGACGACCTCCATCTCGGACCCCTCCTGCATCATCCGGATGCGGTCCCCCTTCTTCACGCGGCCGTTCATCACCCGGAGAAAGACGATGACCCCCTTGTAGGAGTCATAGAGCGCATCGAAGATCAGCGCCTGGAGCGGCGCCTCGGGGTCGCCGGACGGCGCCGGGAGCTTCTTCACAATGTCCTCCAGGACCTCATCCACGTTCTCTCCCGTCTTTGCGGAAATCCGCGGCGCGTCCTGCGCCTCGAGGCCGATCACGTCCTCGATCTCCTCCGCCACCTCATCCGGGCGCGCGCTCGGGAGGTCAATCTTATTGATGACCGGCAGAATCTCCAGGTTGTGGTCGAGCGCGAGGTAGACATTCGCGAGCGTCTGCGCCTCGATTCCCTGCGTCGCATCCACCACGAGGACCGCGCCGTCGCACGCCGCGAGCGAGCGCGACACCTCATAGTTGAAATCGACGTGCCCGGGGGTGTCGATCAGGTTGAAGACATACTCCTTCCCGTCCTTTGCGTGATACACGGTCCGGACCGCCTGGCTCTTGATCGTGATGCCGCGCTCCCGCTCGAGATCCATATTGTCGAGAACCTGGTCCTGCATCTCCCGCTTCGTGAGAAGGCCGGTCTTCTCGATGATGCGGTCCGCGAGCGTTGACTTTCCGTGGTCGATGTGGGCAATAATACAGAAATTCCGGATCTGGCTCTGATCAATCTGGGACATAGTACCTCCGCCTGAATGCTTTCGTCAGCTACTAACAGAAACCATAGCATTTTTGGCGCGCGCTTTCAACTGATTCCGGCCCGATACGGCTTGACAAGGCAATTCGGATCGCATAGAATAATTTGGTATGTTTCCATTGAACTGTCCGTGTCCAGCATTCGATGCTAACTGAACCCACAGGGTCCCGGCATTTGCGCGGCTGCCCGCAGAGATGCGGTTGCCGGAAATCTGTGAAACACTGTTCTGTCCATACGAATTGGAGGAAAAAAAGTTGGCTAACATTAAGTCCGCAAAGAAGAGAATTCTTACATCCGCGAAGAAGGCTGAGAGAAATCAGGCAGTGAAGTCTTCCGTCAAGACCGCAGTCAAGAAGGTCCGCGCTGCTGTCGAGGCAGGCGACAAGGCGAAGGCACAGGAGACCCTGAAGGCGGCCGAGACCGAGCTCACCAGGGCTGCTTCCAAGGGCGTGCTTCACAAGAACAACTCTTCCCGCAAGGTTTCCCGTCTCGCGAAGGCTGTCGACGCAATGCAGTAAGGGGCGGGGCCGAAGGCTCTTCCGCCGGCTGCCGCGCTGTCAGGAAACAGCGCAGGCGCAGGAATTGAATCCAAGACACAGAGAGCGTAAAAGCGCGCCCCGCCGGGCGCGCCTGATGTGCGGACCGCACCGGAAATGAATTTCCGGTGCGGTTTCATTTTCTCGTCGCGGTTTTATTTTCTCGTTACGGTTTTATTTTCTCGTCACGATTTTATTCCCTCGGTGCAGTTTTATTTTTCTGCGTGTGGCCGCTCCTGTCAGCTTCCGCAGAGGAGGAGCTCCACCGCCATCCGGTCGTTCAGATCACCGGTTTTCACGCGCTCCTCGTACTCCACACATCTCCGGAGCATCCCGAAGAGCGCCGCGCTCTTCAGCGGCCTCGCCTGCGACATGAGCTTTCCAGCCGCATATTCCCTCAGTTTCAGCTCCTGCGCGATCTCTGTCTTCTTCCTTCCGGCGTCCATGAGGTTCTTCACATTGAGAAGCTGCTGGTAACGCTTCGCAGTCAGGTAAAGAATCAGCGTCGGGCTCACCTTCAGGGCGAGAAGATCCCCGTAATACCGCAGGGCATCCCTCTCTCTGTGATCCGTGACGGCGTCCACCATCTGGAAGACGCGGTCCTCCGGAAGAACCGTCGTGATGGTGTCCACCGCGCGGCGGTCCACCACATCGGAGTCCCCGACGTAGGAAATCAGCTTCTCCAGCTCATTTTCCACGTTCTCCATGTCGTTCCCGACCATGTCCAGAAAGTGATCCATGGTACTCGGCGTGATCTTTTTCCCCGCGCGCGCGAGGTAGGCCGCCGCCCAGACCGAAAGCTCCCGCCCCTCCGGGTGCTTCAATTCCAGAATGCTGCCGAGCGTCTGCACCGCCTTGTAGAGGCGGTTCCGCTTGTCCACCGCACTCTCGATGAAGAGAAGCACCGTCGACTCCGGCATCGAGGGGAGAAAATCCGGAAGCTTCTTGAGCGAGGCCTTGAACCACCCGCTCTCATCGACAACCACCAGACGGCGCTCCGCGAAAAAAGGAAGCGTGTCCGCCGCAGAGATCACATCGTCCTCCGGGATGTCCTTCCCCGAAAAGACCGTGACGTTCATGGAATCTCCGCCCGCTGCGGCGCTGGTCAGCTTGTTCCTGTAGTAGCGCTTCAGGTACGCTTCTTCTCCGTACAGAAGATAGACCCGCTGAAACGTTCCGGATTTCAGATCCTCCACCAGTGTACTCACTGCCCACGCCCTTCCCTGAACGGCTGCGGCGGCGCTTCCTGCCGCTGCATTTCCCGCATGGCCGTCTTTTCTTCCGGCTCAGCGGACTTCTTCAGAATCCACATGAATTATTGATGGAATGCCCCGTACTTCGCGCCAGGCACCATGCCGCCGCGCGCATTCGCGAGCTCCGTCACCGTGACCAGCTGAAAGCCCCGGTTCACAAGCTCCGGAATAATCCGCGACGCCGCGTCCGCGCTCTGCTGATAGATGCTGTGCATGAGGATAATGTCGCCGTCCCGCACCTGGCTCAGAACCGTATTCACCGTCTGGTCGGCATTTCTCGTCTTCCAGTCAAGCGTGTCGATCCGCCAGAGAACTGCCGCGTAACCCATGGCGCCGAGCGCCTGCATGCAGCTGCCTCCTGTCGCCCCGTACGGCGGCCGCACAACCGTCGCTGGGCTTCCTGCAGCGCTCTGAATCGCGCTGTTCGTCTGCTGCACCGAATTCTGAATTGCCGCAGCCGGGATCTTCGAGAAATTGTCGTGATTCCACGAATGATTTCCCAGCTCGCACCCGTCCGCCGCCATCCGCTGCACAAGATCCGCGTGACCTCCGACCCGGTTTCCGACCATAAAGAAGGTGGCATGTCCCCCGACGGACTCCAGCGCGCCGAGTATCTGCGCATCAAACCGGCCTGGACCGTCATCAAACGTGAGCGCCACCATGGGCCGCGACGGATCCACTGTACTGGCCGTCTCCGCAGGCTGCTCTCCCTTTTTCACAACCGCGATCCGGATGCCGTCGATGTGCTTTCCGACGCCCACCTCGCCGGCCTCGCTTCCGTTCACGGCCCAGTCACTCCACTGCCCGTCCGTCAGGACGCGGGTGAAGACGTCGTAGAGCTCTGCAATGCTCCCGTTCAGCCAGACCCGGATTCCTTCCAGCGGCATCTCGCCGCCCTCCATGCCGGCTGTCTGCCCGTTCTCACAGGTCCCCGTCCAGCCGCTGCCGCTGACATTCACCTCATACTGAATGGTGCCGGTCGAGCCCTCCGGCTGGTTCGAGAGCGCCGCCCGGAACGCCGTCGGGTAGGACCCGCTCACAAAAAGAGGACTGTTGTCCGGCACCCAGTCCGTCCATCCATGACCGTAATACTCCGCGGCGCAGAGTGCGCCCATCGCCGGTTCCGTCTCAGCCGCTTGAACCGGCTCCTTCATGTCGGCTGCCCAATTTCCCATGCCGAATGTCAGGGCAATCGTACAGAGAATCGCCATGAACAGCCTGAGGCGCGGAACGCGGAGCAGATCATGAATGGCGCTCCGGTGCTGCATCTGTCCTCTGTCACGGCCCTTCTGCCGTGCTGTGCTTCTTTTACTCATTTTTTTCTCCCCCTTCTCAGCAGCCATTTTACCATATCCTGCAATTCCTTCACAACGGCTGTTGTTCCGCACTTGCCCGTGCGCCGCAACTCTGCTACACTTTACTGGAATCTTTTCGGGATCACATCAAACAGGAAAGGCTCTCAAAATGCGGGAATCACAGCTTGAAACAGAATTGCAGACTGAAAACGGGGCCGGACGCCGCCCCGGCACCAGAAGCTCCGGACGCCGCGTCCGCGGAAGGGTGCGCAGCATCTGGTGGTACATCGTCCCCTTCGTGCTCATAAATGCCGTAATCTTCTACTTCATGACAGCCCAGCCGGATTTCACACTGCAGGCCGTCGACAACGGCGATTACAAGACAGAGGACGTCACCGTCACCCTGAAGCGCTCCCTCCTCCCGCTGAAAAGCTTCACCGCGAAGCTTGACGACGAGGAGATCACAATGGACAAGGTGTCGGCGCATGAATACCGCACCGTCATCAAGAACAACGGAACGCTCGAAGTCAGCGCTGAATTTCCGAACGGAATGATCCGGACGCAGTACGCCTCCATCAGCGCGATAGATGACGTTCCTCCGACCATCACCGGGCAGGAAATCGTGAAGAATGTCTTCACGGTCTCCCTCGAGGACACCCAGTCCGGCGTCAACCCCGCCTCCGTCTACGCGGTCGATGCAGACGGAAAGCGGATTGCGCCGATGGCCTCGGGAACAGGAAAGCAGGACAGCTCTGAGGCGCGCTTCCAGACCCAGTCCGACAGCCTCGAGGTGCACGCGTCGGACCAGTGCGGAAACGAGGCAGTCGTCTCCTTCGACGGCCTGACCGCACTCGGGAACGGAGGCACAGACCGCTCCTCCGACTACAACACGTACGGAGAAGAGGAATCGGAGAGCAGCTCTTCGAGTAAAAGTTCCACGAACAATACTTCCTCGAAGAGTACCTCCTCAAAGAGTACTTCCTTGAAGAACACCTCCTCGAAGAATACATCTTCAAAGAACACTTCCTCGAAGAATACCTCCCCGAAAAAGAGTTCCTCCAGCTGAGAAGACTTTCGGAGAAGGGGGAAGGCCCCCGCAGGCAGGTCTTCGCGGCGGAGCGCAGCCCCCCTGCGGCACGCAGCGGGGCCCGGCGGCTCCTTTCCGGACACGACAGCGGGACCCCGGAGGTTCCGGCGGATCTGCATCCGACCGGACCTCCGGGGTCCCGCTGTACTTCTCTCTCAGTTCACGCAGGATGAAACAAACTGACAGAGGCATGGCAGTTTTAAGTGCTCCGCCTTTTCAGAGGGCGCGCATCATCCCTCCTCCGGAATCATGCACAGGCTCTCCTTCGGCTCATTTCTCAGGAACCAGGCCACCTTCATGCTCTCCTCAAGCTCCTCGATCTTAAAGAAGGCGTCCATCATGTTCCTGCCGCCGACCACCGGGCCGTGATTCTTCAGAAGATACGCCCCGCCGATCCCGACCCGCTCGCCGAATTTCCGAAACAGCTCCTCGCTCCCGGGCTTTCCGTAGCCGACGAGCTTCACCTTCCCGACCTTCATCTCAAGGTACGGCGTGTAGTGCGGCACGATGTCGTCCGGATTCTCGTGCTTCAGGCAGGACCACAGGACCGAGTAGAAGCTGTGCGTGTGAATCACCGCGTTCACGGACGGGTCCTTCTGATAGAGCATCCAGTGGAGCGGGAGCTCCTTGCTCGGCTTTGCCTCGGAAATCACCTCGGGCTTTCCGCCGCGGTCCTCCACGACCGCAAAATCCTGCTCCGTAAGCGTCGCAAAGCAGCTCCCGGTGCGGCTGATGTAGACCTTTCCGTCAAAGCGGAAGCTGATGTTCGCCGTCGATCCGGACGTTTTTCCGCGCTCAAAGAGGCTGTGGGCTGCCCACACAGCGTCCTGCATTTCTTTCTGTAATGTCTGCATCTCAGAGCTCCTCTCCGGACGTC
Organism: uncultured Lachnospiraceae bacterium; assembly: GCA_902766175.1. Classification (GTDB taxonomy): domain Bacteria; phylum Bacillota; class Clostridia; order Lachnospirales; family Lachnospiraceae; genus Moryella. The sequence continues at coordinate 19,141 of CACXCJ010000107.1, forward strand.
ATTTTCAGAGCGCGCAGGAAGAAATCCGGCTGTCCGAAGTTTCCGGACTTCAGGACCAGGCGGACATCCGGGTGCTCGAGTGGTGCCATGACCGGTACGCCCGCCGCAATACTCTCGCCGATCCAGTACGCGTTGTACCCGAGCGCCTGCGTGACCGCGCCGCTCGTCTCCCCTCCGGCAATGATGATGCGGTTGAAGCCGGCGTGCCGCGCAAGCACCGCGAGCCTGGCCGAGGTCTTTTCCAGATATTCCGACGCCTTCTCTCCCACTGCCGCGTGCACGCGATCGACTTCCTCCGGCGTATCCGAGCTGTAGATCAGAAATGCATCCTTCTCCCCGACTTCCGCCCAGATTGTCTCTGCGCTCTCCGTGCCGTCGATCAGCTTCAGCGGATCCATCTTGTAAAGGAATCCGCCGTTCTTCCGGAACTCCTCGATCTGCCCGCGGGTCGCAACGGAGCAGCTCCCGGCAATGACGATTCCTCTTCCCGAAGTGGCAGTCGGAATCATCCGCTGCTTCTCCGTCCTTCCGAGCGCCCGGATTCCGAGCGCCGTGAGGATTCCCGAGCCGCCGCTCAGAAGCGTCAGGTCTCCGAACAGCTCTGCAATGAGCTCCGCATGCGCATCCTCATAGTAATCGGGGATGATATAGTAGTGCTCCCGCCCGCGCATGTGCTCCTCCAGGTACTTCTGCACCGCCGCCTTTCCCTGCTGCATGAGCTCTGCGCTCACCTTGATGCAGGGATATTTGCTCTGCGGCTTCATGAGCACCGCGAGATCGGAGTCCCACATCGGATTCAGCGGGTGGTTCTTCATCGGGCTCTCCCCGAGCGGCACACCGTTCACATACAGGATTCCGTCCTTCACGGTTCTCTTGTTGACCGGAAGGGCGGGGCAGAGGACGGTGCACCTCTGTCCGAGCTTTTCCAGCACCGCATCCAGAATCGGGCCGATATTGCCCTTCGGCGTGGAGTCGAACGTCGAGCAGTACTTGCTGTAGAACTGCCTGGTTCCGTGCGCCTTCAGCCAGTCGACCGCTTCAAGAGAGTCCGCCACAGCGGTCTCGCGCGCACAGCTTCTGGTCTTCAGCGCAATCACCGCCGCATCGCAGTCCACGTCCAGGTCCTGCTTCGGCACGCCGTTGAAGAGAATGGTCCTCAAGCCCCCCTTTACCAGGAAGGAGGCGGCATCGCTTGCGCCGGTGAAGTCATCTGCGATACAGCCGATTAAAATGGTCTTAGACATAGTTTCCTCCTGATCCGACAAATCCCGCAGCGGCCTTCAGCGCCGCTTCAGCGCCGCTGCGGGTATTATGCGCACAACAGATATTCCCGCCGGGCGGTCAGTGCCCCAGAAGGTGCGGAAGAAGCAGGGAGATCTGCGGGACGTATGTCACAAGCAGAAGGACAATCAGCAGCGACAGAATGATCGGGAGAATGTCCTTCATACACTGCTTCACGGTGATCTTCGAAATGGAGCATCCGGTGAAGAGGTTCACACCGACAGGCGGCGTGACCAGTCCGATTGCGAGGTTCACGCACATCAGAATACCGAAGGCAATGATATCGTAGCCCATGGCATTCGCGATCGGCCAGAGAATCGGGATCAGAATGTAGAGCGCGGAGACCGCGTCCATGACCATTCCGGCAATCAGAAGGATGATGTTGCAGATCAGAAGGAAGATCAGGACATTGCCGCCGGTGATGGCCATCATCGCGTCCTTTGCGGTAATTGCGAGATTGTCAATCGTGATGACATACGCGAACATCGTCGCCGCGAGGATGACATACATGACGACACCCGTCTGGCTCGCGGAAGTGACAATCAGTTCCTTCAGGCCCTTCCACGTAAGCTTCTTGTAGACAAACGCACCGACAATGAGGCCGTACACGCACGAAACCGCAGCCGCCTCGGTCGGGGTGAACACGCCTGAGTAGATGCCGCCGAGAATGATGACCGGCATCAGAAGTCCCCAGATTGCATCCTTGAAGGTCTCCCAGCGCTCTTTTCCGCTCGCCTTCTTGGTCGCCTTGAGCTTCGTGTTGTGTCTGTTCAGGACAATGGTGCAGATAATCAGCGCGGCGCCCATCATGCAGCCCGGGATAATGCCGGCCATGAACATGGTTCCGATCGAAGCGCCCGAGACGCAGCCGTACACGACGAACGTGACGGACGGCGGGATGATGACGCCGATCGCGCCTGCTGCGGACATAAGAGACGTCGCAAAGCCAATGCCGTATCCTGCCTCCATCATCGCGGGGATCAGGATGCTTCCGAGCGCCGCGACGGTCGCGGGACCGGAACCGGAGATTGCCGCGAAGAAGCAGGCGACAATGACGCAGACCACTGCGATGCCGTTTCTTGTGTGACCGACGCACGCCTTCGCAAGATCAATCAGCTTCTCGGAGATTCCCGCCTTCTCCATGATATTTCCGCCGAGGACGAAGAAGGGAATGGCGAGAAGAGAAAACTTGCTGGTTGCGGTGTAAGCCATGACCGGGATCTGGCTTAAGGAGATATCTCCGGCCAGCATCGCGACCACGGAAGCGATTCCCAGGGAAACCGCAATCGGAACATTGAAAATCAGAAGAAGCGCAAATACGCCAAACAGAATTGCGGATATCATGATCTCACCCCTTTCCCTGGACTGCCAGAGATTCCTGATCCTTCCCCTGGAATTCCAGGAACTTGAGATACGTGTCGATCACATATCTCAGGATCATGATTCCGGAGCCGACCGGTATCGTCAGGCCGTAGATCCACTGCGGGTACTGCATGGTCGTGGAAACCTGACCTGAGGCATATTCCTGCTGGATCATTCCGATGCCGAAATAGAACAGAATGGCAAGAAAAATGATCGCGAGGATATTCGCCACAATGGAGAGTGCCTTCTGGGTTTTCTCGGGCATGAACCCTGTCACGAAATCCAGTCCCAGGTGCGCGCGGTTCCGCTGTCCGACAGAGGAGCCAGCCAGAGAGCAGAGGACAAACAGAACGGTCACAAATTCATCCGTGAATGCGAGAGACGCGTGCAGCACGAATCTCGAAAAGACATTCGCGGTCGTGAGCGTGAGCATGATGACAAAGGTCACGACATTGATCCAGTCCTCAATCCCGCTCAGACATTTATTGAAGCCTTTCATTTCGTTACCTCCTGCGTGATTCTGAAAGAAAAAGCCGCTGCACGGATTTCTCGCAAACTGTGCAGCGGCCCTCGGGCCTTACAAAAGAAGGCTTACTCGATACCGAATGCCTTGCAGGCCTCCTCGCCGTACAGGCCCTTCATCTCGGTATAATAATCGGCAACGGCATCCTTGAACGCCTGGATCTGGTCGTCGGTGAGCTCCGTGACCTCGCAGCCGGCGTCGATGCACTGCTGCTTCTTTGCATCCTCGCCTTCCTCAACGTTCTTGTTGCCGAGGTCGCAGGCAGTTGCAGCGCAGTCCGTCAGGATCTTCTGGGTGTTCTCATCGAACCCGTCCCAGGTCGCCTTGTTGAAGACAAGTGCAAACGCGCCATAGCTGTAGTTCCACTGCGTGATGTACTTCTGAACCTCATAGAACTTGTTGGTGGTGATCAGGTCGAAGCCATTCTCCTGCCCGTCGACCGTGCCCTGCTGAAGAGCGGTGAACAGCTCGGAGAAGCTCATTGCGACCGGGTCCGCGCCGAGCGCCTTGAAGAACTTCATGAAAACATCGCCGCCCGGAACACGGAGCTTCATGGCCTTGATGTCATCCGGCGTTGTGACCGGACGCTTGCTGTTGGTGAGCTGACGGAAGCCGTTGTGGATGAAGCCCAGCGTGTGGATGCCCTGTGCATCCAGGCACTTCGTGATGTAAGCGCCGCCGTCTCCCTTCAGGTTCTCCGCAGCTGCCTGGTAGGAATCGAAGGTCCACGGAAGAGAGAGCGCCAGCATCGTCTGGTCGAGGTTCGACATGACATCCACCGGCTCGAACGCGCAGTCAATCGCGCCGTTCTGCAGGTTCTCAACGCCTTTTGCCATGTCGCCGCCGGACAGCTGATCGGAAGCATAGACGGAAATCTCAATCGCGCCGCCGCTCTTCTCCTTGACATCGTCCGCGAACGCCTTCGCGACAACAACCGCGTTGGACTGCTCGCCGACGGTCGAGGACATCTTGAGCTTGATGGTCTTTCCGCTCGCTGCCTTTGTCTCCGTTGAAGCTCCGCTCCCGCTTTCTGCAGCCGCTGCCGTCGTAGCAGTAGATCCGCCTCCGCCGCATGCGGCGAGAGAAACAGCCATTGTAACCGCGAGTGCAATGCTCAGTACTCTTTTCATGATGTTTTTCTCCCCCTTATGATTGCTGCGCCAGCCTTTGTGTTATTCCTTCGCGCGGACCTCTGCGCCTCCCAGATCCTCATAGAGCTTGATGATCGCGCAGTTGTCCAGCTTACCGTAGCCCTTGTTCTGTGCAGTCTTGAAGAGCTCTGCGACCAGATTCGTGACAGGCAGCGGAAGGTTCATGCTCTCTGCCATGTTCGTCGCCAGCTTGATGTCCTTCGTGTGGAGGTCAATCTTGAAGCCGGGCTGGAAGTTGCCCTTCAGGATCTGCGGCATTCTGTCTTCGATCGCCCAGCATCTGCCGGAGCCGTTCTTGATGACGTTCATCGCGATCGTCGGATCCACGCCGTACTTGGTGATCATCTCGAACGCCTCGGACATTCCGACGAGGTTCACGGCGCTCATCAGCTGGTTCGCCACCTTGACTGCCTGTCCGCAGCCGCTCTCGCCGCAGTAGATGATGTTCTTGCCGACCGCCTCGAAGATCTCGTGCACGCGGTCAAAGGCTTCCTTCTTGCCCGCAGCCATAATGGTGAGTGCTCCGTTCATGGCGCCGGACTGGCCGCCGGAAACCGGTCCCTCGACAAAGGTGATGTGCTTTGCTTCCATCTGCTTCGCAATGTCTCTGGTTGCGACCGGGGAAATGGAGCTCATGTCGATGAAGATCATGTCCGCCGGAATCTTCGACTCATCTGCGAAGATCTTGTCGATGACCTCCTGCACCTGCGGAGAGTTCGGAACCATCGTGATCACGACGTTCGTCTCCTTGAGGATGTCGCAGGAATCCTTGACGCCGATGATGTGCTCCGGATCCGCGGCTACCATCCGGTCGATCGAAGCCTGGAAGACATCGTTTGCATAAACCGTGTAGCCATTCTTCGCAAGATTCAGGCCCAGCCCGTAGCCCATGACGCCGAGGCCGATCAGGCCGATTTTGCTAAACTGCTTTGCCATTGTTTTTTCCTCCCGCTGATTATGAAAGAATCCGAAATCAATGCCCGCGCAGCCGGCAGGTCCGTTTTTCTGAGGCAGATGAAACACCGGACATCCTCCCGCGCGGGCGGTTATGGTACAGGCCGGTCTTCGCCGCGCCCTCTGTAATTTCAGAAGCTCTGAAGGATTACTGCTCCTTGTCGATCATGCCGCTCTCATCGCCGGAGATGAAGACCTGGGTCAGATCGGTCTCCTCATCGTACTTGCGGACCATCTCGACGCCCTTGATCTCGACGATGATCACATCGTTCGTGGTCAGCGCAATGCACTTGCCCTTCACCATGTGTCCGCCGAAGACCTTTCCGTCCTTGTCGCACATCGTGCCGTGATAGTGGAG
>CACXCJ010000108.1 GCA_902766175.1 uncultured Lachnospiraceae bacterium
AAGCTCGGGAAACCGGTGAAGTTCATCTCTGACTATCACGTGACGGGAGCGGAGGCAGATGCCGCTGTGGCCGCGATGCAGCCGGGGGATGTGATCCTCCTCCAGAACACGCGCTTCCGCGGAAAGGAAGAGACAAAGCCGGAGGAAGCGGGAGAGCAGTTCGCGAAGGAGCTCGCGGACCTCGCGGATGATTATGTCTGCGATGCATTCGGCTCCGCGCACCGCGCGCACGCGTCCGTCTCCGTCGTCACGAAGTATATCCGGGCGAAGGGCGGAACCTGCGCGGTCGGCTATCTCATGGAGAAGGAGATCCAGTTCCTCGGCAACGCGGTGGAAAATCCGGCGCGCCCGTTCGTCGCAATCCTGGGCGGCGCGAAGATCGCGGACAAGTTAAACGTCATCTCGAACCTCCTCGAGAAGTGCGACACGCTGATCATCGGCGGCGGCATGTCCTACACCTTTGCGAAGGCGAAGGGACTTGAGATCGGAACTTCTCTCTGCGACGATACGAAGATTGACTACTGCAGGGAGATGATCGAAAAGGCACAGAAGCTCGGAAAGAAGCTTCTTCTCCCGGTGGATGCGGTCACGACCGATCATTTCCCGGACCCGATCGACGATGCTGCGATTCAGACCGAGGTCGTGGACATTGACAGAATTCCGGCGGACAGGATGGGCATGGACATAGGCCCGAAGACACGGAAGCTGTTCGCGGATGCGGTCGCGTCCGCGAAGACCGCTGTCTGGAACGGTCCGATGGGAGTGTTCGAGAACCCGGTGCTCGCGGAGGGAACCAGGGCGGTCGCAAGGGCCATGGCAGACGCAGACGCGGTCACGATCATCGGCGGCGGCGATTCCGCGGCGGCTGTGAACCAGCTGGGCTTCGCGGACAAGATGAGCCACATCTCCACCGGCGGAGGCGCATCCCTCGAATTTCTCGAGGGGAAGGAACTTCCGGGCGTCGCTGCGGCGGATGACAGAGCGTAAGCAGGAGATCCGTCCATTCATCAGGAAATCCATCAACCAAGAGATCAGAGATCCGTCTGTTAAGCTGGAGATCCATCCATCAATCAGGAAATCCATCAATCAATGAAGGAGAATTTCGATGAGCAGAAAGAAGATTATTGCCGGAAACTGGAAGATGAACAAGACGCCGTCTGAGGCGGTGGAGCTTGTGAACACCCTGAAGCCGCTGGTGCAGAACCCGGATGTGGACGTTGTCTACTGCGTTCCGGCGATCGACATTATCCCGGTGAAGAAGGCACTGGAGGGGTCGAACGTGCACCTCGGCGCGGAGAACGTCTACTTCGAGGACAAGGGCGCCTACACGGGAGAGATCTCCCCGGCGATGTTAAAGGACGCGGGCGTCGAGTACGTGATCATAGGCCACTCCGAGAGAAGGCAGTACTTTGCGGAGACCGACCAGACCGTGAATAAGAAGCTCTTGAAGCTCCTCGAGAACGGCTTCCGTCCGATCGTCTGCTGCGGGGAGACCCTTGAGCAGCGCGAGGCGGGCATCACCATGGACTGGATCCGCATGCAGATCAAGATTGCGTTCCACGGCGTCTCCGCAGAGGAGGCGAAGGGCGTTGTGATCGCATACGAGCCGATCTGGGCGATCGGAACCGGAAAGACCGCGACGGCGGCGCAGGCGGAGGAGGTCTGCAGGGGCATCCGTGAGACCATCGCAGATCTCTACGGCACGGACACGGCGGAGGCAGTCCGCATCCAGTACGGCGGCTCCATGAACGCCGGAAACTGCAAGGAGCTTCTCGCACAGCCGGACATCGATGGCGGCCTGATCGGCGGCGCGGCGCTGAAGCCGGACTTCGGGACGATCGTGAATTACAACAAGTGAGAGCAAATGACAACAGACAAAAGAACCGGGGCAGAAGCGCTTTGCTTCTGCCCCGATTCTTTTCTGCACGATTCCTTTCGCCAGGCTCTTCCTTCCGAGAGTCCCTGACTTTGCACTTTCTGCCCTTACGCGCATTTACTTTTCTCTGCGTCTCCCGAGACCGGGCAGTACTGCCGCAGCCAGAATCAGAAGGAGGACGAGCCCTGCCGCTGACGGAACGTCAGGATTCCACAGCCGCTGAGAGCTGCCCGGCCGGGATTGCGCTTCCCCTGTGCGCGGCAGCGCCTCGGGACGTTTGTCTGCCGAAGTATCCGATAAAGCACCCGATAAGGGCGGCAGAACAGCAGGCTCCTGATTCTCTTCATGTTCCGGCGGATAGGAATCTAAATCCGAGGTTTTGTGCGCGTGAGATCCGCTGGAGCTGCTGCCGCTGCCGGAGCCGCCGCCGCTTCTGGAGCCGCCATTGCTGTCGGAACTGCCGCCGCCGTTGTCGGGCGTGGCAGGTGTCGGATTGACAGGCATCGGATTGTCCGGCTTCGGGTTGACAGGTGTCGGATTGTCCGGCTTCGGGTTGTCCGGCGTCGGATTGTCCGGCTTCGGGTTGACAGGCTTCGAATTGTCCGGTGTTGACGGGGACCTTCTCCTGTTTTCAAAGACCGGAATTGTGCCGCTCTCAAGAGGTGTCTCCGAGCCATCCGGATTGACCTTATAGTAGCGGACGGTGGTTTGAATCCTGCTGCCGGATTTTCCGGCATCGGATTCTCCGGCGTCAGAGGCAGACGCGGCCGTCACCTCTGCGATATAGGCCGTGGAATCATAGAGGTAGGAGTCCGACGTTCCGGTCATTTCACGGATCGAGTACCGGAAGGTTTTTCCGCAGTCCTTCTTTCCGTACTTAAGCGGATCAAACGAGATGACGCTGCTCTCATTGCTCTTTGTCTGGAGAAGCCTGCCGGATGCATCACGCAGCTCGAAGGAGAAGGACTCGCTCTCGCCAGGATCCTTTCCATCGACCTGCTTCACTGCGGAGAGTCTTGCGATGCCTTCTGCCGTCTTGAGCGTCTTGACCGTGTTTCCGCCGACTGTGTTGAAAACGGTGTAACCTCCCGGGACGTCGGTGAAATCCGTCATAAAGTGCACGTAAATTGTCTGATCGCCAGGAATAGCCGTTGTGTTGGTGATATGAATCTTCTGCGGGTCGCTTTCATCCTGACTGATCGTGAAATACGCATTCGACACGGCGCCGAGGTATCTGACATGAGAATCCAGGGTATCCGTCAGATTGATGTCACCGGCTGAGAATCTGTTGTTGTTCCAGAACTTGATGGTGTAGGTCACCGTCTGGTCGTCCGGGTCGCTTGAAATCTCGGATTTGTCGACACTCTTTTCGCCGTTTGCGGCATTGTAGTTCTGGCCCTGCAGGACAGTGCCGCCTTCATTTGCGTAAGGGCTTCCGTTTTCCGTGTAGTTTACCACAGCGGTATTCGTGTACTTTCCGCTCAGCGCACTGTCCGGATCGTCAAAGGTAAGCCAGTAATCAATTTCCACAGCGGAGCCATTCAGTTTCGGGAAAGAGAATGTCAGGGTCTCTTCGCTGCGCTGCATCTCATACTCAGACGGATCCAGATCCCGGTCCTTCTGACTCAGGCGGCTTCCGGTAAGGGTGTATACCTGAACGGCCTTCGAGGAATCAAACGACATCCCCTCCGGCAGATAGTCAATCACCGTGACATCTGTGAGCGTTCCCTCTCTCCGATTCACATAGAGCCGGTATTTGACCGAATCGAGCTTCTGAGACATGATGTCGATCTGCAGCTGTTTGTCATTGCCGCGGGAGGTATCGTAGCCGCCATAACTGATGCCATCATTGCTCCAGGCATCCTTGGCGATGGTGTCGGTGAACGTTCCGACTCCGCTGCTGGTCCCTGCCGGATTCACGGTAATCGCTGCGCTGGCGCTTCCTGCCGTGATCGTGCCATGCCCCTGTTCCGTGACTGTCCTGGTGTTGACAAACATCGCAAAGCTTCCGCTCAGCGCGGTTGCCGCGTCAGGACCGAAGGTGAGCTTGTACCTGCCGCCGCCCTGATTTTCAATCTTGCTGAAGTGCTGCGGAGAGACCGCCAGGTCGACAGAGCTCACGAGGGTCTCCGGGACGGTGACAAAGATATAGTCCCCCTCATGGATCGCGTTCTGATCAAGTGTATACCTGACGCTGTAGAGGGCGGTGGAGCCAGACGGCCAGGCCTCCTGACCTGCCGTGATGGACGCGTGGAAGTGACCGGACGCGTCCGAGCTGTCAGCTGCCGAAAGAGCGAGAAGGCGCGTGAACTTCCGGACAAGCGCGTGGAGGGGCGCAGTTTCCGGCGCATTTACGCGGCGGATGCCGGAGAGGTCCACGGACTGCCCGGCGATCTCAACAGAGGAAGCGGAAGCAGTTTCCTCTGAACAGGCAGCGGAATCTGCCAGAGCCAGAGGGACAGCAAGGAATCCGGGCGTACCGGAGATTTCCGCGCCGGAGAGGAGGATCTCTGCGTCCGCGAGCTTTTCCGGATCCCGGCACAGAGCCAGATTCCCTTCGCCCTCATCCACATAGAGGCGCAGGGCGGTACTCTCCGCGTCGGAAGCATTCTCCTCTTCCGAAGGACGGAAGGTGAGCGTGAAGGTGCCGCTCTGCTTTCTGATCCCCTCTGCAGTGAGAAGAAGCGCGCAGGAGAGGGAAGCGGAATCGGCTGCGCCGACCGCGCGGGCGGAAGCTTCGCCGGCTGCATCGTCCAGGACTTCTGCTCCGCCGCTCTCAGACGTCTGAAGGAGGGTGAAATTGTCCTCCGCCTCCAGGACGGAGAGGCCGGTCACGGGCTGATGGAAGCGGACCGTGAGATAGTCTCCGGGAAGAAGCCCGCCATTTGAGAGATCGTCTTCGTCATCGGCATCTGCTTCCGTGTCCAGCGCCCAGCTGATTGGGACGGAGACCAGGCCGTCCTGATTTTCTGCGGCCGAAAGATCTGCCGAGACCGTCACCAGGGAATCAATGCTGTTTCCGATGACGAGACTGTTTTCAGAGGACGTGCCGTCCGGGAGTATTTCCGGGCGGTCTGCATTGTCCGCGCTCGCGTGAGATCTCGCAGCTTCCTCTGCCCTGTTTTCAGAGCCCTTCCCGCCCCGCGCGTTGTTTTCACGGGATGCGTCAGAGGAGGAGGAAACGCTGTTTTTACTCCGCGTGACAGGAAGGGGCGCATCCGCGTCTGACGAGCTCGCCCTCGAAGCAGAGGCCGCGGACGGGACAGAGGCAAATGCCGCTGACAGCAGGGAAGCTGCCATGGAGACACACAGAATGCGGGACAGATAACCTGACAGAAAACGCTTTTTCATTTCATACATACCCCTCTTTTAAATTAAGAACAATCGTGTCAAATGTGCCAGAATTCATTTCTCTGTTTTCGTCTGTTCTCTCTGCCCCCTTTCCGCCTTTTCACGTCTCAGGCAGATGTTTACCGCCGCATTTTTTTCGGCATATCCGCGAGGTTTTCGAGTGCCTGTCTGAGCGTCGCATCCTTCTTGGCAAAGTGGAAGCGGATGTAGCGGTTCTCCGGCTCCTTAAAGAAGCTTGATCCGGGGACAGCGCCGACGCGGACGCGCTCGGCGAGCTTTTCGCAGAATTCGAGGTCGCTCTCCCAACCGTACTCGGAGATATCCACCATGATGTAGTAGGCGCCCTGCGGAACCGTGTGGCGGATGCCGAGGTCACTGAGACCCTTTACAAAGAGGTCCCGCTTGTCCGTGTAGATCTTCTGCAGCTCCCTGTAGTAGCTGTCCGGGAACTGAAGCCCGGTCACAGCCGCTTCCTGGAGCGGGGCGGCAGCGCCGACCGTGAGGAAGTCGTGTACTTTCTTCACCGTCTCGGTGATTTCCGGCGGCGAGATCACATATCCGAGGCGCCAGCCTGTGATGGAGTAGGTCTTCGAGAGAGAGCTGCAGCAGAGCGTGCGCTCCCGCATTCCGGGCAGCGCCGCGATGTAGGTGTGGCGGTACGGCTCGTAGACGATGTGCTCGTACACCTCGTCCGTGATGACATAGGCGTCGTACTTCTTCGCGAGATCCGCGATGAGGAGAAGCTCTTCTCTCGTGAAGACCTTGCCGCAGGGATTTGACGGGTTGCAGAGGACGAGCGCCTTCGGATGCTGCCGGAACGCGTCCTCGAGGACATCTGCGTCGAAGTGATAGTCCGGCGGGATGAGCGGGACATAGATCGGCACCGCGCCGGAGAGAATCGTGTCCGCCCCGTAGTTCTCATAGAACGGAGAGAAGATGATCACCTTGTCGCCGGGATTCGTGACGGTCATCATTGCGGCCATCATGGCCTCGGTGCTGCCGCAGGTCACGACAATCTCCCTGTCCGGGTCGATCGGGAATCCCATGAAGTGCGACTGCTTCTTCGCGAGGGCCTCGCGGAAATTCTGCGCGCCCCAGGTGATGCTGTACTGGTTGAAATTCTCGTGCGCCACCTCCGAGAGCCGGTCAAGGATTGCCTTCGGCGGGTCAAAGTCCGGGAACCCCTGAGACAGGTTCACAGCCCCGTATTTATTTGAGATGCGGGTCATCCGGCGGATGACGGAATCCGTGAATCCGGCGGTGCGTTCCGATAGCTTCTGCATGGATATGCCTCCTGTGTGGTCTTTTGTGATGGAGCGGGCTGTTCAGCCTGACAGCGAGGTCCGCTGTTTCGGGCAGGCCATAAATATTCTCTAAAAAATGTATTTTATCGCAAACCAAATAAATTTCTCTAAACAATATATTTTATCATGGCAGCCAGGCATGCTCAATGTGTATCTGGCGCTGATCTGCCGGGTGCCCGTCCCGATCACATTGCCACTTTCCGCGCTCTGTGCTATAAAGGTAGTGGATCAGAAAGGATCAGATCTCCGCGCGGGAGGTATTCCGACCGCAAGGAGAAGCGGGAGAGAACAGCCCCGAAGATCCGGAACATGCCTCCGACAGACAGCCGGAGGACCCCGGGTTTTTGGCACTGCTTTTTGTTGTGCTGTTTTGCCGGCGTGGCAGCGCCGGATTTGCCGGGGGAAACCATTCAGGGACAGGGTTCAGGCTTCGGAGACGAAACCGGAAATCCTGGGAAAGAGGGAAAAGGTTATGAAAAGGACAGCGGGAATCAGGGCGGCTGCCTGGATGACGGCAGCGGGAGTTTTTATCGCCTCGCTCTCTGCCTGCGGACAGGGAAGCAGTGTGGGAAGCACGGCGGCAGCCGGCGCGTCAGCGGCAGAGACCAGCGCGGCAGAGACGAGCACAGAGACCAGTGCGGCGGAGACTTCTCCGGAGAGCGCCGTAAGGGAGGGCGCGGCGGCATCGGCCGCGGAGAAAGGCGCATCGGGGGAGACGGTCACCATCACGGATCACGCGGACCGCACTGTGACGGTCCCCGCGGACCCGGAGAAGGCTGCCTTTCTCGACATCTACCCGCTTCCCTCCGTCCTCTCCGTGTATCTCGGATCGGCGGAATCCATCGCAGCGATGGAGCCTGTCAGCATGAAGGCAGCGGAGAACGGCGTTCTCTCGGAGCTCTTTCCGGAGATCCTCGATGCGAAGACGGACTTTGTGAACGGGAGCGATGTGAACATCGAGTCCCTTCTCGCCCTCAAGCCGGATATCGTCTATTACACGGCGAGCAACACCGCGGAGCAGGAGATGCTTGAAAATGCGGGGCTGAACGCGGTCGGCATCTCCCCGACGAAGTGGAACTTTGACTGCATCAGAACGTACGAGGAGTGGACAAAGCTTCTGGACGAGATCTACCCGGCGCACAAGGCGGAGCGTGACATTTCCTCGAAGGTGACGGACCGGAGCACGCAGATCTACGACTCGATCCAGGAGAAGACGAAGGATCTCACCGACGACAAAAAACAGAAGGTTCTCTTCCTCTACCAGTATGACGAGAACACCATGGTGACCTCCGGAAAGAAGTTCTTCGGGCAGTGGTGGTGCGATGCGGTCGGCGCGGTGAATGCCGCCTCAGAGGTGCAGGCGGAGAAGAACAACGCGGTGATCACGATGGAGCAGGTGTACAGCTGGAATCCGGACGTGATCGTGATCACGAACTTCACGAAGACAACGCCGCAGGATCTCTACGACAACGCGGTCGGAGGGGATGACTGGAGCTCTGTGAAGGCGGTGCAGGACAAGCGCGTGTACAAGATGCCGCTCGGGACCTACCGGACCTACACGCCGGGGGTCGACACACCGATGACGCTTGAGTGGCTCGCAGAGAAGGTGTATCCGGATCTCTTCGAGGACATCGACCTCAAAAAGGACGTGACGGATTACTACGAGACGCTCTACGGCGTGACACTCACGGACGAGCAGGTGGAGAAGATGTACAATCCGGCGCCGGAAGCAGGCATGTAAGGCGCGGAGATTTCCGGGAGCTGTGTAAGGCGCGGAGATTTCCGGGAGTCCGCGCAAGGCGCGCGGCGGTTTCCGCGGGACAGAGGTCCCTGGCGGGCCGGCAGAAAAGAGCGGGGCAGGCAGATGGCGGAAAGAACGGAGCAGAAATTTTTGGGCTTTCTGGCGGGGTGCCTGGCCCTGCTTCTTTTCTGCGCGCTCATGTCCCTCTGCGCGGGCAGATTTCAGATCGCGCCGCGGGAGCTTCTCACGGAATTCTCCGGGGGAAATGCCGGAGAAACCGTGCACACGGTTCTCTGGCAGATCCGCCTGCCGCGGATTCTCCTCGCCATGGCTGCGGGCTGCGGGCTCGCAGTTTCCGGGGCCTCGTTTCAGAGCCTCTTTTCCAATCCGCTGGCGACGCCCGACACGATCGGCACGGCGAACGGTGCGTCCTTCGGCGCGGCGCTCGGGATTCTCGCAGGCTTCGGCTCCCTCGGGGTCCAGCTGCTGTCGCTTCTTTCCGGCGCGGCGGCGGTGTTTCTGGTCTTTCTGGTCACTTCGGGCGTGAGAGGGTGCAGGCGGCCGATGATGACGGTCATCCTCGCCGGCATTGTGATCAGCGCCCTGTTCTCCTCTCTTGTTTCCCTCATTAAGTATACGGCGGACCCGCAGGATGTCCTGCCGGTCATCACGTTCTGGCTCATGGGAAGTCTCACGGGAACCACCTGGAATACCGTCCGGATGGGGCTTCCCTTCATTCTCGGAGGAAGCTCGCTTCTGTTTCTGCTGCGGTTCCGCATGAACGCGCTGGCGCTCCCGGAGGAGGAGGCGCGCTCGCTCGGCCTGAAGCTCCCGCTCGTGCGGGCACTTCTTGTCGCGGCGGCATCGGCCGTCACCGCCTCTGTCGTCTCGATGTGCGGCGTCATCGGCTGGGTCGGCCTCCTGGTGCCGCACGTCGTGCGGATGATCGTGGGGAGCGACAACCGGCGGGTGATTCCGGCATCGGCCGCGGGCGGCGCCCTCTTCCTTCTGCTTGTGGACACGGCGGCGCGCTGCGTGACGGCATCTGAGCTCCCGGTCTCGGTTCTGACCTCCGTCATCGGGGCTCCGGTCTTCATCGCGCTTCTTCGAAGAACGGGAGGTGTGCGCCTGTGAAACTTGAGTTAAAGCACGCGTCCTTTTCCTATTTTCATGGCGGACGTTCCGCCGGAGAACTCCTGCATGATATTTCCCTCACGGCCTTTTCCGGCGAGATCGTGTCGATTCTCGGGGCGAACGGCGCCGGAAAGACGACGCTCCTCAAGTGTCTCATGCGGTTCTGCCGGTGGGATCGCGGAGAACTCCTCCTGGACGGGGAGGATGCCGCGAAAATCCCGGATTCCCGTTTCTGGAAGATCGCCGCGTACGTGCCGCAGGCGCGTGAGGAGGCGCTCACCTGCACCGTCGGGGAGAGTGTGCTCATGGGGCGGAGCGCACATCTCGGACTCTTCGGAATGCCGGGAGAGCGGGATTACGAGATTGCCCGCCGGGCCATGCGGATGGTGGGAATAGAAGGGCTGGAGAACAGGAGCATCTCGGTCTTGAGCGGCGGCCAGAAGCAGCTTGCGCTCATCGCCCGGGCGCTCGCGGCAGAGCCCCGGATTCTTTTCCTGGATGAGCCGGAGACCGGACTTGACTTCCGGAACCAGCTGATCATCTTGAACCTTCTCGAAAGGCTTGCGGGAGAGGAGAAGCTTCTCATCCTGTTCAACACGCACTACCCGGACCACGCGCGCAGAATTTCTGACCGGACGCTCCTGTTTCTTCCCGGCGGCGCAGCGCTCTCCGGGCCCGCCGGAAAGATCCTCACGGAGGAAAATCTCCAGAGGGCCTTCGGCGTCTTCGTCCGGGAGGCGCGGGTGGAGGACGGAGGAGCGGCATTTTCCGCGTTTATTCCGGTCCGCATTTCAGAGCAGCAGGGTCAGAAGCCATGACCCGGGTGGAAGGGAAGGAGGAGAAATCGGATGGAGCAGGAAGGAACGGCCAGGGGGCAGGAGACGGCGAAGCGGCCTGCGGGACAGGCCCCCGTGGATCTGGCACGGAAAGAGGCGGCGGCAGCCGGAGAGGACTCCCGCATCGCCATGATCTCCATCATCCTGGACAGCACGGACGGCGTGAGCCGGATGAATGAGATTCTGCATGCGTACGGCCCCTATATCATCGGAAGGATGGGAATTCCCTACCGGGAGAAGGGACTCTGTCTGATTGCGGTCGCGATCGATGCGCCGCTGTCCGTGACCAGCGCGCTGACGGGGCAGATCGGGAGAATCCCGGGAATCAGCGTGAAGACCGCGTACGCGAAGCGCTGATGTCCGGATGTTTTTCCGGCAGCGCGGCTGCCCTGGTAAAGCAGAACAGAAATAAACAGCCTGGATCCGAGAGGTGCTGCAGACGCGGCACCTCATTATTTATGCGCGGCGAGGCGCCGGTCGCCTGTCCGGCCGGCACAAGGCGCTTTTTCCCGGGAGGCACGGGCAGACGGGACAGCAGGTCTCGACGGCTCGATTATGTGTGATGTGATACAATAACGGCAGCGGCTGATGCTTAAACGTCACCGCTGGAAAATTTCATGCTTAATCTTAAGTTTATTTTCAGAAGTCTCGAATATCCTGTACAGGAAATGCAGAAACTGTCAATTTTAAAAGGAGGGTACGGATGAGAAGCCGATTTGCCGCAGGAATGCTGGCGCTTGCGCTCTCCGGCGCTTCAGCGGTCTCCCTCGCGGCGCCGCTCTGCGTCTATGCAAATACCGCCACAAATTTTGACTACCGGAAGCGGGTCATCGCGCTGTCCGGCATCATGACGACGACCGGGGATCTGTCCCAGAAGATCACGAGAGCAGAGTTCGCGCGGATGCTGGTGCGCGCCTCCGGCTACCGCAGCGTCCTCACGGATAAGAGCAATGTCTCCGTCTTTGCCGACGTAAAGAGCGGAAATGAGTACGCCTCCGCGATCCGGATCGCTGCGGAGCAGGGCTGGATGACCGGATATCTCGGCGGAAACTTCAAGCCGGACCAGTATGTGACATTAAATGAGGCGGCGAAGGGGGTGCTCTATCTGCTCGGCTACACCGCGGACGATTTCTCCGGCGACCAGTTCAACAAGCGGATGGCGGAGTACGCGGACCTCGACCTGAACGAGAACATCAGCTACTCGGACCCCACCACGGTCATGACGAAGAGCGACTGCGTGAATCTCTTCTATAACCTCATGAAGACGAAGCAGAAGGGCACTTCCTCCTACTACGGCGCGGCCGTGCTCGACGCGGACGTGGACGATGACGGAGAGGTGAATGCACTCGCCATGGCGGACAACACGACCCGCGGTCCGAAGCTCGCAGAGACGAAATCCGACATCGACCGCATCATCCCGTTCGACCTGGATGACGCATCGATCTTTCTCGACGGAGCGGAGACCTCGAAGGAGGGGCTCTACGCGTCGGCGTCGGAGTATCTCGTGCTCTACTACTCGAGCAGCACGAAGACCATCTGGGCGTACAATGCGGACGAGTCGAGCGACTCCGACAAGCTGGTTGCGCACGGCGAGGTCGAGGCGATCTACTACAACAGCACGGACACGCTCGTCCCGAGCAGCGTGACGCTGGACGACGGAAACACCTATCAGCTGAATTCCTCGGAGGTTCAGTTCATCTTCTCCGTTTACGGCGATGTGAAGGTCGGGGACGATGTGGTTCTCATCTATCAGCGGAATTCGGCAGGTACTACGGACGACGATGACTCCTCCTCGACCTATGTCGTGGTCGACTACGTGGAGCCATAAGAAGCGGGAGAGAAAATCCGCATGGAAGTGAGGACAGAAGGTGTCTGAGGAAAACAGTAAGGAGACTTCAAGACTGAGCAGTGCGGACGAGCAGGAGAAGGGCAGCGCCGGGACGTCCGCAGAGCAGGCAACGTCCGCGGGCGCCGGCAGCGGGGAAGCGGCGGAGTCCGTGAGCTCTGACAGCGCGAACACGACGAAGACGCCGGACGCCGGAAAGAAGAAGATGACCCGGCAGCAGAAGAGACGCATCCGGAAGATCATCACCTGGGTGATCGTGGCGGCGCTCCTGGGCGGGGGCGGCATTGCATTCTGGCGCTACCGGCAGCAGCAGAAAGCCGCGAAGGAGGCGGACAGCGGCGTGAATACAGCGACCGTCACGCGGGGGGACATCACCCAGAAGATTTCCTCCACCGGCACGATCGCTGCGAAGGACACCTACTCCATCACGGCGCTGGTGACCGGCACCATCGTCTCCGCGGATTTCGAGGAGGGCGATCAGGTCAAGAAGGGACAGGTTCTCTACCAGATCGACGTGTCCTCGATGGCGTCCCGCGTGACGAGCGCGGAGAATACGCTCACCCGCGCAAAGAAAAAGCTCGCGGAGGCGCAGCAGGACTACGCGGATGCGGTCGCGAAGTACAGTGGGAATGTCTACACCTCGACCATGTCGGGCTACATCACCGCGATCGACATCGCCGACGGGCAGAAGATCGGGAACGGGACGAAGCTTCTGGAGCTCACGGATGAGACGAAGATGTCCGTGCAGATCCCGTTCCTCGAGGGCGAGGCGGATCTCATGCAGGTCGGGGACAGCGCCACCCTGACGCTCTCCGACACGCTGGAGCAGATCACGGGAACCGTGAGCGCGGTAGGAGATCAGATCGTGGTGCTTTCCGGCGGCCGGCTGGTGCGCTACGTCACGGTCGATGTGGAGAATCCCGGAGGTCTCACGACGACCACGCCGGTGAGTGCCGCAATCGACGGCTTTGACTGCGTCGAGGAGGGAAATTTCGAGGCGAACTTCACGAGCTCTCTCGAGGCGGATCTCGACGGAAACGTGGACTGCGTCCAGGTGCTCGTGCATGTGGGCGACTACGTAAGCCCCGGGACGCCGATCTTCAGCATCACCCCGAAGTCCGCGCAGGACATCATCCAGGACTTTGACGACGCGGTGGACAACGCGCAGTCCTCTGTCGAGAACGCGCAGCAGTCCCTCGACTCGACGAATGACACGGTGAACGACTACACGATCACGGCGCCGATCGACGGAGAGGTCATCACGAAATCCTACAAGGTCGGTGACAAGATCGGCTCCAACAGCGGACAGAGCTCTTCGACGACGCTCGCGACGATCTACGACATGAGTGCCTACACCTTCGACATGTCGATCGACGAGACAGATATCTCCGACATTAAGGTCGGCCAGACGGTCGAGGTCACGGCGGACGCGTTCGGGGACGAGACCTTCAGCGGCAAGGTCACGAACATCAGCCTCGAGAGCACGGTCTCGAACGGCGTCTCGACCTATCCGGTCGAGGTCACGATGGATTCGACGGACAAGCTTCTGCCCGGCATGAATGTCAATGCGGAGATCATCATCGCGAGTGCGTCTGACGCGCTTGTGATTCCGGCGGACGCGCTGATGCGCGGAAACCGCGTCTACGTGAAGGACGACTCCGTGACAGAGGCTGACGGCGCTGTGCCGGCCGGATTCCGCGCGGTGGATGTGGAGACCGGCCTTGTGAATGACGACTACGTGCAGATCACGTCCGGAGACCTGAGCGAGGGCGATACCGTCTACGTCCAGGAGAGCAGCACGTCCACGACCTGGACGGGTCCGGGCGGCATGGGCGGCATGGGCGGAGGCCCGGACGGCGGAGGCCCGGGCGGCGGAGGCCAGGGCGGCGGAGGCAACCGCGGCGGCGGAGGCCCGATGTAATGGCTGCGCACGTAAAGACCGTCCGCTTGAAGGCCGGGGAGACCCTCATCGAGTGTAGGGATATCTGCAAGACCTACGTGATGGGAGATGAGATCGTCCACGCGAATGACCACGTGAACCTCATCGTGCGGATGGGCGAGTTCGTCGCGATTGTCGGCAAGTCCGGGTCCGGAAAGTCGACGCTCATGAACATCATCGGCGCGCTGGATGTGCCGTCGAGCGGCACCTACCTGCTCGGCGGCGAGGACGTCGGAGACATGACGCAGAATGAGCTGGCGGATATCCGGAACCGGATGATCGGCTTCATCTTCCAGCAGTACAATCTCCTGCCGAAGTTAAACCTCCTGGAGAATGTGGAGCTTCCGCTTCTCTACGCGCACGTTCCGGCATCGGAGCGGGAGGAGCGCGCCATGCGGCAGCTCTCGCGCGTGGGCCTCGCGGAGAAGTACAAGAACATGCCGAACCAGCTCTCCGGCGGCCAGCAGCAGAGAGTTTCGATCGCGAGGGCGCTCGCCGGGAACCCGTCCCTTCTTCTCGCGGACGAGCCGACCGGCGCGCTGGATTCGCGGACCAGCCGGCAGATCCTGAATTTCTTCAAGGAACTGAACGCAGAGGGAAACACGATCGTCATGATCACGCACGACAACTCGATCGCCGTCCAGGCGAAGCGGGTCGTGCGGATTCAGGACGGCCGGGTGAATTTCGACGGAAGCGCGGAGGACTATGCTTCAATCATTCAGGCTCGCACTTAAAAGCATCTGGAGCAACAAGGTCCGCTCCTTTCTGACCATGCTCGGAATCATCATCGGCGTGGCTGCCGTCATCATCCTCGTGAGCATCGTGAACGGGTACATGTCCTACATGACGGAGAGCTTCGCGAGCATGGGCACGAACCAGATCTCGGTGAGGCTCGTCAACCTCTCGAGCCGCTACGCGACTGTGGACCAGATGTACGATTTCTACGAGGAGCACTCGAATCTCTTCTCACAGATGACGCCGAACGTCTCGGTCAGCGCCTCTGTGAAGCACAGCGGGGACACCATGGACTCGACGAGCGTCACAGGCGTGAGCGAGGAGTACATCGACATGGTGGATAAGAAGCTCGAGGCCGGCCGCTTTTTAAGCTACTCGGATGTCTCCTCCCGCCAGAAGGTCGCCGTGCTCGGGTACTATCCGGCGGTGGAGCTCTTCGGCTCCGCAGATCAGGCAGTCGGAGAAAAGGTCCTCATCAGCGGCTACGGGTACACCGTGATCGGGGTGATCGAGTGCCAGGACGCGGACAATCTGGAAGACGGGGGCACTGACGACGTGGTCTATATCCCGTACTCCACGGCGGTGCGCCTCGCGCGCTCGGGCATCCCCTCGAGCTACACCTTCGCGACGGTGAACACGCAGACGGAGACGACATCGGCCGCGACGGAGGCGCTTGAGACCTTTCTCTACAGTATCTACAAGGACGATGATCTCTATGACGTGACGGCGATGAGCGAGATGCTGGACAGCCTGAACAGCATGATCTCCCAGATGAGCCTCATGCTCGGCGGCATCGCGGGCATTTCCCTTCTCGTCGCGGGCGTCGGCGTCATGAACATCATGCTGGTCTCCGTCACAGAGCGGACGCGGGAGATCGGCATCCGGAAGGCGCTCGGCGCGAGACCCGGCGTGATCCTCCAGCAGTTCGTCCTGGAGGCGATCACGACGAGTGTCATCGGCGGGCTGATCGGAATCGGGATCGGCTGCGGTGTGTGCAGCCTGGTCGGGCAGTTCATGGATTTCAGCGCGCCGCCGACCTTCAGCGCGATCGTCGTGAGCTTTTCGGTGTCGGTTCTCATCGGCCTCGTGTTCGGATACATGCCGGCGCGCCGGGCTGCAAACCTGAACCCGATCGATGCGCTGAGAAGCGAGTGAGGAAGACTGCCGGGACACATCCGGGGAGAGCGGGCAATCCGCGCTCCCCGGATGTCTGCATGTGCGCCTGGCGGCGCACGTTTCTTAAGGGTAAAAGTCCCAAATCCGCCCGGTAGTGGAAAGGGTATAGCCGAAGGCAAGGGTGTCCGCCGCGAAGTGGAATCCGAAGGAAGCCGGATGTGGGAACAGACTAACCACGGGCAAACC
>CACXCJ010000109.1 GCA_902766175.1 uncultured Lachnospiraceae bacterium
CCAGCATCCGTCTGTACGCGGAATCCGCTGAAAATAATGTTTCCCGGAAAATAGCATCGGACCAGCATCCGTCTGTACGCGGAACCCACAGAATAGATTCCAAAAAAGAAAGAGGGCTGCAAATGAATATTCCCCGCGGAGAAAAACTCCCCGCATCTTTTACAATCGAGGCCGCTTATATCTTTGCGATCTTGTTTCTCTCGCTCTCCACCATGATCCGCTTCGCCTTCCGGCAGCGGGACGCCTGTCTCACAGGATTTGTGCTCTCGGAATCTGCCCAGGAGGCCGCGCACATGGAAACGCTCTATGATCCGGAAGGACCGGGAGAGGAGGAAATCGGAAGAAACCTGAGAGAGCGTCTCGCCCCGATCAGTTCCCTCCGCAGCGGCGAGACAGGCTTAAGCTGCAGAAAACGGGAGGCCTCCGCATCCGACAAAAGCGACGCGCTGGATCTTCAGGTCAGCCGCCCGGTCAATAACCCGGAGAATACGATGCGCGCTGCCACGGCGGTCAGTGACTTCGCTGCACACGCGTGGAAAAAGAAAGGAGACATCAATCGTGGCACAGATTCTGAATGAAGTAGAGCACAGTTATCTCTCCGTTGACGCAGACTTCAG
The DNA here is from genome assembly GCA_902766175.1 of uncultured Lachnospiraceae bacterium. Taxonomy (GTDB): domain Bacteria; phylum Bacillota; class Clostridia; order Lachnospirales; family Lachnospiraceae; genus Moryella. The sequence goes on from CACXCJ010000109.1 coordinate 618, forward strand.
CCTGCGGGAGAACTTCGAGCTCCGCATGCTGGAGGAAAACCTGATCAGCGGACTTCTTCCGCTCTCCGTGAGCGATGACAACGGCCTTCTGCGCCTGCATTACGACATCACAGGCCTGGCGCCGCTCGCAGACCTCGCCACCCAGCAGAAATTGAAGGCTCATGATATCCGCTGCATCATCCTCACACTGAAGCATGTGATTTCCGGTATCGGAAAATATCTTCTGGATCCCTCCGGAATCGAGCTCCGCATGAACGCAATTTACGCCGCGCCGACAGGTTTTTCTCCGTGCTTTCTCTATATGCCCGGTCGTACCGTCACTTTCTCTCAGGAGCTCTCGAAATTTCTGCAGGAGCTTTTGACCTGGACGGACCACGACGACGATCAGAGCGTCGTTCTCGCCTACCGCCTGTACCGCGAGAGCCTGGATCACCCGAGTGCACTGGACCGCCTGGAACAGATTCTGGTCTCACAGAGCACCTCTTCCGGTTCCCCCGCTCCTGCGGAGAGCCCGCTTCCGTTTTCTCCCGGCGGCATCGATCCTGACAGCTCCTCCGAAAATACGGAAGAAGATTCCCTGGTCACGGAAATCCGTGAAGTTCCAGCCGTTTCAGGGGAAGACGCCGCATTCCCGGACAGGGAAAAAGGCGGTCTGCTTCACCGCCTTTTTCAGTAAATGCTTCCGCCCGAATGGGGCTTGCGTCCTCTCGAAAATTTCTCCCGGAAATTTCCCTCAGATTTTCTTCTTTCGGGACGCAGTCTTCCGAATGGTGCGCTTTCTGGCCTGTGCAGGCTTTTTCACGCCGCCTCCGTCCTGCCTCCCGGCAGACACCTCTGTTTTTCGGACAGGCCTCTTCTTCGGCTCATCAAACTCATAGACCTGAATTCCGTACGGCCCCAGCGGATTAAAGACATGGAACGGACGGCCGTCGCATTCGCCCTTGTAGGCGCGGAAACGCACCGGCGCCTTCCCTGCAAGCTCATAGGAACCCGTCTTCTCATCAAGGATCTGCCGATAAATCCCCTCATGCGGCACTCCAACCATATAATCCGCGCGCTCCACCGGTGTAAAGTTAATGGCGAACAGCAGCGACTTTTTCTTCTCCTCATCATACCGAAGGAAAGAAAAAATCGAGCGCTCCGCATCATTCGCGTTAATCCACTCAAATCCCTGCCAGCTGTCGTCCATGCGGTACAGGCACGGATAGGCGCGGTAGAGGTGCAGCAGCCCGCGCACAAAATTCTGGAGATCCCGGTGGATCGGCTGTTCCAGGAGCTCCCAGTTCAGAGAGACCTTCTCGTCCCACTCGTGCCACTGCGCGAAGTCCTGCCCCATGAAGAGCAGTTTCTTGCCCGGATGGCCGAGCATGAAGGTGTAGGCGCATTTCAGATTTGCGAACTTATCCTCGTAAATTCCCGGCATCTTGTTGATCATCGAACACTTCAGGTGAACAACCTCATCGTGGGAAAGCGGAAGAATAAAGTTCTCGCTCGTAAAATAGGTGAGACCGAATGTCATGTTGTGATGCGCGCCCTTGCGGAAATAGGGGTCCAGCTTCATATAGGCCAGGAAATCATGCATCCATCCCATATTCCATTTAAATGTAAAGCCGAGCCCGTTTTCCTCCGGACTGTGCGTCACCATGGGCCACGCGGTGCTCTCCTCGGCAATGATCATGGTGCCGTCCTTCCGGCCGGCGATCACAGAATTCAGGTGCTTGAAGAACTCGATTGCCTCCAGGTTCTCGTTCCCGCCGTACTTGTTCGGCACCCAGTTTCCGGACTGACGCCCGTAATCCAGATACAGCATGGAAGCCACAGCGTCCACGCGGAGGCCGTCGATATGATGCTCATTCAGCCAGTAGAGCGCATTCGCAATCAGGAAATTCTTCACCTCCGTCTTCCCGTAGTCGAAGACCTTGGTTCCCCAGTCCGGATGCTCCCCCTTTCTGGGATCCGCGTACTCATAGCATGCCTGTCCGTCAAAATCGGCAAGCCCGAATTCATCGCGCGGGAAATGTGCGGGGACCCAGTCCAGGATCACGCCGATTCCGCGCTGGTGCAGAAAATCGACGAGGTACTGAAAATCATGGATAGAGCCATACCGCGAAGTCGGAGCGTAATACCCGGTCACCTGATAGCCCCAGCTGCCGTCAAACGGATGCTCCGCGATGCCCATGAGTTCCACGTGCGTGTATCCCATCTGGTTCAGGTAGTCCGCCAGCTGGACTGCCAGCGTCCGATAATCGAGAAAGCCGTCCCTGACCGCCGGATCTCCCTTTTTCCAGGATCCCAGATGACACTCATAGATGCTGATCGGCGCGTGCCGCTGCTCCGTACTCGCGCGCTCTTCCATCCAAGCCGCATCATTCCACCGATAGGTCCACGGCTCCTCCACGAGGCAGGAGGCTGTGCCCGGGCGGAATTCCGCGCTCCTCGCATAGGGATCCGCCTTGTAGAGAAGCCTTCCGTCCCGCGTCCGGATCAGGAATTTATAGAGCATTCCGTTCTGAAGTCCGGGAATAAAGGTCTCCCAGATTCCTCCCTGGAAGATCTTTTCGCACGGATTCGCGTCCGGATTCCAGTCATTGAAGTCACCGACCACGCTGACCGCCTGCGCATGAGGCGCCCAGACAGCAAAATACCAGCCGTCCGCCCCCTTGAAGGTACGCGGATGCGCACCGAGCTTCTTGTATATTTCGTAGTGAGTTCCCTGGCCGAACAGATAGCAGTCGTCTTCCGTGATAAAACCCGTTGCCTGATATTGATCCGCCATGTGATTTCCCCCTGCAGGTAATAATTGTCGTGTTTTTCAACACCTGTATCAATATTATACCCATTTCCCCTGCCATTTAAAAGAAAGATTCCGGCAAATCTGCACAGTCCGCCGCGTAACACCGGGCAGCTTTCAAGACAAACGCTGTGCAGTCCTGCCCGGACAGAGAGGAGTTCCCCATGAATCTGCCGTCACTCTCCATTCCGGAAGCAGTCATCCTGATTTTTCTGAGCGCTGCCGCCGTCACCGACCTCTTCACGAGAAAAATCCCGAACCTGCTGATTCTTCTGTTTTTGTTCCCCGGAGGCTTTCTCCTGGGGCCGGTTTTTCTTGGGCGTCTCCTCCTCATTACCCTCCTGTTTTATCCGCTGACGCGCTTCCGTCTTCTCGGAGCAGGAGATGTGAAGCTTCTCTCCGTGGCTGCCGGGTACTTCGGCATGAACCGCTTCCTCCTGTTCCTTTTCGCTGCGCTTCTCTCGGCGGCGCTTCCGTCCGTGATTCTCCTGCTCCGCGGAAGACGGCGCGCCAGAATCCCTCTCGCGCCCTTTCTCCTTCTCGGCTGCGCGCTGTCCTGCGCAGCTGCCTGAGATTTTCGCGCCTATGCGGACACGCGCCGGAATCCTCTGACGCGGCAGGCATTTCATTCCTCACCTTTCCTCTCACTGCCGCAGCCTCAAAAAGGACGGCACACAAGCAGACAGCCGCTTATAGAGCGGCAGGAGGTATCTATGCGAAGAGTTATGGCAATTCTGGACCCGGATGCGGAATACGGAAAGCGCCTAGCGGCCTTCTTCAATGAACAGGGGAGCATCGGCTTCCGGGCGACTTCCTTCTCTGATCTCTCCTCATTGCAGGAATTCCGCCGCACTGCGCACGTCGAGATTCTCCTCATCACGGAGGAACTCGCAGCTGAGGCGCATGGGATGACGGAGGGCTCGAAGGTGATTCTCCTCAGCAGTGACGGATTCGTCTCCTCCGGAGAGAAAAAGCCGTTTGGCGCTCCGGCCGTGTTCAAATTCCAGCCGGCGGACCGCATCGCCCGGGAGATCATGAAAGCCTACGCGGATGATGAAGGGTGCGGAACGGAGCGTGCCAAGGCCGGACAGTGTGAAATTCTCGGCGTCTACTCCCCTGTGAACCGCTGCGGCAAGACAACGCTCGCGCTGACACTCGGGTTTGCCCGGGCATCGCGCGGAAAAACGCTTCTTCTTACGCTCGAGGAATTCGCCGGGATATTTGGCAGCATTTCGCGGGAGGCGGAATCCGATCTCTCGGATGTGGTCTATTGCTTCCTGCAGGGAAATTATTCCTGGAGCCGCCTCAAAAGCCATGTCTACTCCTTCGGGCCGCTCGATTACATTCCCCCGGTCCGCTGCATGGAGGACGTCTCGCAGATCTCCTCCGAGGACATGGCGCACCTGATCCGCCGGATCGCAGAGGAAAGCGGCTACTCTACCGTCATCATCGATTTCGGATCATTCGGGCGCCGCGCGCTGGAGCTTCTCGACATCTGCGGCCGGATCTTCATGCCGGCAGCAGAGGATCCGGCGTCGGAGCTGAAGCGTGCGTCGTTTTACGAGTATCTTGAGAAAGCGGGAAAGGAAGAGCTGAAGGACAAGATCGTGAGATGCCGTCTGCCCTGGGAAAAAGAAAAGGAGCACGACTACGCCGCCGGACTTATCTCCGTGTTCGAGAGCGGCGCACTCTATGAATACGCGGCGGGACTTCACTGACTGCCGCGAAGTCCCGCCGCTGACGCTGTTGAAATCCCATACGAACCAGAGAAACCGTATCCACAGGACAAAGAAATACTGGAGGAAGCCGCCCGTGAACTGACCGGGCGGAGACATTCTGTCACGGCAGCTGTCACCTCTTAAGCTTTAAGAGCTTTAAGCTGTCCTTCCGCAGGAACCTCACGCCGGCCCGAGAATCGTGATCCGCGGGTTCTGCCGCGCCGTCTCAAGGAGTGCCTCCGAAATCTGAATTTCCCCGAGATGAAGGGTATCCTTAATCCGAATGATCCGCAGATTGTCCGGATCACAGCCCCGGAGCACGCGGATGCCGATCCGGATCGCCTCGCCCTCATCGGCCGCGATCACAGGAATCTTGCAGTCGTCGAGACAGCCGAGCGCAATATCGTTCGCGTAGGTGGACTCAAAGTCCATCTGGTCAAAGACCTTCCGCGTGATCACGTCAAAATTTCCGATTCCGGACGCATTTCCATGCGTCGCTTCGCTTAAGTCTAAAAGCACCATGCTCTGGAACCTCGGAACCGGAAGCACAAACTTCTTAAGCAGGAAACTCCTTCCGATCACGTTCGGGTCAAAGCCGTCTCCGGAGATCTCTTTTCCGATCTGCTCGACCACCAGAACGTCCGCCTCAGGAAGCATGATGTACGGCATATTTTTCTTACAGATTTCAAGGAGTTCCGCCTCACGTTCTATGATGCGCTCCGCGGGAACCGCTTCGATGAGATACGTCTTATCATAGGCATTTTCCACGATGCCGATGCCGAATCCCACCTTTGCCTTTGACATAATGAGACGGCCCGCTTCCTTCAGCGTATCCCCGAACCAGCTCATGTCCGACTGGTGGATGGCGGTGCAGCCGCGGTGATGCCCGAGCCCGATCACCAGCATCTTGCACATGCCGCTCTGGATATTGTCGGAAAAGTCCGTGTGAAGCTTCACCCGGTTAATCGGGATGATGAGATCCGCCTGCTCAAGGCAGATTCTGTCAAAATAAACCTGAATGCCGCGGCTCGTCTCACCCAGATGCACCACATCGTTGCTCGTGATCACCGGAACTCCCATGGCTTCCTCGGTAATGCCATAGTTCTGCAGCACGGCAAGCTGCCCCTCGACGGTTCCGCCGCCGTGGCTTCCCATGGCTCCGATGATGAACGGCTCTCCGCCGAGCTTTTTCACCTCGTCCGCAACCGTCCTGACAATCAGGGGAAGATTACAGATTCCTCTGCTTCCGACGCCGAGCGCGACCTTCATGCCCGGCTTCACGCGGGAGCGGATCTCCTCTCTTCCAAACTCCCGGCGGACCGCCTCGGCTGGATCGTCCAGGCAGTCCTTCGGAAAATTCTGGCGGATCCGGTACATTTTCGGCAGCGGACGCCTCGCATCTTCTTCCAGCAAAAGCGGCATACCTCACTCCTTCTGCGTTTCAGCACATCAGAAAGCTCAGGGATTCAGGTACATCGGGCACAGGAATCCAGGTGCATCAGGAATCCAGGATCTCGACGTATCCCTCGTCCGCGTTCACAAGGACCTGATCTCCGGTCTTTACCGTCTCATAGAACTCCTCAGGGAGACGGTCCACCATCGGGATCTCCATCACGATCGCATCTGCCACGAGAACCTGATCCGGTGACTGAATGATCAGCGCCACAGGCATATTGTCGAAGCGGCTCAGGTGATAGAGGCCGTCCTGCTGCACCACGGAGCTTCCCTTGCCGCCCGGGAAGATCAGGACCTTCCGCGCAAGAACCTGTCCCTCGAGCTCGTGATTCTTTTCCTCCATCACACCGTCCTCCGGACGCACCTGATAAAACATGATGCGCTCCTTTGTACGGACCACTTCACCCTGTGCCTTTCCCTCGGAAAGCTTGTGACAAGCAAATTTCTTCGACATCTTATTTCACCTCCCCGGTCAGAGCCGATTCAATGCAGGTGTCCAGATCGCGGATCACAAAGTGGATGTTCCGACGGCGCGGGTAGTACGCGCACTTCGGAGACTCCGTGATGCCGACCTTCCCTTTCAGATAGTGCCAGCACGGCTCGTCCGCGCAGGTGTCCGGGATCAGCTCGGCCCCCGCCGCCGTGAGCACATCCTTCACGCCCATGCGCTGTGCCATCTCATCCGCCGCGCAGGACACGAGAATATACATCGGTACCGCGAGCTTCTTTCCCTCGATCTTCTTCGCGATGTACATCGCTTCCTTCAGCGTGAAGTGCGGACATCCGAACATCGCGAAATCGATCTTCCCGTTGTTCGTCTCATCGCTGAATTTCTCCTCGAATTCCCGGAAGTCCTGATCCGTGATCACGACCTCACGCTCCGGCTTCTTCCCTCCAAAGGCCGCCTCAAGCGTCGGCGCCTCCGGTGTGAAACCGACGATGTGAAACATGCCATAGGCACCGGACGTGTTCAGCTGTGCGCCGAGATTCCGAAGCGACTCCGGGGAGATGTACTTCGGCAGCCCCACAAATACCGGGATGCCCTCACCGATCTTGTCACCCATCATGCCGAGGCAGTGGTACTCGTACGGAGACTTCATCTCTGCCTCCACGTGAACCAGGATGTTGCCCTTCCGGTTCTCATCGAGCAGAAGGCCGTACTCCGGAACATACCCCGAGACTGCCGCACAGAGTGCGCTGTTTGCGCTCTCGCGGTTGGAGCGCGCTCCCCAGACGGCGTTCACATACGGCGTCGCGCTGGACTCGGAAAACGCACAGACCTCTCCGAAGTTCGGGACATTGCTCGCGAGATAGGGCGTGCAGTTGTAGGAAAGAATTGCGCCCAGCCCGCGATACGCCGCATCCGTGCGGCGCATCAGCGCTGCATCCTCCTCGCTCACCGGATGCTTTGAATTCTTATCGAAGTGTGCGAGGCAGAAGCCCGGGTTCACGGTCGGGGCGATGCGGCACCTCGCGCCCGCATTGTAAAGCTTCTCCGCGAACCATGTGTCGCCCTCCTGATTGCTCAGGGCAACGTGTGCCCGCGTGATCGGAACCATGCGCGGCGCGTCGAACGCCTCGCCGATCGAGACCTGGATTTTCATGGCGTAGGCGGCACCCTTCCCCATCTTTCCATCCAGCATTGCCTTCTGATCGTCATTCAGTACCATAATCTGTTCCCTCCTCTCTTCTACCGTCCTCCGAAGTGAATTTCCTGTCTCCTGGTAACCAGCTCCCGGAAGTTCCGAAACAATACAGCGCAAAGCTAAAAATCATCAACCTGTATACTTCTTTTATTTTATCATTTCACTTTGTCTTGTCAATAAATCAAATATGCATTACTTGCATAATTTTTCGTGTGCAGAGACAATGCGGCGCCAAACGCAATCATGAATATGCAGGCTCTGCCATGTTCTGCGTTTCTTCGCCCTTTCTTGTTCCCAGCCCTTTTCGGTAATTTAATTCTTTAAATCAATGCGCTGGATTTTTAACCTGTATACAGATTCACTAAATTTTGTGTCCCATGCTTCTTTCATCCATGCTATGATTAAAAATAAATTCACATCAGCCTGTCGAAAAAACATCTGGCTGACGCGGAAGAAGTACGACGAGGAAGAGAAATGGGGGAAAGGAGGGCATATGGCCGCTTCGAACACTGCTGCCGGGAAAAAAAAGAAGAATCGTTCCGACACGCTGATGCACGCTGCGTACACAGCTCTGCAGGACAAAATCAGCATCGGCCTGATCCGGCCGGGGACACTGATCAGTGAGGGACAGCTTGCGAAGGAACTGGACATGAGCCGGACGCCGGTCCGGGAAGCACTCGTGGCGCTGGAAAAGGAAGGAATTGTGGAAATTCACTGCGGCGTGGGTGCACTTGTAAAGCCGCTTTCCACCGGCGACATCCTCCACCTTTTTGAAATCCGCATGCTGCTCGAACCGCTTGCCGCCAGGACCGCGCTCTACCACATCCCACAGAAGGAAATGGAGAAGTTCCGCACGAAATTCGAGGCGCTTCTGAAACTTGCGGACGCTCCGGAGGAGGAGCGGATTCGTTCGTATGTGGAGGTCGACTCCGCCTTTCATCTCATGATCACAGACTACAGTGAAAATCCGTTTATCGCGCCGATGATGCAGCTTACTCAGACAAATATCCGGCGCCTCGCGGTCCGCTCTTTCAAAATGGGATACCAGCGCTACCTGAATTCCGTCCAGGAGCATCTCGAGATGATCCATATTATGGAAGAGGGAAATGTCCCGCTCTTCTGTGAAAAGCTCCGGAAACACCTGAGCTGGGGCATCCAGGGGTTCCTGGAAATTCCGGATTCATCGATTTGAGAACCGGCCTGTCTGGATTTCCGGAGCGGGTCCGGGGTTTACAGAACCAGCTGCCGGACGGCTCTCCTGAACGCGCATTTCCTGCGTCCGTCAGTAAGAACCTTAACCGGCAGCCGGATATGTCAGCTCATTATACGGGCTGTCTTCTTATACCAGCACATTTTTCTTGGAAAGCAAATTTGCCAGCGCTTTTTCATGTCCGAATTTCTTGCATTCCTCCCAAATATTACAGAGGATGAGATTAGCTTCTCATCCTCTGTATGTCTTTACTTCGCAATTATCGTATCCAAAATTGCCCGTAAGTTACTGGAATATATGTTCCGGTACTCATCTCTAACAAACTGGGCAGTGCCCCCAAAGCTCTGACAATACTCCGCAGTAATCGAGCTGCACTCCGTTGCGGCATATGGAACCTCCTTTTCAGATTCGCTTTTGCAAATAATAAAGGCGCCCCTGCCGCTCTGCTGTCAAAGCGGTTGGAAGCGCCTTTGCTTCAAATTCAAATAAGATCGAACGATATGACTGCTGTTTTGCCCCGCAAATTTTTAAAGTCCTGCGGAATTTCGGTTTCTCCTTGCTGATAATTTATATTTTACTTATAAATATTAGTTTGTCAACATTATTCAGGTTGTTTTTATGCATATTTATTCATATCTTGTTTGCTCTGCGCCTTGCCTCTGTACGCGGATCCAGATTGATGTAAAGCACGTCCCCTCCGTGTCAGTCTGGCGGGCGAGGCTCAGCGCCCGTGCGCCGGCATCCATGCCGTTCCCTCCCGTTTCCGATTGCTCAAAGCAGCTGTCGCAGTGCGTAGATCACCGTACTGACGCCTCCCATGATAAAAACATAAATGATGATGCGGCGGGAAAAACGATCGCTGATCCGTTTGTCCAGCAGCGCACCCAATTTCATTCCCACCGCCGCTGCCGGAAGCGCTGTCACGGTGAGCAGCAGGGCCTCTTTCCCGTAGAGGCCTTCCGCCAGCAAAAGCACAATGCGGAAACTGTTCTCCATCAGGAAGATAAAGCACGCGTTGGCCCGAAACGTCTCACGGTCGACAGCCACTCGTTCCATATAGGCCAGAAACAGCAGATTAATGCCGAATAGGCCCGCCGTCAATCCGGAAAAGAAGGAGATGACTGCCCGAAGCAGGACATTTGGCTTTCTTGCCGCATCGGGCTTCCGGGTCAGCATCTCAATGCCCAGGCCGATGATCAGCAGTCCCAGCGTAAGCTTCAGCCCCTGGGGAGAGCCGAACTTCAGCAGCAGCGTACCGGGAATGATGCCCAACAGAACAAATACGGCGATGGGAAGGACGATTTTAGCGGAAAAATGACTGCGGTTCTTCCAGACCACATTCGCATTCAAAAGAAAGGAAACAGGGGCCAGGCCCGGCGTAATGATGCTGTTCGGCAGGAACAAGGACAGGAGGGGCGTGGAAATCAGCGGATCTCCGTAGCCCGCCAGCCCTTTGACGACAAACGCAGCGCAGATAAAGATAAAATAAAGAATTACGTTCCCCATAACGACCTTCCATCAGTTCAGCATCAGCCGGAAAGAAGCCGGAAGGATTCCGCCGTTTCTCATCACGGCCAGAATCAGAAACTCGCCTGTCATCGCCGCCGAGCAGGGCCAGAGCAGACAAACACAGTTTGAAATTCATCCTGCGCTTCACTGAAACAGCCCGTTTGTATACTCAGTCCCTATGGCGTCCGCCGCCATCAAAGCGTCCGCCACCCGCTCCGGCGTAAGGGCCGCGTCCAGGTGGTAGACGGTAGAACCCGGCCGGCACGCTTTTTCCGCGCAGGCGCGGATTGCATCCGCCTCCGGCTGATACCCCATATCGGAAAAGCACACAGGGAGGCCCACCGATTTGCAGAAATCCAAAACGGAGAGCAGCTCTGCCCTTGGAGCGTTTTCCAAAACCAGCTGGACGATGGTGCAAAAGGCCACCAGTTCTCCGTGCAGAACGCGATGCAGCTCCGGTATGGCTGTGCACCCCTTTTGGATTCCATGGGCCGCTGCCAGACCACCGCTCTCAAAACCGACACTGGAAAGGTAGGTGTTGACTTCAATGATATTCTCCAGGGCAGCTGTACAGACGCCGCGCTCTGCCGCCAGTTTTGCCGCGAGACCATTCTCCTGCAGATATTTCCAGCATAACGCAGCCAGTTCCGTTCCGGCAATCGTCGGCAGTCCGCCCACCTGGTTGGGACTTCCGGACCGCAGGCAGGCCCGCGCCTCAAACCAGGTGGCCATGGCGTCGCCCATGCCCGCTGCCAGGAACCTGGAGGGGGCACGGGCAATGACGCCGGTATCTACCATGACGATATCGGGACAGGTATCCAGAAAGAGGTAAGCGTCAAATACCCCCTGCTCGTCGTACATGACGCTGAGGGAGGAACAGGGGGAGTCCGTAGAACAGACGGTAGGGACAATCACCACAGGAATTTCTGCAAAGTGCGCGACGCCCTTCGCGGTGTCCAGAATTTTCCCCCCGCCGATTCCCACCACAGCCGTAATGCTGCTCTCCTTGCACCGCCTGGCGTACGCTTCGATCTTGGCGCGGGTGCATTCCCCGGCAAACTCTGCGAAGTCCAGGGTGATCTCTGTATTTTGCACGCTTCTTTTCAGAACTGCGCCGGTGCGCTTCATGCCATTCGCGCTGAGGATGACCAGGAAACGGTCTCCAATGCCCTGGGTATACTCCGCGAAATGCTCCAGCAGGTCCCGGCCCTGGAGATACTTCCCCGGGCTTTTCAAAATTTTCATCATAGCACTCACCCAATTCTAAATTTCATCAGACGCAGGTATGCCAGGAGCAGCCAGAGGAAACTGTGGTATCCCCTGGCTGCTCCGGCAGGTATCCTTACTTCTTGTAGTAGGTAGGACGGCCCTTTTCGTCGTGATCCTTGTCGTAGGAGACAAAGGAACCGCCGTTGAAGCCGTTGAAGCCCAGGGGATTGCGGAAGCCCAGAGGATTGACGCCCACGGGATGCTTCTCCAGCAGCTCCTTGATGAACTGGCTGTAGCCCTCCACGACCTGCTCCACCAGCGCGTCACCCTTTTCCTTGGTGGCCTTGGTGGGATTTCCGATGACGCCGTAGTCCAGATCGTCCTTTTCCATCAGGGCGAAGGTGCCGTCAAAGTGATAGAACTGCCACTTATGGGAGGTCTCGCCGGGAGCCTTCTTCCACTTGCCATCCACCAGGGTCGTGCCTCCGCCGTCAATGGCCAGGTCCATGTGGACCAGGTCGCCGTACAGGGACAGCGCCATGGAGGTCTCCGCCTCGTCGGCGTGCCACATGTAGTCGCTCAGGATAGTCTTGTTGTCTCCCAGGAAGTCATACCAGGTGGAGGCGACGGTGAAATAGCCCTCCATGCCCAGCTTGTGGACGGCGGTGCAGAAGCTGCTGTCCTGACCGTGGGCCACCAGGAGGATGAACTTGTTGTAGCCCACGTTGGAGGCTCCGGCGATGATGTCGTGGATCAGCGCAATATTCGTCTCATAGTTCAGCGCGATGGTGGCAGGCATGCCCATGTGCATATAGGGGTGGCCGCCGTACATGGGGCAGGGCAGCACCGTGGCGCCGGAGCGCTCGGCAACCTTTTCTGCGAGATGGATGGCGTTGAAGCTGTCCAGTCCGTTGGGGCAGTGGGGGCCGTGCTGCTCGATGGCGCCCAGGGGCAGGATCGCCACGTCATTGACCTCTTTGGCGTAGGCAATGTTCACAGGAGCGGTATTTTCCTCGAAGTGGACAGAGTCTCTTTTGTTCAGCTTGAATTTGGTCTGCTTTTTCAAAGTAGCCATGATGATTGTCTCCTTTCTGAATTGACAATTATTTGAACGGGATGATTTTTATCTCAGGGCTTCAGGAGAACCTTGATGCGCATCTCCTTCTTCTCCCGGATCATGCGGATCACGTCCTCCATCTCTGCCAGGGGCCTGACGTGGGTGATCAGGGGCCTGACCTTCAGCTTGCCTGCTGCCATATAGCGGAGGACCGGCGTGAAGGAGTTGGGGCTTGCAAGGGAGCCGATCAGCTCGGCGTCCTTGACGATAAGGGTATTCATGGCAACCGCCACCTCCGGCCCGTTGTACCAGCTGACGGCCACAATCCGCCCGGTGGGCTTCAGGGCCTGGACGGCGTTGTCCAGCGCGGCGTTGTTTCCGGATGTCTCGATCACAATCTCCGGCCCTCCGTCGGTCAGATCCCGTGCCCGCTGAACCGTATCCTCTTTGTGATAATTGATGGTCTCCGTAATGCCGCAGGATCTGGCGATGGCAAGCTTCTCGTCCCAGCTGCCCGCCATAATGACCTTACTGGCCCCGGCAATGCCCGCGAGCTGCGCGGCCAGCTGACCGATGGGGCCGTCGCCGATGACCAGTACCTCCGCGCCCGCGGGAATCCTGGCTTTGCTGACAGCATACATGGCGGTTGCGGCGGGCTCAGCCAGAGCTGCCTCCTCCATGCTCAAGCCGTCGGGGATTTTGTATACGTGGCGCTGGGGAATTGCTACATACTGGGCGAAGACCCCCTGGCGGTTGCGGTAGGAGCCCACCACCTCCCGGTTCGGGCAGAGATTGTAGTGCCCCCTGCGGCACTCTTCACACTCGCCGCAGCCAAGACTTACGTCGGATGTAACGCGGTCCCCCACCTTGAAGTTCCGCACGTTTTTTCCAACCTGAACTACGGTTCCGCTCCATTCATGGCCGGGGATAATGGGGTACCTGGTGTTGCCGTTTTTGATATGAATCATTTCCCCGGTCAGAAGCTCGATGTCTGTAGCACAGAAGCCGGCATAAGAAATTTTCGCCAGGATCTCGCTGTCGGAGCACTTCGGCATGGGAACCTCGGAATATTCTATGGTTTCCGGCGCCATAAAGCGGATCGCTTTCATCATATGTAAGCCTCTCTTTCAATCAATTCTCCCCCGCGGGTCAAAAGCTGGATTTCCCCCTGCGCAAAGCAGCGGGGCACACAGGTTCTGGACTCCCTGAGTGCGCTGCAAAACGCGAGCGGGCTTCCCTGGTGCTCCATAAAGGTCCAGATGTGACAGGGAACTCCATATTTGGAGCCGCACAGCTCTGCCGCCCGCGCGCCTTCCTCTCCGGTCATATTTCCGAATTGACCGTTCACAGAGAGAAAGGCGACTTCCGGCCGGAACTCGGCGACCTTGCGGAACAGGCAGTCATGGAAGGCGGTATCGCCCGAGAAGTACAGCCGATGTCCTCCCATCTCCAGCAGAATGCCGATTGCGTCCGCCGACAGAGTCCCATGGTCCGCCCATACTGCCTCGATGGAAACGCCCTCATCCCTGTAGCGGTCCCCCCGGTCCAGGCGGATGCAGCGCCGCGGCGCGGCGCCGGCCTTCTGGAATTCCGCCATGCAGCTGCCAGGGCCAAAGAAAAGCGTATCAGGGGAATTTTGAACCACGACAGGAACTGTGTCGTAGTCGAAGTGGTCAAAATGTGTGTGGGTGGCAATGTAATACCGGGGACTGAGTTCCTTCGGTCCAATCAGCATGGCGGAAAGCCGCTTGAAGCCCCGCATTCTCTCACCGCAGTTGCTGAGATATGGGTCCAGCGCCAGTTCCCGTCCCTGGGAATCCTTCAGGAGAAATCCCGCCTGACCAAGCCAGCAGATTGCCAGCTCTCCCTCTCTGACCGCTGCATTCCGCAGTTCCTCCGCAAGATTCACAGCCGCCATCAATACAGACATCCCTTCAGCCAGGAATACCTCTCGTCAAACTGGACCTTGTACTTCTTCGTCTCTCCGGCCAGTCCCCAGAGAAGATACGCCCTGGTGCCGGGCAGCGCCACAGTGGTGTGATAGCCGCAGGGCAGGGCCACCGCTGTGTTGTTCTTCTCAATCACGTTGACCTCATCCCACAGCTTTTTCTGTCCCGACGCGTCCAGGTCGTAGCCGTGCTGCATGACGCCGCCCCTGCCGGGGCCGTCCTCGGTGGAGGTCATCTGAAAGGAGAAAATCTCGTCCAGAACGCACTCCTTCCCTTCCACCTCATAGTCGTGACGGTGCGCAGGAAAGCCGATCCAGCCGCCGGGCACGGAAACCGTCTCGCCCACGATCAAGAGCTTCGTAATGTGGTCGTTGTGCTTGCCGGGCTGTCCGAAGATGAAGCGGTATTTCCGCTTGTAGATGTATTCGCCGGGTTCGCCCTCCTCGATGTTCTCAGGCGGGCAGAAGTAAGGCACGTTGCCCTCCTCGCAGTAGGCGGTGAAGACCCGGGCCTCCATGCCCTTCTCACTGTACAGCTTCACCCTGGCCTTTGGAGGGACGTACAGAGCGGTGGGCAGATCGTCGTAGACATTCCCCCGGCTGCCCTTTGCGCCGTTGATGATTTTCACGCCCTCATATTCCACCCAGCAGGTCATGTCGCCCTGCTGGAGCACTATGGCCTGCTCCTGGCCGGTAACCGTGTACTCCAGTGTCTGGCCCTCCTTAAGAAGGATGCGGCCAAAGCCCATGTAGGTCATGTCGGAGTTTCCCCTGGAGATCACGCTTTCGTAGCCCTCCAGGTCCTGAAACCGATACACTGTTGTAAAAGACATCTCGATTCTCCTTTACTGTTGATTCAGCATTTCCCCATTCACGGGGTAAGTGACCGGCTTCCCGGTGAGATATTCTGTGATCCCCATGGCACTGTCCATTGCCATGGCCCGCAGGGCGCCGCTGCTCAGGGCGGCGTTATGAGGGGAGAGAATGACATTGTCCATGGCGAACAGCGGGTTGTCAGGGGCGGGAGGCTCCTGCTCGAACACGTCCAGGCCCGCCCCGGCGATCTCGCCCCTTTTCAGTGCCTCAATCATGGCCGCCTCATCAATCACGGCTCCCCGGGCGGCGTTGATGATGAACGCGGTGGGCTTCATCAGCCGGAACTGTTCCGCTCCCACCAGATGGAAGGTAGAGGGGAACAGGGACGTGTGGACGATGACAAAATCAGACTTTTCGTAGACCTCCTCCGCCGTGACCATGGTGACTGGCAGACTGCCCACATCCTCCTGCCTGACGAAGGGATCGCTGGCGAGAATGTTCATCTCAAAGCCCGAGAGCTTTTTCACCACCCTGCGGGAAATCTTCCCAAGGCCGATGATGCCCACCGTGGCTCCCTTTAACTCAACGGTCTTATAGGCGTTGCGCCTGGCAAACTCCCCGGCACGGGTCAGCTTATCCATGCGGACGGTCCGCTTGCTCAAGGCGAGCAGCAGCATGACAATGTGCTCCGCTACGGCGTTGAGATTGGAAAACGGGGCGTTGACGATTAAAATTCCCTTCTTCGTGGCGTACTCCACGTCAATGTTGTCCACACCCATACCGTGTTTTGCAACGACCTTCAGGCCGGGAAGCGCGTCCATGATTTCCGCCGTAATCCTGGCGGAACGAATCAGAATGGCGGCGCAGCCCCGGGCCTGGCGGATGATTTCACCGGGCTCTGTGGACGTCCCCTGCACGACCTCGAAGTTTTCTTTCAGGTATGCGACAGCGTCCTCATGAATCCGCTCGGTTAAAAAAACCTTTTGCATCGTGCGCCTCCTTTTAGCCGCGGATCTGCGCAATGGCATTCCTGCCCCATTTGACGATCATACCCTGGTCAGACGCCAGCAGGATGTACTGCACGCCCTGCTCGATCAGCTTCTTCGCCGCCTCCGGGGTCCCGGCCACCGTCCCCACCGCTTTGCCCGCCGCGAGAGTCTTTTGGGTAACGGTCTTGATGGCGGCCTGTACTTCCGGCTCGCCGGGCCTGCCGGGCACACCGTAGGACTGGGACAGGTCCATGGGGCCGATGAAGATCACGTCCAGCCCCTCCACCTTCAAAACCTCGTCGATACACTCCACGCAGGCTTTCGTCTCGCAGTGGGAGATGACCATGGTGTTGGCATTGGCTGCATCGATGTACTCCTGCACGCCGCAGGTACCGTAACCGCAGGCCCGGACGCTGGGGGAGAGTCCCCGGACGCCGTAGGGGGTATACTTCACATAGGAAACCAGATCGCGGGCCTCCTCCGGGGAGTCCACATTGGGCACCTGCACTCCTGCGTAGCCCAGATCCAGGTTTTGAAGAATTTCCACCTGATTATTTTCCCGGACCCGTACGATGGGAGTGATCCCCGCCGCGTCGGCCGCGCGCACGATGTTGGTCAGCTGCTCCCGATCCACGGCAACGTGTTCAGTGTCCAGTACAAAGAAGTCAAAGCCGGCCAGAGCCAGAATCTCAGGGATGGAGGCATCTGTCATCTTTACGAACGTGCCGATGGCGCTCTCGCCGTTTTTGATTTTCTTTTTTAAAGCGTTTTCTCTCATATACTTGCACTCTTTTCTGATTCAAAGTAACGGGGAAGCCGCATTCCCATGCGACAGTGTAAGGAAACTGGTCAGGAGGGATCCGGCTGCTGGGAATGCGGTCTCCGGGCCGTTTACATCTCGCCGTTCGCTTCCCGCTTCATCAGGTCGTCCATGATGGAAGGATACTCATTATCCAGATGGTAGAACAGGCAGGTAACTGCTACCAGCCCTGCGATGAGAAGGGGACCAGCTTTGTATATGTTCATGATCATGCGCAGAACCGATCCCGGCTGGGCGGCGACGCCAGTCGTGGAGCTGACATAGCCTGCCATCGCCAGCAGAGACGTCATCGCCGCGGCGGCAAGGCCGGAACCCACCTTCGTGCCGATGGAGCTGCCCGCGAAGACCAGGCCCTCGGTGCGGATGTGGGTCTTCCACTGCCCGTACTCCACTACATCGCCCACCATACCGAACACAGCAGCATTCAGCGGCGAGAGGCCGATGGAACGAATCATGCAGCTGGCCAGCAGCCACGGGAAGCTGGTGGGATTCAGGAAGAACATCAGATGTCCCACAAAGGCGACTATCGCGCCCGCCAGGGTCATATTGCGTTTACCGAATTTCCGGACCAGGGGCGCGGAGAGAAAGACAAACACCACCAGTGTCAGGGTCTCCACAAGAAAGAGCACGCTGTACATCCAGGTGTCGTCATGGAAAATGTACTTGCAGTAGTAAGGCAGGATTGTGCCGGAAACAGAGAAGGAAACCGTCTGAAGCGTCCAGAGAATGGAGACGAGCCAGAAATACTTGTTCCGCATCAGTGCCTTCAGCGCTGTCAGCATGGTGATTTTTGCCTGTTTCTTCTTGGCTTCGATTTCCACAGTCTCTTTGCACTTGGCAAAGCAGATCAGCAGAAGAATCAGGCCGACGGTGGCCCAGATGCTCATGGCTTTAATCCAGGCAGACTGATCGTTTCCGAAGACCTTCACCAGTGGAAGGGTAAAAGTCACCACCATGATCCGGCCCAGCGGGGAGAGTCCCATGCGCACAAAGCCCAGCATTTCCCGCTCGGAAGAGTTGCGGGTCATCATGGAGGAAAGGCTTCCGTACGGCAGACAGATAGCCGTATGGCAGATCGTGGTGCTGAAATTGTAGGACACGAAAATGTAAAGAGTTTGCAGCATTCCAGGGGTGCGCGGAACAGTAAACAGCAGCACGGCGGCCAGGGCGTAGGGGACACTCATCCAGAGAATCCAGGGGCGGGCTTTGCCCCATCTGGAATGAGTCTTTTCCACCAAAATACCCATCACCAGGTCCGACACGCCGTCAAAGAGCCTTGAAACCAGCATCACAAGACCGATGATAGCCGGATTGATTCCCACATAGTCCGTATAGAACAGGGTCAGGAGCGTTCCGACGGTTCCGAAGATAACGTTGCAGGCAACGTCGCCGCCAGCGTAGGCGAAGCGCGTTCCCCAGGA
This sequence comes from uncultured Lachnospiraceae bacterium, assembly GCA_902766175.1. Classification (GTDB taxonomy): domain Bacteria; phylum Bacillota; class Clostridia; order Lachnospirales; family Lachnospiraceae; genus Moryella. The sequence continues at coordinate 19,207 of CACXCJ010000109.1, forward strand.
CAACGGGCGGTTGTCCAGTCTGTTGTTTTCCATACCGTTTCCTCCATTTCTTGCTCAGTTTAGGTCAGTTCAGCTCCTCGAAAATAGGAGCCAGGTAGGCGTAGCTCCGCTGTGCGGCGTAGTTGGGATCCTCCACCTGAGAGTACAGATCGCAGGTAACGGTACCCTGATATCCCACATACTTGAACTCCTCCAGGAGCCGCCGCAGATTCAGGGTGCCCAGGCCCTCGCCCGGGATCAGGTGCAGATGGGTGCGGCCGCAGATGTCCTCGATGTGAACGTTAAAGATGTGCTCATGGAGAAGATCGATGGACTTGATCAGGTCATCTCCCAGCACCGCCACATGGCCCACGTCATAGGTCAGGCCAATCCACTCGGAATTCACGTCCTTCATCAGCCGGGCCATGTCAATGGTGGTCTCCACCACAGTGGAGGGTTCAGCCTCCATGGATACCCGCACGTTTTTTGATTTGCCGTAGTCCGCCAGCTCCTCCATACACGCCACCAGGTAATTCCAGGCGTCTCGGGGCAGAGGGAACCCGCCATTGGCAATGATTCCCGCTCCGGTCTGGACGCAGGGACAGCCCAGATCTGCCGCCAGGTCGATGACCTCCTTGGTCAGCTCCACACGCTTTGCGCGGATGGAGGCGTCCTTATTGATGTAGGACGGCTCAAACATCTTGTCGTAGCCCCAGTCCCGATGACAATCGGAACTGAGAATGCTGATGGGATGCAGCTTCAAATCCTCGAGAAGCTTCCTTGTCTCCGCCCGGCGGGCGGCGTCAAAGTCCGCGGGGAAGGCGTGAGGCCGTTCCGCCATCATCTCAACGCCCCAAAACCCAAAGCCTGCAATCTGTTTCAGCGCATAGTCCAGAGGATGCCTTCCGTAAGCGCTGGTATTAAAACACAGTTTCATGGCTGTTTTTCCTTTCAAATAGATAGAATGAGCTGCCGGGAGCCGGAAACCAATCATGAATTGTCCTCCAACGTCCCGGCAGCTCAAATGATTCAGATATCGATCCTTACTGATAGTCCACCCAGACGCTGTTCTGATCTCTGGAGCGGACACAGTTCTCTACGAAACGGACGCCTTCCACGCCGTCGTTGACATTCGGGAACCACAGATCCTTCATGACATCTTCCACTCTCTCGCCGTGATTCACGCGGTCCATGGCGGTGCCGAAGCGGCGGTAGAGATTCGCCCAGGCGTCGAACAGGCCCTCCGCGTGTCCGCCGCCGATGCGGAAGGAGTTCACCATATCGTCGTCCAGATAGAGGTAATCCATGCCGCGTTCCAGAACCTGTGCCGGCTTGCCCTGGATCTCATAGCGGAGCTGGTTGGGATACTCGTCCCACCACTCAATGCTGGCCTTGGATCCCACCACCCGGATCTTCTGCTGGTGCATGGAGCCGGCGTTCACGGCGCTGGCCCAAAGAGTTCCGCTGGCACCGTTGGTGAACTTCATCAGCACCACGGCGTTGTCCTCCATGGGCGCCCGTGACTTCACGAAGGTATCGGGGCTGCACAGAAGCTTTTCGATCTTTAATCCGGGCACCATGGTCTCCGCCAGGAACAGGGCGTGGGTGCCGATGTCGCCGATGACATAGGTGGGGCCGGCGATCTTCGGGTCCTGACGCCACCTGGTGTTGGCGCTGGTCAGCTCGGACATGCCGCTGCTGAAGCCGTGGGCAAACTGTGTGTTGATGATGCGGATCTCCCCCAGATCTCCGTTTTCAATCATTTTCCGGGCCTGATGCACCATGGGATAGCCGGTGTAGCCGTAGGTGACGCCGAAGACCCGCTGTTTTTCGATTGCCAGCTTCCGAAGGGCTTCCGCCTCCTTCACCGTGAAGCACAGGGGCTTCTCGCAGACGACATGCAGCCCGGCGTTCAGGGCCGCGGTGGCCATCTCATAGTGGAGGAAGTTGGGAGTCGCGATGCTGACGGCCTCAATGCCGTCCTCACGCTGGGCCTCCTTCTCGAACATCTCCTTGTAGTTGTCATAGAGGCGGGACTCGTCCACGCCCAGGTTCCGGCCAAACTCCCGCCCCCGCTCCGGATTTACGTCAAAGGCTGCCGCTACCAGAGTGAACAGGCCGTCCCGCAGGGCGGAATTCTTATGGATGTAACCGATCTCGCTGCCGCGGCCGCCGCCGACCATTCCCCAGCGCAGAGGGCGTTCCAGGTGAAATTCCTTATCGATCATGACAGTGCCTCCTTTTTTATTTATATGTTTTACTGTCCCAGGTTCTCTCTCAGGAACTTGCGGGCCTTCAGCGCGTACTCCAGAGGATTTGCCCTGGCAGGATCCTGTTCGGCTTCCACCACGACCCAGCCGTTGTAATCGCTGGCCTTCATGACGTCGAAGATGGACTTCCAGTCCACGCAGTTTCCATCGCCGGGAACCGTGAAGAGGCCGTACTTGACGCCGTCGATGAAGCTCTCCGTCTTGCTGGCCTTCAGCGCCTCCAGAATGTCTCTCCGGACGTCCTTGAAGTGCATATGGGTGATGCGGCCTATGTACTTTTTGATGACAGCCACCGGATCGCCGCCGGCTACCGTGACGTGGCCGGTATCAAGGAGCAGTGTCACCAGCTCAGGATCTGTCATGTCCATGATGCGGTCGATCTGCTCCATGGTCTCAATGCCGGTTCCGGTGTGGGGGTGAAAGCAGAGGGTCATGTCATGCTTCTTGGCCATCTCCCCCAGCTTGTTCAGGCCCTTTGCCAGGTTTTCAAACTGCTCGTCGGACAGAACCGGCCGGTTCGGGAACAGCGGAGTTTCCGGCTGGATATGAACAGAGACTCCGATCTCGCCCACCGTCACCACCCGGGCACCCAGAGCATAGGAGAAATCCAGGTGATCCTGGAATCCGGCCAGTGTCTCTGCGTTCCGGAAAGCGGTGAAGTAGCTGGAGTACCACATGTTGCACACCTGCATTCCCCGCAGGTCCAGCGCCTTTTTCAGCGTGGGGACGTCCTTTGGATACTTGTGACCCACTTCCGTGCCGGTGTAGCCTGCCAGGGCCATCTCACTGATGCACTGCTCATAGGTCAGCTCAGCGCCAAGTGAGGGCAGGTCATCATTGGTCCAGTTAATCGAAGAGCATCCAAATTTTACGTTCATAGCAGTCGATTTCCTTTCTTTTTAGTTTGTTGATTCGTTTGAAATCCTCTGGGATTTCTTGCCTTTATCTTATCGGGAATAATAGTGATTTTCAGTCGTCAGGCTGCACGTTTATATAACAATATTGCAAAATATTGTAAATTAACCGCGCTGTTTTTGTGTTATTATTACAACGCTATCGACAGACAAAGAAAAATAAATATAATAATTGTAGATATCATGCAGATATGAAGGTGGATAAATGAACAAAGTGATTGTGGATGAGACGTTCCATGAGTTGAAGCAGCACGGGTCCTTCAGCTTTCCCTTCAAGGTCTATCAGGTCCATCTGTCGGAATATGATGGCATGCGCTTTCCCGCCCACTGGCACGACGAATTCGAGTTCCTTCTGATTCGGGAAGGCCAGATGCAGTGCGTAATTAACGGAGAGGCCATGCGTCTGGAGACAGGGGAGGGGCTTTTTATCAATTCGGACACCGTACATACCGGGGCAGCGGTGAATCAGGCCGATTGTTCCTATTATGGCGTCACTCTGCATCCGCAGTTCTTCGGCGAACGGGCGATGGCCATTTCCCAGACCTATGTCACACCCTTTTGTGACACGCCTTTTCTGCCCTTTTACAAGATTACATCGGACGCGCTGCTCACGAAGCTGAGGACGGTCTGTGAGCTTTCCGCCTCGCAGGATCTGGAGCGGAACATCAACATCTATATTGCCGTGCTGCTGTTGTGGAAGGAGCTGTTCCTGGCCTGCAAGGATTCCTTCGGCATTGACCTGCGGAGCAGGGATTCCGGGCAGGTCCACGAAATGATCTCCTTTATCAAGGAGCACTACAATCAAGGCATTACCCTGGACCAGATCGCCGCCTCCGCCGGGATCAGCAAGAGCGGGTGCAACCATCTGTTCAAAAAGTACATGAAGGAATCGCCTCTTCGCTTCCTGCTCCGCTACCGCGTGGAAAAGGGCTGCCGCCTGCTGGCCTCCACCTCCATGACCGTGACGGAAATTTCCGCCGAGGTGGGACTTTGCACATCCAGCTATTTCTGTGAGACGTTCAAAAAAATCAAGGGCATAACGCCCTCCGAGTACCGCAGGATCAATCTGGCCTGACCGCGCATTCTGCAGTCCACCGTCTGAAGGATGCTGTTTTTGTCTGCACCCGATACTGCGTCATTGCAAAAATCCCCCTCCTTGACACTCCCTCTTTCTGTGCTATCATAGAGACGTGTCTTCAGGGCGGGGTGAAATTCCCTACCGGCGGTAAAGCCCGCGAGCCGAGAGGCAGGATCCGGTGAAACTCCGGGGCCGACAGTAAAGTCTGGATGGAAGAAGATGCAGGCGAGACTATGTGCCCGATTTCTGTTTGTGTCCGCAATGCCCTGAAACAGATCCGTTCTGTTTCAGGGCATTTCTTTTTCTCCACCTCTACCGTCCTGATTGTCAGTAAATGCAGCCCCGGCGGGGCGCTTTGCGCCGGAACAAATGCTGCAAAGCTTTTACAGAAGGGACGTGAATCCATACGGAATCAGCAGAATCCAAAAAAGAACTGCGGGCAGAGCCGGGCAGAGTTCCGGAAGGCGGTCTGTCCCGGGAGGAAGCCTTCATGAGGCGCGCGCTCTCCCTCGCGGTGCGGGGAGCCGGGCGCGTGTGCCCGAATCCCATGGTCGGCGCGGTGATTGTGAAGGATGATGCCGTGATCGGGGAAGGCTGGCACAGAAAGTACGGGGACCTGCACGCGGAGCGGGACGCGCTCCGCAGCTGCCGGGAGCGCGGAAATGATCCGCGCGGTGCGGAGATGTTCGTCACACTCGAGCCGTGCTGCCACTACGGAAAGCAGCCGCCCTGCACGGACGCACTGATTGAGGCCGGCATCCGCCGCGTCTATGTCGGCACCGGGGATCCGAATCCGAAGGTCGCCGGGAAGGGCATCCGGATTCTGCGGGAACACGGCATCGAGGTCGTGGAACATGTCCTGGAGCCGGAGTGCCGCGCGGTGAACGACATCTTTTTCCATTTCATCACAACCGGCCTGCCGCTCATCTTCCTGAAATACGCGATGACGCTGGACGGGAAAACTGCGTGCGTCACGGGAGATTCCCGGTGGGTGACGGGCGAAGAAGCGCGGCGGCGCGTGCACGAGGACCGGAACCGTCTGGCCGCGATCCTTGTCGGCGTCAACACGGTTCTCTCCGACGACCCGCTCCTCACCTGCCGGATCGAGGGCGGAAGAAACCCGCTCCGCGTGATCTGCGACTCTCACCTCCGGACGCCTCTCTCCTCACAGATTGTCCGGACTGCGGCGGAGGTCCCGACCGTCCTTGCGACCCTGGTCACGGACCCCGGGAGGCAGGCGCCTTACCGGAAGGCCGGGTGCCGGATTCTCGTCACGTCCGAGGCGGACGGACACGTGGATCTCAAGGACCTCATGAAGCAGCTCGGCGCCGGGCATGTGGAAGGAGCGGGTGCCGTGGACAGCGTCCTGATCGAGGGCGGCTCCACGATCGCCTGGTCCGCACTGAGAAGCGGGATCGTGGACCGGGTGCAGGCCTACATCGCCCCGAAGCTTTTCGGCGGCGCGGACGCAAAGACGCCGGTAGGCGGCACGGGCTTCCCGCATCCTGAAGATGCCTGCGTGCTCTCGGATCTCACCTGCACAAGGCTCGGAGCGGATTTTCTCATCGAAGGGAAGCTCGCCGGAAAACAGTCATAAAAAGGCAGGAGGAAACTTATGTTTACTGGACTTGCGGAAGAGGTCGGAAAAATCGGCGCCGTCAAAAAAGGGGCGCGCTCCGCGGTTCTCACGATCCTCGCATCAAAAATTCTCGATGGGATCAGGATCGGCGACAGCATTGCGGTGAACGGCATCTGCCTCACGGTGGTCGCATTTGACCGCCAGAGCTTCAGCGCGGACGTCATGCACGAGACGCTTGACCGCTCCTCTCTCTCGCTTCTTCACGTCGGAAGCCTTGTGAATCTTGAGCGGGCAATGCCGGCGGACGGCCGCTTCGGCGGCCATATCGTCGCGGGCCACGTGGACGGCATCGGGACGATCGAGAGCATCACCCGCGATGACAATGCGGTCTGGTATAAAATCAGCACATCGCCCGAGGTGCTCCGCTACATCATCGAAAAGGGCTCCATCGCGATGGACGGCATCAGCCTCACGGTGGCGCGCGTCGACGACCGGTCGTTTTCGGTATCCGTCATCCCGCACACACTCTCCGTCACCGCGCTCTCGGACCGCAAGACCGGCGACCCCGTGAACCTCGAAAATGACATGATCGGAAAATACGTGGAGAAGCTTCTCCGGCCGATGCCGGAGGCGCCCGGAGGCGCCGGGACAGCCGCCCTGCCGGGGAACTCCGGGAACTCCGGCGGGAGCGGCAGCGCGCCCGGGGGCAGCATCAGCCGGGAAATCCTCGCGCAAAACGGATTTCTGTGAGGGATCCGGCAGGCACATACGTTCACAGAACAGCAGAAAATGCTCAGGCAGCACGGCATTTGGGAAGGCGCTCTGAGGGGAGAGTGCTTTGAAAGGCCGGTCCTGAACTGCTCCGCATTTTCAAGAATTCCGCATTTTCAAGAAAGGACTCACATACATGAAGGATTTCAGCAGCATCCAGACAGCGGCGGAGGACCTGAGGAACGGGAAGATCATCCTCTGCATTGATGATCCCGACCGGGAGAACGAGGGGGATTTCATCTGCGCCGCGCAGTTCGCGACGACGGAAAACGTGAACTTTATGGCGGTCCACGGCAAGGGCCTGATCTGCATGCCCATGTCGAAGGAGTACGTACGGAGGCTCCGGATCCCGCAGATGGTCATGGAGAACACCGACAATCACGAGACCGCATTCACCGTTTCGATCGACCACGTCAGCACGACAACCGGCATCAGCGCAGAGGAGCGCGGCATCACGGCGCGGATGTGCGTCGATGAGAACGCGAAGCCGGAGGACTTCCGCCGGCCTGGCCACATGTTTCCGCTGCTCGCGAGGGAGCACGGCGTCCTGGAGCGGAACGGCCACACCGAGGCCACGGTCGACATGTGCCGCATCGCGGGGCTCAAGGAGTGCGGCCTCTGCTGCGAGATCATGCGGGACGACGGCACGATGATGCGGACACAGGAGCTCCTGTCGCTCGCGGACCGGTACGGCATCCACGCGATCAGCATCAAGGAGCTTCAGGAGTACCGGAAATCCCACGACCGGCTGGTGCACTGCGAGGCAGTCGTGAAGCTCCCGACGAAGTACGGCGAGTTCCGCGCCTTCGGCTACGTAAATCTCCTGAACGGGGAGCACCACATAGCACTCGTGAAGGGCGAGATCGGGGACGGAAGGGATATCCTCTGCCGCGTGCACTCGGAGTGCCTGACCGGCGACACCTTCGGGTCGCTCCGCTGCGACTGCGGCCAGCAGCTTTCTTCCGCCCTGACGCAGATCAACAAGGAGGGGCGCGGCATTCTCCTCTACATGAGGCAGGAGGGGCGCGGCATCGGCCTCATCAATAAGCTCAAGGCCTACGAGCTGCAGGAAAAGGGACTGGACACCGTTGAGGCGAACACGGCGCTCGGCTTCAAGCCGGATCAGCGCGAGTACTACATCGGCGCGCAGATCCTGAGAGACCTGGGCGTAAAATCCATGCGGCTCCTCACGAATAACCCCGACAAGGTGTACCAGCTCGAGGAATTCGGCCTTGAGATCAAGGAGCGCGTGCCGATCCAGATGACGCCGACCGCCTACGACATCCGCTACTTAAGGACGAAGGCGGACCGGATGGGACACATTCTGAACTACTGAAAAGGAGGTTTTTCACTATGAACATTCTTGAGGGAAAAGTAATTGCCGGTGATATCCGAATCGGCATCGTCGTCGCGCGCTTTAACGAATTCATCACCTCGAAGCTCTTGAGCGGCGCGGAGGATGCACTCGTCCGCCACGGCGTGAAGGAGGAAAATATCGACACCGCCTGGGTGCCCGGCGCATTCGAGATCCCGCTCATCGCAAAGAAAATGGCGGAGAGCGGCCGCTACGACGCCGTGATCGCGCTCGGCTCGGTGATCCGCGGTGCGACCTCCCACTACGACTATGTCTGCAGCGAGGTCTCGAAGGGAGTCGCGAATGTCGCGCTGCAGAGCGGCGTCCCGGTGATGTTCGGCGTTCTCACGACGGAGAACATCGAGCAGGCGGTGGAGCGCGCGGGCTCCAAGGCCGGCAACAAGGGCGCCGAGTGCGCGACCGGCGCGATCGAGATGATTAACCTCATCCGCCAGCTGAAATAAGCGCAGCTGAAACGCATGAAAAATCTTGTCTTTGATTACGACGGAACCCTGCACGAGACCATTCGGATCTACGGACCCGCATTCCGGAAGAACTACGAGATTCTGGTCTCAAAGCGGCTGATGCCGGAGCGCTCCTTCACAGACGCGGAGATCGCCTGCTGGCTCGGCTTCTCTGCGGTCGACATGTGGAACACCTTTGCCCCGGGCCTTCCGGAGGAGGAGAAGGCAGCGAGCAGTTACAGGATTCAGGAAGAGATGGGGAGGCTCATCGAGAACGGCACCGCGAGGCTCTACCCCGGCGTCCCGGAGATCCTGAACTCGCTGAAGGCTGCGGGCTGCCGCATCTACCTCTTAAGCAACTGCAAGACCGTCTATCTCGAGCGGCACCGGAAGCACTTTCAGCTGGACCGCTGGTTTGACGGCTACTACTGGTCAGAGAAGGAGAACTGGATTCCGAAGCCTGAGATCATGAAAAAGCTTCTCGCAGAGCACCCCGGCCCGGCCGTGATGATCGGGGACCGCTTCCTGGATCTGGAGGCCGGCACGAAAAACGGTCTCCCGGCAATTGGCTGCGCCTACGGATACGGAACGCCGGAGGAGATGCGCGCGGCGGACCTTGTCGCAGGCACCCCGCAGGAGCTGCCTGCGCTGATCCGGAAGATCCTCCCATGAAAAAAAGCCTGGCGCCTTCGACGAATGGAATCGAAGGCGCCAGGCTTTTTCAGCCGGCAGGCATCAGCCCTCAAACGCCTGCTTCAGGTCCGCGATGATATCCTCCGCGTCCTCAAGGCCGATGGACAGACGAACGGTGTTCGGGTAGATTCCCTGATCCTCAAGCTCTGCCTCGTTCAGCTCC
>CACXCJ010000110.1 GCA_902766175.1 uncultured Lachnospiraceae bacterium
CTTCTTCAGGAGGTCCTGAATCGGAAGCACTGCGCGGAGCCCGGCGTCGGTCTTCTCTGTCTCCACCCCGTCCGTCCGCTCGATGAGATCCTCAAGATCCGCCGAGCGGATCTCATAGCGCACCTCCGTGACCGTCAGGCTTCCTCCCTCGATCGAGAGCGGAAGATGCCTGTCCTCCGGCAGGATGATGAGCGTGTCCGCCGCGACATCGGCGTCCGTCTCCGCCGTGAATCCGCGCATCACATCGATACGCCTGTCTAGGCTCTCCGCCCAGATCACGGGCAGAGTCGGCTCCTCCAGCGCAGCCAGCTGCACCGCCGGCTGCTCGGTGACGCGCCTCCCGCTCCACCAGAACCAGCCGCAGAGCGCCGCCGCAAAAAGCAGGATCAGAACCAGAATACGCAGTTTGAGTCTTTTCATCTATTTATGAACTTCTGTTGATTTTTATGTCAACAGGTAATATACTGACATTTGTTGAGTAACTGCTTGTCGTGTAGACTAAAAAACACTATCGGCGGAATCGTGAAATTTCAGGGAAACAAAAGCGCACAGCTTTCGAGGCTTTCCCAGCTTACACGGTCCTCCGCTTCTGGAGGCAGATATGGCATCCGAAAACATGGACCGCAGAGTGCGGAAAACCAGAGCCATGCTCCGTCAGTGTCTCACAAAGCTGCTGAAGGAGAAAAAAATTCAGGATATCAGCGTCAAGGAAATTTCCGAGATGGCCGACATCAACCGCGGAACCTTCTACCTTCACTACCGGGATGTCTATGACCTTCTCTCCCACATCGAGAGCGAGGTTTTCGAGGAGTACAGCAAAATTCTGGACCGCCACCGCCCGACCGAGGTCAGCGAATCCCCGAAGCTTCTCTTCACGGAGCTTCTCTACTTTATCCGGGACAATGTCGACATCGTCCAGACTCTCATGGGGCCGAACGGCGATCTTCAGTTCACGAACCGTCTGAGACAGATGTTCCGGACCAAAATCATGGAGCCGTGGGACCGCGCCATGTTTCCGAACCCCGTCCGGAAGGATGAGTACTACACCTCCTTCATGATCGAGGGCGGTATCGGCATGATCAAGCTCTGGGTGGAAAACGGGACAGACCTCTCCCCGGAGGAACTCGCCTCCCTTCTGGAGCGCTTCATCCTGGACATCGAGCGGGACGCAGGAGCCGAGTCGTGAGAAAACGCTCTCTGTGCCCCTGTGAAAGAACATTTCCTGCGCCCCCTGTAAAAGAAAAAGGTATCGGTTCTCCGCCGATACCTTTCTGCATGTCCAAGGTCCGTCCCCCGCTCACGTCCGTCCGGGTCCGTCTCAGCTCTCGTCCGGTTTTTCGATCTGGACAATCGCGGCCTTCTGCATCGGAATGCGGCAGTTCTTGTTGTTGCCGAATTCGACAATGACCGTATCCTCCGTCATATCAATCACGACCCCGTAGAAACCGGAGCTCGTGAGAACCGAATCGCCGACTGCGACGGCGTTTAAGAGCTTCTGCTGCTGCTCCTTCTGCTTCTTCTGCGGTCTGTACGCCATGAAATAGATCAGCGCAATGAAGAAAACGATGTAAATGACCCAGAATGCCGTATTGTTCATGAACCTGCCTCCATCTCCTCAATTCGTTTTTTCTTATATGCCGCGAACGTCCCCTGCTCGATCGCTTCGCGAATTTCAGACATCATTTTATTATAAAAATACAGATTGTGCAAGACGCAAAGGCGCATCCCGAGCATCTCTCCCGCCTTGAGGAGGTGGCGGATATAGGCGCGCGAGTAGGACCTGCACGCCGGACAGCCGCAGCCCTCTTCGATCGGCCTCGCGTCCAGCTCGTACTTCTTATTGAAAAGATTCAGTTTCCCGTGGTTCGTGTACACATTTCCATGCCGCCCGTTCCGGCTCGGGTACACGCAGTCGAAGAAATCGATGCCCCGCTCCACGCCCTCGAGGATATTCACCGGCGTTCCGACTCCCATGAGGTAGGTCGGCTTCTCCGCCGGCAGGTGCGGGACCGTCACATCCAGGATGTGGTACATGGTCTCCGCCGGTTCTCCGACTGCGAGGCCCCCGACCGCGTAGCCGTCGCAGTCCATCTCCCTGATCTCCTCCGCGTGGCGGATCCGGACATCCTCGAGGATGCCTCCCTGGTTGATGCCGAAAAGCAGCTGCTCCGGGTTCACGGTCCCGGGTTCCCCGTTCAGCTTCGAGAGCTCATCCTTGCAGCGCGCGAGCCACCGCGTGGTCCGCGCGACGCTTTTCTCGATGTAGTCCCGCTCGGAGAGACTCGGCGCGCACTCATCGAACGCCATCGCAATCGTGGAGCCCAGGTTCGACTGAATCCGGATGCTCTCCTCCGGCCCCATGAAGATCTTCCGCCCGTCGATGTGGGAGTGAAATGTCACCCCCTCCTCCCTGATTTTTCTCAGACCCGCGAGGGAAAAAACCTGAAAGCCGCCGGAATCCGTTAAAATCGGTCGGTCCCAGTGCATGAATTTATGAAGGCCGCCGAACTCGCGGATCAGCTCATCGCCCCAGCGCGTCCCGTCCCCCGGGCGGACGTGAAGGTGGTAGGTGTTCGAGAGCTCCACCTGTGTGCCGATCGTCCTGAGGTCATCGGTCGAGACAGCGCCCTTGATCGCGGCGACTGTGCCGACATTCATGAAGACCGGCGTCTCGATGGTCCCGTGGACCGTCTCCATCCGCGCACGCTTCGCGCGTCCCTCCGTGGCCAGTATCTCGTAGCGCATGCTTCCTCCTGTCAGCCCGGGAAATGCTTCCATCCGTTATCCGCCCTGTTGTCTGCAGATCCCGGCGCAGAAGCCTTTCACGGTTTCACTGAACGAAAATACCGTCTCTAAAGAAACAGCGGGGAGGACAGGCGTCCGCCCCGCTGTGTTTCCTGTGACAATTCCGCTGCTTTACTTCTTTGCTGCTTTATTTCTTTTCTTCCGCGGAAGAAACGCCGCTCTTATCCTCCGATGAAGTCTCGCCGGAGGAGCTTCCGGATGCCGTTCCCTTCGCGCGCTTTGCGGCCTTTGCCGCAGCCGCCCCGGCAGCCTTCGCCGCCTTCTCCGCGGCCTTCTTTCTGTCCGCGCGGTTTTCCATCTCATACCACAGCGGGCTCGCAATCGCGACCGAGGAATACGTGCCGCAGAGCGTGCCGATCATGAGCGGAAGCGTGAAATCGCGGATCGAGGAGACTCCCATGATGAAGAGCACCAGGATCGCAAGAAAGGTCGTGATCGAGGTGAGCAGTGATCTCGAGAACGTCTCGGTGATACTAAGGTTCGCAATCTCAAGTCTCGAGAGGCCGTGCTTCAGGCGCTGGTTCTCCCGGATGCGGTCGAACACGACGATCGTGTCGTTGATCGAGTAGCCGACCAGCGTCAGCATGCAGGCGACAAATGTCGACCCGACGCTCCAGCGGAACAGCGCGTAGCATGCGAGAAGCACAAGCACGTCGTGGCACAGGCAGAGGATCGCCGCCGTCGCGAAGCGGATGTCCGCAAATCGGAACCGGATGTACACCAGCATCAGAAGAAGCGCAACCACCACGGCGATCACTGCGTCACGCCGCATCTCATGGCTGATCGTTCCCGAAATGCTCTCCGCGGTGATCTGCTCCTGGTCCACGCCGAACTGATCCGCAAGTGCCTGATCCAGGGCCTGCCGCTCCTCAACGGAGAGCGTGCGGGTCTTTATGATGACCTCGTTCGTGCCCTGCACCTTTGAGGTCTGGATGTCGCTGTCTCCCGTGACCTGAGAAACAACCGGCTTCACCTTCTCGTCGATGTCCTCAAGGCTCATGTCCTCGTTGAACGTGACATTCGTCGAGGTGCCGCCCTGGAAATCAAGGCCGAAGTTCAACGGCCTTCCGCTCATCGCGCCGTTCGCTGCCATGCCGATGAACCCTGCCGCAATCGCCGCCACCGCGACGCCGAAGAAGAACTTCCTCTTCCCGAGGAAGTCGTACGTCTTGCGCTGCTTGATTTCGCCGAAGAACTTTTTGTTGTCAAGCCCTAGGTCGCAGAACGTGTTGAGCCACATTCTTGTCACGAGAAGCGCCGTGAACATGGAGACAATGACGCCGAGTCCCAGGGTCGTCGCAAATCCGCGGATCGTGCCGGTTCCCATGAAGTAGAGGACCGCCGCCGCAATAAGCGTCGTGACGTTTCCGTCGATGATGGCCGAGAGCGCCTTCCGGAAGCCCGTCTTCACGGCACTCCGGACCGTCTTCCCGAGACCGATCTCCTCACGGATACGCGTAAAGATGATGACGTTCGCATCCACCGCCATGCCGACGGAGAGGATGATGCCGGCGATGCCGGGAAGCGTCATCGTGATATCAAACGCCGCGAGCAGGCCGATCGTCAGGCAGATGTAGAAGGCAAGGGCGAGCGAGGCCGCGAGGCCCGGCAGCCAGAAGACTGCGATCATCAGGACTGCGATCAGGGCAAATGCCACCGCGCCGGCCCGGAGGCTCGAGGAGACCGCCCGCTCGCCGAGCTGCGCACCGACTACATTGCTCCGGAGCTCCTCCAGCTCAAGCTTCAGCGCGCCGAGACGAATTGTAGAGGCGAGCTGATCCGCCTCCTCGTAGCTGGACATCCCGTCGATCGTGCACTGCCCGCCGGTAATCGCTTCCTTCACGACCGGATTCGAGTAGGTCACATCGTCATAGATAATCGCGATCCGCTGCCCGACCAGTCTCGTCGTCGCATCCGCGAACGCCTTCGCTCCCTCGTCGGTAAATGTCAGCTCGACGACATACTCGTTTCCGCCCGTCGTCTGGTCCGTCATCTGCCCGGCCTGCGCGCTCTTCACCTGCGTGCCGTCGAGAATCACCTTTCCGTCCGGATCAACGAACGTGAGAGAGCCCGGCCTGCCGAGCTCCTCCAGAATGGAGTTTGCATCGCTCACATCCGGGATGTCGATGTCGATGCGGTTTCTTCCCTCCTGGTAGACCTGCGACTCATCCGAATAGATGCTGACACGCTGCTGAAGCTTGTAGATCGTGTCCCGCATATCCTGTTCGCTCGGATTTTCATCCTTCGCCTGATAGGTGATGCTCACGCCGCCCGCGAGATCCAGGCCGCGCTTGATCATGCCGTTTGTCAGGCAGTAGTAGGCGAGATACGCAAACCCTGCCAGAACCGCGAGCAGGACAACGAGACCTGCCACGCCTCTTCCCTTGCTGTTTTTCATAACCGTTTCCTCCGGATCCTGAATCTTTCTATTGCCGAAGCCCCGGGACGGATTCATGTCTCCGCTCCTTAAGCGGCTCTGCCTCTCCCGGTGCCAGCTTCTCAGCTCTCTGCGCTCTCCGTCCGGTCCGCCCTTTCCGCCTGGTCAAGCATCTCCGCTGCCTTCACCATGATCGCGCACTCGATCCGCTTCCTCTGCATCTCGCAGCCGATGTCGTACGCGTCCGTGAGACTCTCGTGGAACTTCCAGGAGTTCGCCGCACAGCCGCCGCTGCAGTAGAACCTCGCGAAGCAGTCCCTGCACTTTGGCTTCGCGTAGACATTGCAGAGCTTGAACTCATCGCAGATATCCCGCCGCGTGATTCCCTCGTCCACATTTCCCAGGAGGAAGCGCTCATCCCCCACGAACTGGTGGCACGGATACAGATCCCCCCATGGCGTCACCGCGAGATATTCGGTCCCGGAGCCGCAGCCCGAGAGGCGCTTGTACACGCACGGTCCCTGCTTCAAGTCGATCTGGAAGTGGAAGAACACAAATCCGCGCCCCTCCCGGCGCCGCTTCACGTACTCCGCTGCCAGGCGGTCGTACTGCTCCATGATCACCGGAAGATCCTCCTCACGGATCGCGTACGGCTCGTCCGGCCCCGCTACGACCGGCTCCATGCTCATCTTCCTGAAACCAAGATCCGCGAAGTGCAGGACATCCTCCGAGAACTCGAGATTCTCGTGCGTGAACGTCCCGCGGATGTAGTAGTCCTTGTCTCCGCGAAGCTTCGCGAATTTCTGGTACTTCGGGACGATGATGTCGTAGCTCGATCCCCGCCCGTTTCTGGTGGGACGCATGCGGTCATTTACTTCCCTGCGCCCGTCGAGGCTCATGACGACGTTCGACATCTCCCGGTTGCAGAACTCCATCATCTCATCGTTCAGGAGAATGCCATTCGTTGTCAGCGTAAAGCGGAAGTGCTTGTGATGCGCCTCCTCCTGGGACCGCCCGTATCGTACCAGCTCCTTCACGACCTCCCAGTTCATGGTCGGCTCGCCGCCGAAGAAATCCACCTCAAGATTCCTTCTCGCGCCGGAATTCCGGATGAGGAAATCCAGCGCCTTCCTTCCGACTTCAAAGCTCATGAGCGCGCGCCGTCCGTGGTACTCTCCCTCCCCCGCAAAGCAGTAGCGGCAGGCCAGGTTGCAGTCGTGCGCAATATGAAGACAGAGCGCCTTCACCACCGTGGGGCGCTTCTTGAAGTCTACAATCGCCGGCTGGTAGGTATCCCTCGTGAAAAGTTCCTCGCGGTCAATGAGCTCCTGCATGGTCTCGATGA
>CACXCJ010000111.1 GCA_902766175.1 uncultured Lachnospiraceae bacterium
CAGCTCCGCGTGCGTTGTGCTCGCCGGATGAATGACGAGGCTCTTCGCATCGGCGACATTTGCCAGGAGACTGAAGAGCTGCAGGCGGTCAATGAAGGCCTGCGCCTCCTTTGCACCTCCCCTGATGCGGAATGTGAAAATCGACGCGCCGCCCTTCGGGAAGTACTTCGCGTACAGCCTCTGCTGCTCCGGATCAGAGGAGAGGGACGGATGGGAGATGCTCTCGACCTGCGGGACCGTCTTCAGGTACTCGAGGACCTTCTGCGTGTTCTCGACGTGCCGCTGCACGCGGAGTGAGAGCGTCTCAAGTCCCTGGATGAAGATCCAGGCCGCGAACGGATTCAGCGTGGCACCGGTGTCGCGGAGCAGGATCGCGCGGACTCTCGTGATGAATGCCGCTCTTCCGGCTGCCTGCACGAAGCTGATGCCGTGGTAGCTCGGGTTCGGCTCGGTGAGCTGCGGGTACTTGTCCGCGTGCGCCTGCCAGTCGAAATTTCCGCCGTCAATAATGATGCCGCCGATCGTGGTGCCGTGGCCGCCGATGAACTTCGTCGCGGACTCAATGACGACATCCGCCCCGAGCTCGATCGGACGCACCAGATACGGGGATGCGAAGGTGTTGTCGACAAGAAGCGGGATGCCGTGCCTGTGGGCGATCTCTGCCACTGCCTCGATGTCCGTGACCTCGGAGTTCGGGTTGCCGAGCGTCTCCACGTAGACTGCCTTCGTGTTCTCCCGGATCGCGCCCTCAAGCTCCTTCAAGTCCAGCGGATTCACGAACGTGGTCTCGATGCCGAAGTCCGAGAGTGTGTGCTTCAAAAGATTGTAGGTGCCGCCGTAGACGTTCTTTGCTGCTACGATGTGATCCCCCGCGAGGGCAATGTTTTCCACCGCGTAGGTGACCGCCGCAGCACCTGCCGCGACCGCCAGTGCCGCGACGCCGCCCTCAAGGGAGGCGATCCGGCGCTCCAGGATGTCCTCCGTCGGGTTCGTAAGACGCCCGTAGATATTGCCCGCATCCTTCAGCGCGAAGCGGTCTGCCGCGTGCTGGCTGTTCCGGAACACGAAGGACGACGTCTCGTAAATCGGAACCGCGCGCGAGTCCGTCGTGTGGTCGTAATCCTCCTGTCCCACGTGAAGCTGTCTCGTTGAAAATCCCCAGCTCTTTACCGTTTCTTTTGTGATCGCTGCCATTTTGATGTCCTCTCTTTCCTGTCTCGGTGTTCCGGCTTCGGTGTTCCGGTGCCGCGCCCGCTGTGTTTTTCTGTATGGCTGCATTATATTTTCAGGATTCCTGTCTGTCCAATAGCTATTTCTGCGCGGCAGATATCAGTTTCATTTATAGCAGATTGCCTCGTCAGAAAAGAAATGCTATAGTTTAGCACAGAAGAAATGCGGGCGCGGCGGCCCGGGAGGTGCAGATGACTCTTCAGCAGATTCACTATCTCATGCAGATCGAGGACGCGGGATCCATAAACCGGGCGGCGGAGCAGCTCTACGTCTCGCAGCCTGCGCTGACCAGCGCGCTGCGGGAGGCGGAGGAGGAACTGGGCTTCCGGATCTTCAACCGGACGAGCCGCGGCATCAGCCTCACGAGGGACGGCGCGGAATTTCTCTCCCAGGCCAGGCAGATCTACCAGCAGTATGATCTTCTGATGGGAAAATACGGGTCCGAGCGCAGGATCCGTCAGAAATTCGGCATCTCCTCGCAGCACTACTCCTTCGTGGTGGAAGCATTTTCCAACATGACAAAGCACTATGACACCGCGGAGTACCAGTTCTCCATTCTCGAGACGCGGACGGGCGATGTGATCCGGAACGTGACCACGGGAAAAAGCGACATCGGCATCCTGTTCCTCAGCAGCTATAACCACCGCTTTTTGACGAAGATCTTCCGGGAGGAGCTGCTCGAGTTCCACCCGCTGATCGAGTGCAGCGCCTATGTCTACCTCCACAAGAGCCACCCGCTCGCCAGAAGGGAATCCATCAGCTTTGAGGAGCTCCTTCCCTACCCCTGCATCCAGTTCGACCAGGGCTCCGGCAGCACCGCCTATCTCGCGGAGGAGATCCTGATCGACCGGAACTACCCGCGTGTCATCCACACGAACGACCGCGCGACGAACCTGAACCTCATGAAGAGTATCCACGGCTACACCCTCTGCTCCGGCATCATCAGCGAAAACCTGAACGGCACGGACTTCGCCGCAATTCCCTTCCGGGAGGACCGGAAGAACCGGAACCAGACCATGCGGATCGGCTACATTCTGAAAAAGGGAACTGTCCCGAACGAGCTCACGAGCGAATTCATCCGGGAGATGCAGAAGTGCGTCGGGCTCCCGGCGGTACAGGAAGAGGCCGGTGCTTCTGATCCAGGCTGATGCGGACACGCGCCGGCGGTCCGCACCTGACCAGAAGCAGCTGCCGTTTCTCATGAAGACGATGCGGACACACTCCGGCGGATGTACAGATGCGCGGGCGCCGCGCCTCTGTACATCCGCCGCGGATTCCGCTAAAATATATGGGACACGCAGGAGGACACAGAATGGCTTCGAATTTCTTTGCCGCGCTCTCGCGGATGAAATACATCGAGCGCTGGGCGCTGATGCGCTCCTCCCGCCCGGAGAATCTGAGCGAGCACAGTCTCGAGACCGCAGTGATCGCGCACGCGCTCGCGACGATCGGGAATGTCCGTCTCGGGAAGGCACTCGACGCCGACCGGGCCGCCGTCATCGCCCTCTTCCACGACGCGTCGGAGATCATCACGGGGGACATGCCGACGCCGGTGAAGTACTATAACGACGAGATCCGGACCGCCTACAAGGACGTGGAGCGCGTCGCGGAGGACCGCCTCCTCTCGAAGCTTCCGGAGGATCTGCGCCCGGTCTACGAGGACCTGTTCCGTGCGCCGGATTCTTCCTCCGGCGCCGCGCCTGATCCGGAGCACTATCTCCGGCGGCTTGTGAAGGCCGCGGACAAGATCTCTGCCCTGATCAAGTGCATCGAGGAGGAGACCACCGGAAATACGGAGTTCCGCACGGCGAAGGCCTCCATCGGAACCGCATTGGAGGAGTACGCCTCCAGCCTCCCGGAGGTGCGGATCTTTCTCGCGGAATTTCTCCCGGCCTACGGACACACGCTCGACGAATTGTCCTGAGGAGCGCCGGCAGAGCCCGCGGATGCACTCCATGCGTCCTGAGATGCGCCCGCCGGGCTCCCGCGGTACGTCTCACGGGAGCTTTCACAAGTAAAGGAGGAACCATGCGCCTTACAAGAGAAGAAATGCGTAACGCCCTGCGGCTCTATGCAGTGACGGACAGAAGGTGGCTGCGGGACGACCAGAACTTCATCGAGGTGGTGGATTCCGTCCTGGAGAGCGGGGCGACCCTCCTGCAGATCCGGGAGAAGGACCTGGACGATGCGGACCTGATCGATGAGGCGCGGGAGCTGAAGAAGGTCTGCGATTCGCACGGGGTGCCGTGTATCGTGAACGACCGCGTCGAGGCGGCTCTCGCGGCGGATGCCGACGGCGTCCACGTCGGGCAGTCAGACCTTCTGGGCCGCGACATCCGGGCCATGATCGGGCCGGACCGCATTCTCGGGATCACCGCAAGGACCGTGGAGCAGGCGAAGGCGGCCGAGGCCGCCGGAGCCGACTACATTGGCACGGGGGCAGTCTTCGGCTCCTCCACCAAAAAGGACGCGAGGGATATGCCGGTCGAGGAGTTTCGGAAAATCGCGGACGCGGTTTCCATCCCGGTCGTCGCGATCGGCGGCATCAACGCGGGAAATGTTCAGCGCCTGAGGGGCTGCGGCGCGGCGGGAATCGCGGTCGTGTCCGGAATCTTCCACTCGGAGGATCCGGGGTCCGCGGCCTCGGAGCTGCGGGCGCTCGCTGACCAGCTGTTCTGATAACGGCAGCAGAAGGAAAGGGAAATGATGAAATATCTCAAAAAAGGAAAAGAGAGAACAAAGGAAGATACGCGTGCGCTCCGCGCCGCGGTGTCGGAAATCATCGAGAGTGTCTCGGACCGCGGAGATGAAGCGCTTCGCGCCTATAGCGAAAGGTTCGACGGGTATGTCCGCGATTCCTTCCGCGTGTCGCGCGAGGAAATCGACGAGGCCTACAAAAAAATGACACCGCAGGAAATGGAGGACTTAAAGGCTGCGCACCACAACATCCGCGTCTTCGCCGAGGCACAGCGGGGCACCATCGGCGAGCTGCCGGACTTTGAGCCGCAGCCGGGCATCCACCTGGGACACCGCATCATCCCGGTGCAGTCCTGCCTCTGCTATGTCCCTGGAGGGCGCCACCCGCTCTACTCCACCGCGCTCATGCTCATCACTCCGGCGAAGGTCGCAGGCGTGAAGCGGGTCGCCGCGACAGCGCCCGTCGTGCACGGCACCGGAAGCATCCACTATAAGACGCTCGTCGCGATGGATCTCGCGGGCGCGGACGAAATCTACGCCATCGGCGGCGCACAGGCGATCGCGGCCTTCGCCTTCGGCACAGACTCAATCAGGCCCGTGGACCTCATCGTGGGACCGGGCAACCAGTATGTCGCGGAGGCAAAGCGGCAGTGCTACGGCCAGGTCGGCATCGATTTCTTCGCCGGCCCGAGCGAGGTTCTCGAGATCGCGGACGGCAGCGTGAACCCGGAGGTCGTCGCGGCGGATCTTCTCGCGCAGTGCGAGCACGACCCGAACGCGAAGGCGATCCTCCTCGAGACCGACGAGGCAGCCGCCAGAGCTGTCATTGACGCAGTGGAGCAGGAGCTCTCCTGGCTTCCGACGGCGGACGTGGCCCGGCAGTCCTGGGACACCTACGGCGAAGTGGTCCTCGTGGACAGCCTGGAAGACGCCGTAAGGACCGCGAATGCATATGCGCCGGAGCACCTCGAGGTCAACATCCGTGATCCGAAGTCGATCCTCGAGCAGCTGGTGAACTACGGCTCGCTCTTCCTCGGCGCGAACACCGCGGAGGTGTTCGGTGACTACGCGTCCGGCACAAACCACTCCCTGCCGACCGTCCGCGCGGCGCGCTACACCGGCGGCGTCTACGTCGGCACCTTCTTAAAGACCTGCACGCACCAGAGCATGACGCCGGAGGCCTCCGCCGCCATCGCCCCGATGGTGAGCCGGATGGCGCACGGAGAGGGCCTCGAGGCACACGCACACGCGGCGGATGTGAGGAAATAAGAGAATCACAGCAGCATAAGAAAGGAATCATTTCAGGCGCCGGACTGTCATCCGCTGACAGCCCGGCGCCCGCATTTACAGCCACCCGTCCCGCACTATGAGACGGAAGCTCACTCCGCCAGCTTCTCCATGTCCTCCAGCGCCTTGTCAAAAAGCTTCAGCGCGTCCTCAACCGGCTTCTCGGTCGAGAGGTCCACGCCGGCGATCTTTAAGAGCGAGACCGGATCGCTGGTGCATCCGCTCTTCAGGAAGCTCTTGTACTGTTCCACCGCGGGCGCGCCCTCCCGCAGGATTCTCTCCGCGATCGCGGCTGCCGCCGCAAAGCTCGTCGCGTACTGGTACACGTAGAAATTATAGTAGAAGTGCGGGATGCGGCTCCACTCCTCCGCGATCAGCGGATCGGACACCATGTCCGGGCCGAAGTACTGCTGGTTCAGATCGAGGTAGGTCTTTGAGAGAAGGTCCGCCGTGAGCGGCACGCCCTTCTCCGACATCTCACTCGTCTTCCTCTCAAACTCCTCGAACATGGTCTGCCGGTAGAGTGTCCCCTTGAAGCTCTCGAGAAGATGGTTCGTCAGATATGCGCGCTCCTTCTTCGACTTCGCGCGGCCCATCATGTACTCCGTGAGAAGAATCTCATTCGTGGTTGATGCGACTTCCGCGACGAAGATCCTGTAATTTGCGTTCAGGAACGTCTGATTCGCGTCAGAGTACCAGGTGTGGATGGAGTGTCCCATCTCGTGGACCAGCGTGAAGATATCGTCCAGCGTGCCGTTAAAGTTCAGAAGCATGTAGGGATGCACGCCGTAGACGCCGATCGAGTAGGCGCCGCTCCGCTTGCCCTCGTTCTCACAGACATCGATCCAGCGGTTCCGGAACGCCTCCCGCACGTGAGACAGATACTCCTCCCCGAGCGGCGCGAGTGCCTTCAGGGCCGTCTCCTGCGCCTGCTCGTAGGTGACGGAAACAGAGTAGCCCTCCACCATCGGCACGTAGACATCGTACATGTGGAGCTCCTCAACCCCGAGAAGCCTCTTCCTCAGGCGCACATATCTGTGAAAGCTGTCCATGTGATGATGCACGGAGCTGATCAGCCGGTCGCAGACCGCGGGCGAGACGTTGTTCTGGTCCACCGCCGCCTCGAAATTCGACCCGTACTGCCTCGCCTTCGAATAGAATGTGAGCTGCTTTATCTGCCCGTCGTAGAGCGCGGCGAGCGTGTTCCGGAACTCAAAGTAGCGCCCGTAGAATTTCTCAAAGACCTCCTTCCGGAGCGCGCGGTTCCGCGACATCTCGAGCGGCACGAAGCGCCCGTTTGAAATCTGGATGATGTTTCCGTCCGCGTCCGTGACCGGTGGAAACTTCATGTCCGCATTGGAGAGCATGCTGAACGCGTTGTACGGGACCGCTGCCATGTCCGATGCAGATGAGAGAAGCTTCTCCGCCGCCTTTTCTCGCGTGTGCGGCGCGAGACGCACCATCTCCCGGAGCGTCACCGCGTACTTTTCGAGCCCGCATCCCGGGGTGCGGATGTACTCCTCGATTTTCTCCCTGCCGAGCGCAAGAATCTCCGGATCAAGAAATGCGATCTTCTCCGAGACCTTCGTGGACTCCGCCTGCGCGCGCTGATTCAGCGCCTGGCCGGCGGCATTTCCCGTGTCCTCATCATTTTTCATCTCGGCGTAGACCCCGTAGCGCTGCAATGTCTTAAGGCACGCCTCATAGAGATCCATCACCTGCTTCAGGGTCTCCGGGCTCTCCGCTGCCCTCCCCTCGTACGACGCAATCCGGTCCGCGTACTCGGACCCCCTTCTTAAATCCGCCTCAAAGGCTGCATCATCCGGGTAGATATCCTCCACCCGCCAGGTATATCTCTGATCGATATCCTTCCGTTTCATTAATTTCTGCTCCATAAGAACCTCCTGCTGCCTTAAATTTTAGGACTGCGGGAGAGGTTTGTAAAGAAACGGAGACGGAAGGACAAAACGGCCGGCGGGGTCTGCCTGACCGCAGCGAAGCGGGACGGATATTGTAAAACACGCGCAGATCACAACGGCATTTGCCTTTCTGATTGACGATCTCGATGAATTACATACAATAGAAGGATAGTACGCTGTTCCGGGCTGCAGGCGCTGCTTTCCTGCAGCTCTTTTTGTTTATATAATTTTGAGCAGGGAGGAAGTCTGCTATGTCAATGATCAGGGTTGAAAACCTTACTTTTTCATATCCTTCGAGTTATGACACTATTTTTGACAATGCTTCTTTTCAGATAGATACGGATTGGAAATTGGGTTTTGTAGGGAGAAACGGCAGAGGTAAAACAACTTTGCTGAATCTCTTTCTCGGAAAGTACGAATACAGCGGAAAGATTATCAGCTCCGTACAGTTTGATTATTTCCCGTATCCTGTTCCGGATAAAAAACAGATGACGGAAGATATCCTTCATGCAGTATGTCCTCTTGCAGAGGAATGGGAACTGATGAGAGAACTTGCTTCTCTTGAAGTCAATGCAGAGGTATTGTGGCGTCCCTTTGAAACTCTGTCCAACGGAGAGCAGACAAAAGTTTTGCTTGCAGCACTTTTTCTGAATGAGGGGCATTTCCTGCTGATTGACGAGCCGACAAACCACTTGGACACCAATGCTCGTGAGAAGGTATCTGCTTACCTGAAGAAGAAAAAGGGATTTATTCTGGTGTCACACGACCGCAGATTTTTAGACGGATGTGTAGACCATATATTGTCGCTCAATAAGAATACGATAGAAATACAGGCTGGAAACTTTTCCTCCTGGCTGGAGAATTTCCAAAGACAGCAGGAATTTGAAACAGCACAAAATGAGCGATTGAAGAAGGATATCGGCCGCTTGCAGCAAGCAGCCCGGCGTTCCTCTGACTGGTCTGATGCTGTTGAAAAAAGTAAAAACGGAACCAGAAATTCAGGTTCAAAAACAGATAAGGGGTACGTTGGCCATAAGGCAGCTAAAATGATGAAACGATCTAAAACAATCGAAGCAAGACAGCAGCAAGCTGTAGAGCAGAAATCGACGCTGCTGAAAAACGCCGAGACTGCTGACACATTGAAGATCCATCCTCTCACCTTCCGTTCGGATCTGCTCGTTTCCTTTTCAAATGTATCGGTTATCTATGACGGTACCGAAATCTGCGAGCCGGTATCTTTTGAAATACATCAGGGAGAGCGTGTTGTGATCGACGGGAAAAATGGAAGTGGAAAAAGCAGCTTACTGAAGCTTCTGTCAAATGATCCGACAGAACATACGGGTACCGTCACAATTGGATCAGGGCTTGTGATTTCCTATGTTCCGCAGGATACCTCTCATTTAAACGGCACCCTATCTGAATTTGCCGAAAGAAATGCTCTTGACGAAAGTTTATTCAAGGCAGTACTCAGAAAAATGGATTTTGAGCGAGTACAGTTTGAAAAGAATATGCGCGATTTTTCGGGTGGTCAGAAGAAAAAGGTCCTGATCGCAAAAAGCCTCTGTGAGCAGGCTCATTTATATGTATGGGATGAACCAATGAATTTCATAGATGTGTTTTCCCGTATGCAGATAGAGCAGCTCATAAAACAGTTTGCACCGACAATGCTATTGGTGGAACATGATCTCGCATTCAGAGAAGCTGTGGCAGCAAAGGTTGTGAGACTGCAAAAAACAGATTGACCTTTCCCCCTGAGAGGTTTCCGCCTGGCACAGCTGCTATTGACGCAGGTGTCAAAAAATGTTAAAGAAATAGTAGACATGCTGTGCATTCTGCGGGCTTTAGTCGTTCGTTCATCAGATGGAAGGAGGCTGCACGATGAAAAGATTTACCAATCCGCGTGACATCTATTACGGCAATGGCGCGCTTGAAGCCCTGAAGACACTCAGGGGCAGGAAAGCCATCATCTGTGTCGGCGGCGGCTCCATGAAACGCTTCGGCTTTCTCGGCAGGGCGAAGAGCTACCTGGAAGAGGCCGGAATGGAGGTAGCCGTGATCGAGGGCATCGAGTCTGATCCGTCCGTCACGACCGTGATGAACGGCGCGGCAAGGATGGAAGAATTCCAGCCGGACTGGATTGTCGCAATCGGAGGCGGTTCACCGATTGATGCCGCGAAGGCCATGTGGATCAAGTACGAGCATCCGGAATGCACCTTCGAGGACATGTGCAAGGTGTTTGCTCTTCCGGAGCTCCGTCAGAAGGCGCATTTCTGCGCTGTCTCCTCCACCTCCGGTACCGCTACGGAAGTGACGGCCTTCTCGATCATCACGGATTATGAGAAGGGCATCAAATATCCGATCGCGGATTTCGGCATCACACCGGATGTCGCGATTGTCGATCCGGATCTGGCAGAGACCATGCCGAAAAAACTGGTCGCCCATACCGGCATGGATGCCATGACGCACGCGATCGAGGCCTTTGTCTCGACGGCTGCCTCTGACTTTACGGATGCGCCGGCGCTCCGCGCCATGACGCTGATCAAGGAGAACCTGGTCGCTTCCTATCACGAGGATAAGGAAAAGGGAGATGACATGCACGCCCGCGACACGATGCACAACGCGCAGTGTCTGGCAGGCATCGCCTTCTCAAGCGCGTCCCTCGGCATCGTCCACTCGATGGCGCACAAGACAGGCGCAGTCTTCGCCGACTATGGCGCACACATCATTCACGGCGCGGCCAATGCCATGTACCTCCCGAAGGTCATCGCCTTTAACGCGAGGGATGCGAGAGCCGCCGAAAGATACGCGTTCATCGCGGATTATCTCGGAATCGGCGGCGCCGGTCAGAAAGAGAAGATCTCCAACCTGATCGCCATGCTCCGCGGCATGAACGATCAGCTGAATATTCCGCACGGCATCAAATATTACGGCAGGGACAGCTTCCCGGCAGAGCAGGGCTTTGTTCCGGAAACTGTTTTCCTGGAAAGACTGCACGACATCGCCTGGAACGCGATCGGCGATGCCTGCACGCTGACAAATCCGCGCGCGCTGAGGCAGGACAACGCGGCCGATGTCGAACTCATGGAGAGGCTTCTGAAGGCCTGCTACTACGACACGGACGTCGATTTCTGATGCGGCCGTAGATTTCTGACACGGACGTCGATTTCTGATGCGGACATCGGCTTTTGATACAGACGCTGGTTTCTGACAAAACAGGCGTATTCCATTCCATCACGTTCTCTGCTGAAATACTGAGTAAAAGACCCCGCGCCCGAGAGAGGGCGCGGGATCTCATTTAGCAGGTGCGCCGGCATTTACTTCTGGTCCGTGAAGCGGACGCCGGCAAGCTCCTCATAGTATTTTGCGATGGCGCTGTGGTCCAGGGAGCCATCCCCCTCTGCGGAGAGGTGCTCGAGGACCTTCAGGACTTTCTCCGTCTGCGGAAGCGGCGCGCTGAACTTTTTACCGGTCGCCACTGCGTTCTTCAGATCCTTGATGTGAAGGTCAACCTTGAATCCGGGCTTGAACTGATCCGCGAGAATCATCGGAGTCTTCGCGTTCATGACCGTGGAACCCGCAAGGCCGCCCCTTATCGCCTCAAAGACCTTTTCGACATCGGCCCCCGCGAGCTTTGCGAGCATGAGGCCCTCGGAGAGCGCCGCAATGTTCTGTGCCACAATCACCTGGTTTGCGAGCTTGCAGGTGTTGCCGCTGCCGGCCGGCCCGACGAGCATCGCGGATTTCCCGAGGACGGAAAAATACGGCTTCGCGCGCGCAAAGTCCTCTTCGCTTCCGCCTGCCATGATGGCGAGCGTTCCGTCGATCGCCATCGGTTCGCCGCCGGAAACGGGCGCATCGAGGAAGTGAATGTTCTTTTTCAGAAGCTCCTCGCTGATCTCGCGGGAATCTCCCGGCGCGCCGGAGGTCATGTCGATCACGAGGGTCCCGGGCTTCGCCGCATCGCGGATGCCTCCCTCCATCAGGCAGATGTTTTTTACGTCCGGGCTGTTCGGAAGCATGGTAAAGATGGTCTCACACTCCGCTGCCAGCGCGCCGACAGAGGCCGCCTTCTCCGCGCCCTCCGCCGCAAGAACGTCCATCTTCCCGGCGGAGCGGTTAAACACCACGACGGAGTATCCTGCCTTCATCAGATTCCGCGCCATCGGCATCCCCATGATGCCGAGACCTATAAAACCGACCTTACTCATACGATAACCTCCTGAATAAATTTCTGCATGAATTTCCGGCTGCCTTCCGGCGGACAGCGTCGGATTCAGCAGGCAGACCGCCGGCATGAGGAGCGGACTCGAGGAACCGGCCGGAGTATCCGCTCTGTGAATCACGCTTGTACATTGATTCTAGCACATTTTCAGATATACTGTGATCAGGCAATGTGCCATATGGATAGAAAGAGAGTGTGTGAATGGAAGCTTTTGACAGCTCAAAAAAGATTCAGGCGCTGCTTGCGGGAAAGGAAATCAACCTCCAGGGACTCTTTGAGGTCCTGAACCCGGCAAATAACCTGATCGCTGCGGATGAGCTCATGCTCACCGCCGCGGACGGGACCATCCTGTTCGTAAGCGAGAACTACGAGAAGAATTTCGGCTTTGCGCACGGCTCCATCGTCGGAAAGTCCGCCTTTGACCTGGAAAAGGACGGAACCTTTTCCCCCTGCATCTCGGCGCGGGTCATCCGGGAGCAGACGAAAATCATCACGACGCAGGTCATCAACCGCACGCACAAGAACGTGATGACCGTCGGCATCCCCCTCTTTGACACGAAGGGGACGTTCCGCTACGCGGTCTGCCTCAACATGGTCTCCATGGAGCAGCTGAACGCGATCCAGAGGAACTACCGGCAGATGCAGGAGTCCGTGCAGCACTACACCGAGGAAATCACCGCCCTCCGCGCCAAGAGCCTCAAGCCCGAGCACCTCGTGTTCCGCAGCCCCGCGATGAAGCGCCTCCTCCTGCTGATCCAGAACACGGCGGGCACCCAGGCAAATGTCCTCATCACCGGGGAGACCGGTGTCGGAAAGAACGCGATCGCGAAGACGATTCACAGCATGAGCCGCCGCGCCGCCGGCCCGTTCATTGAGGTAAACTGCGCGGTGCTCCACGAGAACCTGATCGAGTCGGAGCTGTTCGGCTACGAGAAGGGCGCCTTCACCGGCGCGGCATCCGGGGGCAAAATCGGGAAGATCGAACTTGCCGACCACGGCACGCTCTTTCTCGATGAGATCGGAGAGCTTCCGGCCGTCGTGCAGTCAAAGCTCCTGCAGCTCATTCAGGAAAAGACGATCGAGCGGATCTCGAGTAACCGCAAGATTTCCGTGGACTTCCGCCTGATTGTCGCGACAAACAAGGACCTGGAGCAGGCCGTGCAGAAGGGAAAGTTCCGCGCAGATCTCTTCTACCGGCTGAATGTGATCCGCATTCAGATCCCGCCGCTCAGGGAACGCCGCGAGGACATTATCCCGCTGGCATACCAGTTCCTGGGGCGCTTCAACGGGGAGTATGAAAAGAAGACGGGCTTCAGCCCGCGGTTCATAAACTTTCTCGAGCAGTACGACTGGCCGGGAAATGTCCGCCAGCTCGAGAACCTGATCGAGCGGATGGTGATCACGACTCAGGACCCGTTCATCGACATCTCCGACCTTCCGCAGGACCTCTTTCCGCGGCAGTTCGTCGGGAACGCAAAAAATGCAGGGCCGGCGACCCTGCAGGAAATGATGGACGCATACGAGGGAAAAATTATCCGGAGCGTGTACAGCATGTCCGGAACCACCGTCGCCGTCGCGAAGCAGCTGGGAATCTCACAGGCTACTGCCGCGAGGAAGATTGCGAAATACGTGAGAGATCAGGAGAAGTGATTCCCGCCCCGCGGACCGCGACGAGCTTGCAGATCTTCTGGCCCTTCGCGGAGAACTTCTCCTCGTACTCGGTCATGATGTTCTGCCCTGCGTCCGGCTCCGCGTGGAGATCGTGCGTCGCATAGACGATGTCCCAGCCCGCGCGCGGGATCTCGGCAAGAGACCAGGCAAAGAGCGCGGTGTTGTCGGTCTTGAACTCGACGGAGCCCTCCGGTGACAGGACAATGTCATAGAGCTTCAGGAAGGAAGCGGATGTGAGGCGGCGCTGCGCGTGGCTGGTCTTGGGCCACGGATCGGAGAAGTTCAGATAGATTTTCGAGACCTCTCCCGCCTCAAAGAGCTCAGGCAGGCGCTTCGCGTCCTCACAGAGAAAGAAGAGGTTCTTCCGCGGGCGCTCCTTTGGAAGGGCCTCATCCTCCCGCGCCTTCCGCTGAATCGCCTTCATGAGGACAGATTCGTAGCGCTCGAGACCGAGGAAATTCACCTCCGGGCGAAGGAGCGAGAGGCGCCTGAGGAACTGCCCCTTTCCCATGCCGATCTCAAGCTCCAGCGGGGCGCTGTTTCCGAACAGCTCTCTCCAGTGCCCGCGCAGCTTCTCCGGTTCATGCACCACTGAGGTGCTTTCCGCAACAAACTCCTCACATCCGGGAATATGTCTGAGACGCATAAGCTTCACTCCGTTCCGGCGTGATCCCGTCATGCCTCTCCGGGCCGCCTGTCCGCGCCATCATACCAAGTTTCCGCCGGAAACTCAAGCCGCCAGGTGCAAAAGCCTCCTGAATCCTGTATAATAAGAGCAGATTGCGGAAGGAGGCTGCCCATGCCAGCAGAAAGAAAAACCGCCAGGGAACTGATCGAAAACGGGCTTAAGGAGACGGAAAAGCTCCTCTCCCGGAAGCAGTACAACGCGGCGATGATCAATTCGCGACAGACGCTGGAATATATCGTAAGGAGCCGCTGCAAGAGGAACGGAATCGCGAACGGGGATCTCCCCGACATGATTGATGACCTGTTCCGGGAGGACATCATCTCCCGCGACACAGCGGGCGCATACCACAAGATCCGCCTTCTCGGAGAGAAGGCGCTCCGAGACGGGGACAACAACGCCTACAACGCGAACAGCTCCTACCAGCTCCTGAGCAAGGAAGTCTACGCCTACATGAGCGATGTGAAGCAGAGGAAGGTGCGCCGGCAGGAGGATGCGGGCGCGGGCTACCGGACCGGACGGGCGCCTGCGCGGGAGAGGCGCAGCTCCTCATTTGACCCGTACAGTCTGCTGAAGATCGCGATTCCGATTCTCGTCATCATCCTCGTCATTCTTCTGGTCCGCCTCTTCCGGAACGGAAGCAGTGCGGACAAAGCCGCCGAGACGACAACGCAGGCGGTCGAGGAGACGACGGAATCTGCATCCGCGGAGGAAACCTCGGAGGAAACCGTCACAATCTACACCACGACGCGGAATCTGAACGTCCGCACCGCTCCGTCCACCGACGCTGACATTCTCACGACGCTCGCGGCCGGCACGGTGGTGGATTTCGTCCGTCTCTCGGACGACGGCCAGTGGGCGTGCATCAACTATGATAACGGGGAAGCCTATGTCTCGGCGCAGTATCTGAGCTCTGCCGAGGCGCCGGCGGCGGCGGAGTCCGGAGCTGAAGGGGAGAGCGCAGAAGGGGATACGTCCCCTGCCGGCACCACTGCCTGAAATCCGCAGATTCTCTTTCCGGTCTCTGCGGCATTTCTGCCTGCGCCGGCGGGCGCGCCTGTCCGCATTTTCCGCGGGCTTTCGCCCGGGCGCTGCGGGCTCACCCTGTCTTTTCGGAGGATTTTTCTTGAATATCAGATTTTCTGTCAGATGCCGTGTGATCGGGATCTTCTTAATACTGAGCCTTCTTTTCACATCCCTTTTTTCCGTCACATCTCTCGCCGCGCCCTCCTGGCCCTCGGACGTCTCCATTCAGGCCGAGGGCGGCATCCTCATCGATGCGGACTCCGGGTGCGTGATCTACGGAAAGAACATCCACGAGACCTTCTACCCCGCGAGCATCACCAAGATCCTGACCGCGCTCCTCGTGATCGAGAACTGCAGCCTGGACGACACAGTGACCTTCTCCTACAACGCGGTGCATAACGTCGAGCCCGGCTCCACGAGCGCCGGCTACAACACCGGGGATCAGATCAGCGTGCGGCAGGCGCTCTACGTGATGCTTCTGAAATCCGCAAATGAGGTCGCGAACGCACTCGCGGAACACTGCGCGGGAAGCATAGAGAAATTCGCGGACATGATGAATGAGAAGGCGGCATCCCTCGGGTGCACGGACTCCCACTTCGCAAATCCGTCCGGCCTGAACGACGAAAACCACTACACGACGCCGTACGACTTCGCGCTCATCGCGCGGGCGGCCTTCGAGAACCCGGTCTTTGTCGAGATCGATTCCACGACCTACTTTGAGCTTCCGCCGAACGGAACGAACGACGAGTCCTTCACCGTCTACTGCGGCCACAAGATGCTGAAGAAAAGCTCCGGGCTCTACTACCCCGGAATCATAGGCGGAAAGACCGGCTACACCACGTCCGCCGGAAATACGCTCGTGACGTGTGCGGAGCGGGACGGCCTGAAGCTCATCACCGTGATTCTGAACGGACACCAGACGCACTACGACGACACGAAGGCGCTCCTCGACTTCGGCTTTGAAAACTTCAGGAGCCTGAGCCTGAGCGAGAGCGGTTCGGGGTTCTCGGACCCGGAGAGCGATTTCGACCTCACCGGAAGCCGGGCTCCGCTCCTCTCCCTTGAGGAGGGACGCACCGTGACGCTTCCCGCCGGCGCTTCCCTCGGGGACGCGGAGACAGAGATCAGCTATGACCTCCCCGACAGCGCTCCGGACGGCGCCGCGGCCCTGGTCACCTACACCTACGAGGACCGCGTGATCGGAACCGCATATCTCATGGGAAGCAGCGAGGTCTCCGTGATGCAGGGCAGCGCGGCGGATGCCGCCGGCGCTTCCGGTTCCGGCTCCGAAGGCGCCGGAACCGAAGGCCTGGGAGGCCTGATTGCAGGGCTCCGGGCTGCGGCGGAGCAGACGCCTTCGGGCCTGCTCCTCGCTGTGACAGGCATTTCTCTTCTCATTCTCTGCCTCGTGGTCCTCATCGTCCGGAAATTCAGGAAGGACCGGGACGCCGCCGAGAGAAGCCTGTCCCAGAGCATGCACCGCTATCGGAGCGAGGGCCGCTCCGGCGGAAACGAGGGAATTTACACGGATCTCTCTGGCTCGGAGAACAGCTATTTCCTGAACCAGACGCCGCGCTCCCGCCGGAAGATCCGGCACCGGATCTTCCAGAAGAAGGGGTGAAGGAAAGCGCCTGTCCCGGCGCCTCCCGCCGCGCAGGGTTTCCGCCGGGCACCTCCTGCGAGGCGGCACAGGGCGGAGCGCCTCAGCCCTCCTCTGCCCCGCTCCGCCGTCTCCTTTTCCTTTTTTCCTCGAGGTGCGTCTGCCGGTTTTTCCTTTTGCGGCGCTCGCCCATCTCCTCCCTCCGCTCGAGGAGCTTCTCCACGGCGGCATCGTCTGCCGCCTTGATGGTCTTCACGATGTACACGCCGCCCGCAGGGGCGTGGCGCACGCGGATCTTCCCCCGCATGGGGCCGTGCTCGGGACACACCGCGAGACAGTAGTAATTCCGCTGATTCACTGTGAACCAGCGGATTTTTTTGTGCAGCATGCGGTTGCAGCGCCAGCAGATCATGTCCGACACCGTCTTGTCGCCGAGCGCCTCCTCGCGGGTCTCGAAGCAGCGCGACACGTATTTCGAGTAATTCGGAAATACCAGATAGATCTCCTCCGAGCGCTTTTCCGGCAGCCTGTAGTAATCGAGGGAAAGATAGGCGCGCACGCTGTCGAAGTCTATGTGCTCCATGACCTCCGCGGTGTAGCGCGCGTCATCCAGCGCCCGGTGGAACGGGTCCGTCGCCTGAAGCCCCGTCTCCTCCACCGCCCGCTCCAGCGGAAGCTTGTTCTTGCTGTTGTTCTCATAGAGAAGGTTGTAGAGCTTCTGGATGTCGTAGTAGAGAAGCGGGCTCGGAAACGGGTTTTCGACTCCATGATACGCCATGTTCCGCTGAAGCTCCGTGAGGTCCATGCTGCCCCAGGTGCAGAAGACGGGCTGAATCTCCTCCCCCTCCTTCTTCTCCAGGCACCACTCCAGGAATTCCCGGCAGACCTCCGGGAACGGCTCCCCGCGCGTTTTCAGCTCCTCCATGCCGACCTGCATGATCTCCAGCACCTTGAAATGGAGCTTCTGATACACCGCGGGACGGACAAACCGGGTGAACTCCCCGATTTCCCTGAGATTCTGATCCAGCTTCACGGCGCCGATCTCGATGATTTCAAACGGCATGCCGGGAACTTCCCCGTCCCTGCCGCCGGAGCTCTGGTTCCACTCCAGGTCGAAAACGATGTAGCGGATTTCCGGGCGCGTCTTCTCTGCCGAACCACCCGGCGCTGCCGCCGGAATTCCTGCCGGATTCATTGTCCTCTCTCTCCTGTCCCTTCCTGCGTCCCTCGGTCAGAAACGCGCGCCCTCCCCGATGTACACGAGCTGCCCGGATCTCACATCAGAAACACGCCAGCATCAGAAACGCGCCAGCGGACGCACTCCTTAAAAAAGCGGCCCCGGCGCTTCAGGCCGGAGCCGCTCTCAAGCTGCTGTGTTACTGGGAACCCTGTTTCAGAAGCTCGTCATACTTCCGGAGAATGAGGTCCTGCATTCTGCGCCTCGTCTCGGAGTTGATCGGATGGGCAATATCCCTGTACTCCCCGTCCGCCGCAAGCCTGCTCGGCATTGCGATGAACAGCCCCTTATTCCCCTGTATGACCTTGATGTCATGTACGACGAACTCGTTATCAAGAGTGATCGATACTACCGCCTTCATCGATCCTTCTTTTTCAATCAGCCTGATGCGTACATCCGTAATCTGCATAGTGCCTCCTTCGGCACAACGCGGACGGCGCAGTTAAAAAGTCCGATTTTTCTCAGCTAGCAGGTCAAATTGTGTATCTCTCGTTCTTCTCAATGACAATCTTCACGTCGTCCGGCTTGCCGATATGTGTCGTATTTGCCTTGATCGTCCCCCGGCTTTCCACGATACAATTCTCAATGACTGTGTTGTCTCCGATATAGACATCATTCAGAATGATGGAATTCTTGATCACACAGTTGCTGCCGATGTATACCTTCCGGAAGAGAATCGAGTGCTCGACACTTCCATTGATAATACAGCCGCTCGAAACAAGCGAATCCTTCACGGACGCACCGGGATTGTATTTTGCCGGCGGCAGATCTTCCACCTTGGTGTATACCTCAGGATAGTCCCGGAAGAAATACTTCCGGATATCCTTGTCCAGGAAGTCCATGTTGGTCTTGTAGTAGGACTCGACACTCGCGATATTGCTCCAGTAGGAATCGAGCTGGTACGCGTAAATCCTCTTCAGATTCTTATACCGGACCAGAATGTCGCGCACAAAATCATAGCGGTCCTCGGACGCGCATCTCTCGATCAGCTCGATCAGCTGGCGCCTCCGGATGACGTAGATCCCGCAGGAGTAGATGTTGGACTCCGCCACCATCGGCTTCTCCTCAAACTGCGTGATCCTTCCGTCACTGTTTAACTGAACTACACCGAACCGCGTCACATCCTCCTCAGGCGATGCCTTCTTGCAGACCACGGTGATATCCGCCTTCTTCTCGATGTGATACTCGAGGACCTTATTGTAGTCCAGTTTGTAAATCCCGTCGCCGGACGCAATCACAACGTAAGGCTCATGACAGTTCTTCAGAAACGAGAGATTCTGATAGAGCGCGTCCGCGGTTCCGCGGTACCATACGTTCGACTGTGCGGTGATGGTCGGCGTGAAAATGTACATGCCGCCCTGTTTCCTTCCGAAATCCCACCACTTTGAGGAACTCAGGTGCTCATTCAGGGAGCGGGAGTTGTACTGCGTGAAGACCGCCACTCGCTGAATGTGGGAATTCGTCATGTTGCTGAGCGCGAAATCGATGCTCCGATAGCTGCCGGCGATCGGCATGGCCGCAATGGCTCTCTTGTTGGAGAGCTCTCTCATTCTCTTGGAGTTCCCGCCGGCGAGAACAATTCCGACTGCTCTCATTTCTCTTCACCTGCCTTTACGATCGCGCCGCCGCTCTGGAGACGGCCCTCCGGATAATCCTCCGGCACCGTCTTCCCGAGGATCGCGGTGTTCTTTCCGATCTGCACCCCCGCAGGAATCACTGTGTCCTCGCCAACCGTGACGAGATCTGAGTTATAGACGCGCTTATCGAACGTGCTCTCCTGGTACTCTCCCACGCCGAGCACACTGTTCTCACCGATGACCGCATCCTCTGCGACGATCGACTTCAGGACCTTCGCGCCGGCCTTCACAACAGTTCCCTTCATGATGATCGAATCGCGGACCTCCGCTCCCTCCTCGATCACGACGCCCGCGCCGATCACGGAGCTGTACACATTTCCATAGATCTCGCAGCCCTCGCCGATGATGCAGCGCTCGATGTGCGCGCTCTCCGCGATGTACTGCGGCGGGATGATGTCGCTCTTCGTGAAGATGCGCCAGTACTCCTCGTAGAGATTGAACTCCGGGATGATGTCGATCAGCTGCATATTCGCTTCCCAGTAGGAAGAAAGCGTCCCGACATCCTTCCAGTAGCCCGTGAATTCATAGGCGAACATCCGCCTGTTGTTGCTCTTGTAATCCGGGATGACGTGCTTTCCAAAATCGCACTCCGGCACATTTTTCAGCTTGATCAGGGTCTCCCGCAGCATGGGCCAGGAGAAGATGTAGATGCCCATGGAGGCGAGATTGCTCCGCGGGTGTGCGGGCTTCTCCTCGAAGTCGATGATGCGGTCCGTCTCATCGGTCACCATGATGCCGAACCTGCTGGCCTCCTCCATCGGAACCGGCATGACGGCGATCGTCACATCCGCCTTGTTCGCCTTGTGGTAATCCAGCATGACCTCGTAGTCCATCTTGTAGATGTGGTCGCCGGACAGGACCAGCACGTAGTCCGGGTTGTAGGAATCGATGAATTCCATGTTCTGGAAAATCGCATTCGCGGTCCCGCTGTACCAGTCGCTTCCCTTCACGCTCTCGTAGGGCGCAAGGAGCGAGACACCGCCGACATTCCGGTCAAGATCCCATGGAATTCCGATTCCGATGTGAGCATTCAGCCGCAGGGGCTGATACTGTGTGAGCACGCCCACTGTGTCAACACCGGAGTTGATACAGTTACTTAACGGGAAGTCAATGATGCGGTACTTTCCGCCGAATGAAATGGCCGGCTTCGCCATTTTCTGCGTCAGGACCCCGAGCCGGCTGCCCTGCCCCCCAGCAAGGAGCATGGCAATCATTTCCTTCTTAATCACGGATATCACCTCGCTTATTTCTTTTTCTGAAGCATGTTACGCAGCAGGAAATATGCTCCTAACACATTTTTAGTATAACACAGATCTTTTCCAACTTACACAAAAAGAAAAATTCAAAGTGGTAAAATTATAGTTAATTTGGTAAGCGTTCCGATCACAGCTCCGGCTGACTGCCTCAACGCTCAAATTTCCGCCTGTTTTTTTGCGGGAAAGTGGAGTAAAATGATAAATTGACGTATGAATGAACCAGAAAGGACATCCCCATGAAGCTTACTACGATCCGCGAAATTTACGGTGCGCGGGAAAATTACCTGAACCAGGAGATCACCGTCGGCGGCTGGGTCCGCTCAAACCGCGACTCGAAGTCGTTCGGTTTCCTGATGCTCTCCGACGGCACCATGTTCAATCAGCTCCAGGCCGTCTACCACGACAGCATGAAAAACTTTGCAGAGATCTGCAAGGTGAATATCGGCGCAGCCGTCCTTGTCCGCGGAAAGCTCGTCGCGACTCCCGAGGCGAAGCAGCCGTTTGAGATTCAGGCAGAGGAGGTCACGGTCGAGGGAAGCTCCTCCCCGGACTATCCGCTCCAGAAGAAGCGCCACTCCGCCGAATTTCTCCGCACCATTCCGCATCTGAGGCCGCGCACGAATCTCTTCCAGGCGGTCTTCCGGATCCGCTCCCTCGCAGCGTACGCGATCCACCGCTTCTTCCAGGAGCGCGGCTTCGTCTACGTCCACACCCCGCTCATCACCTCGAGCGATGCGGAGGGCGCCGGCGAGATGTTCCACGTGACATCCTTTGACCTCGCGAATGTTCCGAAGAACCAGGACGGAACCGTCGATTTCACGAAGGATTTCTTCGGAAAGGAGACGAATCTCACTGTCAGCGGCCAGCTGAACGTCGAGGCGTTCTGCGAGGCCTTCCGGAACGTCTACACCTTCGGGCCGACCTTCCGCGCGGAGAACTCCAACACCACCCGCCACGCCGCGGAATTCTGGATGATCGAGCCGGAGATCGCATTTGCGGACCTCTCCGA
The DNA here is from genome assembly GCA_902766175.1 of uncultured Lachnospiraceae bacterium. GTDB lineage: Bacteria > Bacillota > Clostridia > Lachnospirales > Lachnospiraceae > Moryella. The sequence goes on from CACXCJ010000111.1 coordinate 21,477, forward strand.
CGACATGGATCTCGCAGAGGCGATGTTAAAGTACATCATCCGCTACGTGCTGGAAAACGCGCCGGAGGAGATGAACTTCCTGAACAGCTTTGTGGACAAGGGCCTTCTGGACCGCCTGAACCATGTCATGAACTCCGAGTTCGGCCGCATCACCTACACCGAGGCGGTGAAGATCCTCGAGCAGCACAATGACGAGTTCGACTACAAGGTGAGCTGGGGATGCGATCTCCAGACCGAGCACGAGCGGTTCCTCACGGAGAAAATCTACCGGAAGCCGATCTTTGTGACCGACTATCCGCGGGAAATCAAGGCGTTCTACATGAAGCTGAACCCGGACGGGAAGACGGTCGCCGCGGCGGACTGCCTGGTCCCCGGAATCGGGGAGATCATCGGCGGAAGCCAGCGCGAGGATGACTATGAGAAGCTTCTCCAGCGCATCACGGAGCTCGGCATGAACCGCGAGACCTACGAGTTCTATCTGGATCTCCGCAAATACGGTTCCGTCACGCACTCGGGATTTGGCCTCGGCTTCGAGCGCTGCGTCATGTACCTGACCGGCGTCGGCAACATCCGCGACGTGCTTCCCTATCCGCGCACGGTCGGCAACTGCGAGCTGTGACATCTCATGCCATCCGAAGCCGCGAAAAGCGGAGGCGGATGGCATTTTTTTAAGGAGCAGACATGAAGTTCATCCACACCGGCGACATTCACCTGGGGCTCTGCCCCGACCCCGGCATGCCGTGGAGCAGGAGCCGCACCGAGGCAGTCTCACGCGCACTGGAGACTGTGGTCCGTACCGCTGCGGAAAAAAAGGCGGATCTCCTCCTGATCGCGGGGGATCTCTTCGACGCGCAGCCGCTCCGCCGCGACCTCGAAAAGGCCGCTGCAGTCTTCCGGTCGGTCCCGGACATGAAAATCGCACTCTGTGCGGGGGAGAGCGACTGTCTCCGCGAGAGCTCCGCTGCCCTCACCTTCCGCTTCCCTGAAAACGTGCGCTTTCTCTCCGGCGAAACGCCCTCCACTGTGGAATTCCCGGAGATCGGCACGGAGGTGACGGGATTTTCCTATCACGCCGGCACAATCCGCGAAAATCTTCTCTCCGGGATCCGGGCGCCGGAGGACGGAAAAATCCACCTTCTCATGGCGCACGGCGGGGACGCGTCCCACGTGCCGTTCCTCCCGGCTGACCTCAGGAATTCCGGATTCACCTACTGCGCGCTCGCGCACGACCACCGCCCGCACATCGTGATTCCCGGTCTCGCCGCCTTCTGCGGCTCCCCGGAACCGCTCTCCTTCCGTGAGACCGGAGAACACGGCTGCTATTTCGGCGAGGTGGACGACCTGACCCGGAGCCTGAGGAGCCTCGAGTTTCTGCCGCTTGCCACATCGCGCTGCATCTCCCTCCTCGTGAGCGTGACGCCGGAGACCACAAACACCGGCCTGCTTCTGGACCTCTCAAGACAGATCAACGCCCGCGGCACCGAAAATATCTACATCATAAAAATCCGCGGGCGCCGCGACCCGGCACTCCGCTTCGACCTCGCCTCCTTAAAGAACCGCTTCCGGATCGCCGGGATTCTCGATGAATCCGTCCCGGATTACGACTATCCGCGGCTCTTCGCGGAGCACTCGTCCGACATCGTCGGGTTCTACATCCGGGAGCTGGACCGGCCGGACGCGTCGGAGCTCGAGAGAAAGGCGCTCTCCGCCGGCATCGACGCGCTTCTCCGCACAGAAGACGAAAGGAGCTGAGGACAGATGACCATCCGTGAAATTTCCATCCGCGGCTTCGGCAGATTTCAGGACCGCACGCTTTCCCTGGACGACGGCATCAGCGTGATCTACGGCGAAAATGAATCCGGCAAATCGACCATCCACTCGTTTCTCTCCGCCATGTTCTACGGGATGCCCCGCGCGCGCGGCATTGCCCGCGAGACGGACCTCTATGCGCGCTGCCTCCCCTGGAAGGGCGGCGCATACGGGGGCAGCATCACCGTGTCCGAGGCGGGACACAGCTACCGGATTACCCGGGATTTTCTCAAGGACCCGGAGGATCTCTCCGTCACAGACCTCTCAAGCCAGAGAGAAGCCGAGCATCCGGCGCTCCTCCTGAAAAAGCTTCTCGGCTCCCTCTCCGAGACCGCATTCCGGAACACAGTCTGCATCGGCCAGCTGAAAAGCGCGTCGGGAAGCGGCATGGCGGAGGAGCTCCGCTCCTGCATCTCAAATCTGGATACGTCGGGAAACCGTGCGCTGAACGTCACGGAGGCAAAAAAGCTCCTCCGGCGCAGGAAGAAAGCGCTGGAGGCGGAGATTACCCCGGACGCTGCGAAAAACTACGCGGCGGATGTCGCCGAGATGAAGGAGATCGAGCGGACCCTCGGCTCCCCGGAGTTGAAAAACCGGGCGGCAGAGCTCGAGGCAGAGAGACGCGAGAACGAGGAGGTGCGCGCCAGCCTGGAGCGGGAAAAGGGTGCGCTCTCCGCTTCCATCGCAGAAATCAGGGAAAAGCTCTCCGCTTCCGGTTTTCCGGACAATCAGGCGGTCGAGGCCTGTCAGAAGGATGTGTCGGAAAAGGCAGACGCGTGCGTCCGCGCGGAGCGCTCTGCCTCCGGAAGCGCGCGCCTGATCGCGGCGCTGCTCTTCTTTCTCGCGGCCGCCGCACTCATGGTGTTATCCGCCCTTTCGGCAGGATCGGATTCAAATTCCTACACGGACTTTGCGCTCCCCCTGCGAATGCTCTATTCCGGCGCCGCGCCGGTTCTGGCGCTCGCAGGAATCGTGTTCCTGAGCCTCGATATCCGCGCGAAGCAGAGGGGCCGCGCCGCGCGCGAGGCCTTTCTCGCGGCAGCCGGAGAGCACTTCGCTCTCTCCGGGGAAGATGCAGAGAAGACGGCCGCCGGCATCCTCCGGGACGTGAAGGAGAAGACCTCCTCCCTCCTCTCGCTCTTCTCCGAGGCCAAGGAAAAGGAGGAGGCGCTGCAGAAGAACGCCGAAGCGCTCCGTCTCCTTCAGGAAAAGGAGGAGAAGCGGCAGGCGGGGAGCGACGCGCAGGACAGAAACCAGTGGCTCCTGGAGCAGCATCTCCAGCATCTCGCAAACCTGAAGAACGAGGCGTCCGCCCTCAAGGCCCTGATCGGGGAGAATGACCGCATCCGGGAGGAGCTGGACGCGATTGATCTCGCGATCGACACGCTGGACCGCCTCTCCCACTCGATCCGCAGCTCCTTCGGCCTCTGGCTGAACCGGAGCACGTCCGCCCTGGTCCGGGGAATCACCGGCGGCGCCTATGATTCGATCAGCATTGACGACGACCTGAACGTGTCGCTTAACACGGAGGAAAAGCTGATCCCGATCTCCCAGATCAGCACCGGCACCATGGATCAGGTCTACCTCGCGCTCCGGCTCGCATCGGCCGACCTCATGGAGAGAGACGGCGTCGTCCTTCCGCTGCTTTTCGATGACAGCTTCGTAAACTACGACGAAAACCGCCTGCGCAGTGCACTCCGCTTTCTTTCCGAGCAGTACCGGGAGCGGCAGATCCTGATCTTCACCTGTCACAGGCGGGAGGACCGGTTTCTCTCGGAGGCCTCCGTGCCGCACCGCCTGATCGAGCTGTGAGGATGCGGTCAGGGGGCCTCCGGTGCCGCTTCTGACCTCCGCATCACAAAAGGAGCGCTATGTTCGTAAACCGCAATCCGGAATATTTTCTCACCATCGTCCGCGAGAAAAATATCTCCCGCGCGGCGGAGAAGCTTTTTGTCTCCCAGTCCTCCTTAAGCCAGCACCTCGCAAAGCTCGAGGCACAGATGCAGACAAGGCTCCTGGACCGCTCGCGGAATCCGCTGGAGCTCACGCCCGCGGGAAAGCTCTACCAGAACTACCTGGAGAGCAGCCTCTACTTAAATCAGCGCTTTCAGGCCTCCCTCTCCACGCTGAATGAGGACCGCTTCCAGACCGTGAATCTCGGCCTCGGGACCTGGCGCGGCTCCCTCCTGATCCCGGAAATTCTCCCGGATTTCCTCGAAAGAAACGACCGCGCCATCGTGAACCTCCAGGAGTTCCCCGTAAGTGAACTCCTGCCGCTGGTTCAGAACGGCACGGCCGATTTTGTCGTGATGAACACGAACGCGGACCTGATCCGCGATGCGTTTGTCCTGGAGACAATCGGATTTGAGCGGATTCTCCTCGCGGCGCGAAGAGACCTTCCGCTCGCGAAGGCGCTTCTCGATGCCTCCCTTGCCGGAAGGCACCCGGACCTGGGCGCGCTCTCCTCGTCCCGCTTTATTTCCCTGAACAGCCGCCTCACGGTTGGAAATGCGGTGGAAAACTTTCTTGAGGCGCATCGGATTGCGGTCCCCCGCACGCTCACGACGACCAACAACGAGACCGCCCTGCAGCTCACCGCGGCAGGCCTCGGCTACTGCTTCGTCGTGGAAACCGGCGTCCGGGAAACGCTGCAGAACTCCGGCCTGGTCCTCTTTGACCTCGGATTTCCGGATCTCACGATCCCGCTCTCCATCGTGTACCGGAAAAACACGTATCCCTCCGCCGCCGCGCGGGAGCTCATGGAGGCGATCCGCAGCTACTACAAGAACCTTCTCGAAAAGAACAGGGAGGAGGAGCGGATTTACACCTTTAACAGGATGCAGTCGTAGCGGATCGTGCTTCCCGTGATCGAGTACGCCGGGCGGACGCCCGCGAGATACGGTCCCTTCTTCGGCCGCTTCACGAGGATTTTCCCCGGCTTTGCCGCGAAGGCCGCGTGAAGAAGCGCCTCCGCGTCCTCCTCCGTGCAGGGATTCTCAAGACTCTGGAGGAGCTGAAACTTTTTCTTCACGAGCGCGCTTTTCTGCCGCTCCGGGAACATGGGGTCAAGAATGATCACATCCGGCGCTCTCTCAAGTCGCGGCAGCGCCGCGAGACTGTCCTCCTTCCGAAGCGTCATCCGGGCGGCGATGCCCTGAAGATCCGGGTCCGCCGCCGCGCGGCACAGCGCGTCCTCAAGGAGCGCCGCGATCACGGGATCCCGCTCAAAGAGAAGCACGGAAAAGCCCGCCGCCGCGAGAAGAAAGGAGTCCTCCCCGAGACCTGCGGTCGCATCGGCGATCAAAGGAGAGGCGGCATCGGCCGCGTCCGCACGTCTTTTCTGCCTGGCTGCCTTCACAATCAGCTCGTGCCCCAGGTTATCGTACCGGATCCGCGGCAGAAGCCGCCGGAAATCCCCCCGGAGCTTCAGCGTCCCGTCCGTGAGAAAGAGGCCGTCCGCATCTCTTTTCAAAATCGGCGTGACAGCCATGGTATCCGGATTCCCGGTGCCGCGGCTGTCCCCTCTCCCTGTTCTCTCTTTCTTTTTCTGCTCCGTCACTTTCTTTTTCTCCACCGCCATGTCCGGGACGGATTCTCCGCCGGCGCTCCTCATGACTTCACGTTGTTCCGGTCCATGAGGATGATTCCCTTGTAGCGCGGCGAGGTGCGCTCGAGCTCGTAGCACTCCCCCTCCGGCGTCGGGTACTGATTCACGAAGCTGCGGATCCTCTTCATGTCCTCCCCGGTCAGGTCGAAGTTCAGGGTCTGAATATTCGAGCTGACGTGCTTCGAGTTCCGGGTGCCGACCATGACCGCGCCGACGCTCTTCTGGTTCAGGATGTACTGCGTCGCGACATTTGAGATGGAGACGCCGTGCTCGTCCGCGATGTCCTTCAGGAGCGGCAGCAGCTTCTGCATGCCGTCCCAGCCGAGCGAGTCCTCGATGATCTGCATGTACTTCACCTGGGAGCGCGTCTCCGGGGCCTCATACTTCTTCCCCATGTAGCGCTCCGCGAGGAACCCGCCGGCGAGCGTTCCGTAGGCAAAGGTGTAGATGCCGTGCTTCTCGCTGTAGTCGAGAAGAGTCCGCTCCGGGCGGCGGTCAAACAGGGAGTACTGCGCCTGGTTCGAGACGACCGGGATGCCCGCATCGACAAACTGCTTCAGCGCGTTCGTGTCCATGTTGCACATGCCGATGTTCCGGATTTTTCCCTTCTTCTGCAGCTTCACCAGGTCGAACGCGGTGTCGAGCATCCCCGGCACACTGTAGTCCCACCAGTGGAACTGCACGAGGTCCAGCGCCTCCCGGTGCATCCGCTTTAAGGACCGGTCCACGATCCCCTCCGTGTACTCCATGTTGATGTGCGGCAGGACCTCCTTGTCCGGCACGAACTTCGTGTGCACCTGGATGTCCTCCTCCTGATAGTGCCCCGTGCTCTTCAGGTCCATGACGAAGCGGCCTATGAACTCCTCTGCGCCGGTGTAGATATCCGCGCAGTCAAAGGTCGTGAAGCCCTGGTCCACCAGCTCGTGGAATGCCTTCAGCGCGTCGTCAAAATCGAGGTGCCCGATCAGGCAGTGCTCGGCAGAGAGCTGCCAACAGCCATTGATCACTCTGTTGAATGTGTATCCGTTCTTAAAGCTTGCCTTTTTCTGCA
>CACXCJ010000112.1 GCA_902766175.1 uncultured Lachnospiraceae bacterium
CGCCGCGCACAAGGGAACTGATCGCGGACATGTACGAGACACTCCGCAGCGCAGAGGGAGTGGGCCTCGCCGCGCCCCAGGTCGGAATCCTGAAGCGGCTCGTTGTGATCGAGTGCGAGGAGGGGAAGCCCTACACGCTCATCAACCCCGTCATAAGGGAGCGGGACGGGGAGCAGCGCGGCTACGAGGGCTGCCTGAGCGTTCCGGACAGGACCGGGATCGTGACGAGGCCCGCTCATGTGGTCTGCGACGCGCTGGACGAGAACATGGAGCCCTACACGATCGACGCCACGGATCTTCTGGCGCGCTGCATCTGCCACGAGCTGGATCATCTGGACGGGCATCTCTACACGGAAATTGCGGAGGAGATCTTCACGAACGAGGAGCTCGCGGAGCGGGAAAAGGAACAGGAAGAAGCGGAAAGAGCAGAGGAAAAGGGCGGAGATCAGGAATGAAGATTGTCTACATGGGAACGCCCGCATTCGCGGTGAAGCCGCTCGAGGCGATTCTCTCCGCGGGATATGAGGTGCCTCTGGTTCTGACGCGGGAGGACAAGCGGAGCGGCCGGGGGAAGGCAGTCCATTTTTCCCCGGTGAAGGAGGCCGCGCTCCGCGCCGGAATTGAGGTGCTGCAGCCCGGAGACATGCGCAGCCAGGCCCTGAGGGAGAGACTCTGCGCGGCGGATGCAGACCTCTTTGTCACAGCCGCGTACGGAAAGCTCCTTCCGGAGGAGATTCTCGCAATTCCGCGCATCATGTGCATCAATATCCACGCATCGCTCCTGCCGGCCTACCGCGGCGCAGCACCGATTCAGCACGCGGTGATCGACGGACAGAGAGAGACCGGCGTCACGACAATGCGGATGGACGCGGGGCTCGACACGGGAGATATTCTCCGGCAGTACCGGATTCCGATTCTGCCGGAGGACACGGGCGGAACGCTCACGGAGAAGCTCTCATCCCTCGGCGCGGACGCAGTTCTCGACACGATCCGGGGGCTTGAGGAGAATGAGATCCGGCCCGTTCCGCAGGGAGCGCCCACGACGCCGTACGCGTCGATGCTCACGAAGGAGCTCGGAAATCTTGACTGGAAGCGTCCGGCAGAAGAGCTCTGGCGGCTGATCCGCGGCCTCGATCCCTGGCCCGCCGGGTACAGCTTCCTGAACGGGAAGATGCTGAAGCTCTGGAGGACGCACGTGACGGGCGAGGCGGAGGCAGAGGCTCTGGGGACGGATGCTTTCAAGGCAGAACCCGGGAGCATCCTTCTCGCGTCCGGGAGGAATCTCGCGGTCATGACCGGAGACGGCGTCCTGTGGATTGATGAGCTGCAGCCGGAGGGAAAGAAGCGCATGGAGACGGAGGCGTATCTCCGCGGCGCGCGCCTTGCGCCGGGAATGCGCTTTGCGTCTCTGCGCGGCTGAGCCTCCCGGCATGAGCCGGAGAGAGGCCGGTTCCGTCATTTCAGGAAAGGAGTTGCGCGATGTACGGCGGATATGGTTTTTACTATGACTGGACATACATTCTTGTAATTCTCGGTGTGATCATCACCATGGCGGCGTCCGCGAAGATGAACGCGGCCTTTTCTAGGTACAGGCAGGTGCCAAGCTCCACCGGTCTCACCGGGCGGGAGACAGCGGAGAGAATCCTTCAGGCAAACGGAATCTACGATGTCGAGGTCCGGCCGGTCGCGGGGAATCTCACGGATCACTACAACCCGGCGGACAGGACGGTGAACCTCTCCGAGGCGGTGTACAACAAAACGAGCGTCGCGGCGGTCGGCGTGGCGGCACACGAGTGCGGGCACGCGATCCAGCATCACGTGGGATATGTTCCGCTGCAGCTTAGGAGCGCGATTGTCCCGGTCGTGAATGTCGCGTCCAGCCTGAGCTGGCCCATGATTCTCATCGGAGTGATTCTTGCGGGCGCCGGCTCGCTGCTCGGCTCCAGTCTCATTTCCCTCGGCATCGTTCTCTTCAGCGCGGCGGTGCTCTTTCAGCTCGTGACGCTGCCGGTGGAATTCAACGCGAGCGCCCGCGCCCTGAAGCAGCTCACCGGTCTCGGAATCCTGCCCGCGCGGGAGGAAAAGATGGCGCGCTCCGTCCTCTCGGCGGCGGCACTCACCTATGTCGCGGCTGCGGCGGCATCGCTCCTTCAGCTTCTGCGGCTGGTGATTCTCTTCGGAGGGAACAGGAGACGTGACTGAGATCAACGCGCGCTCTGCCGCGCTCGAGTGCCTGATGGCCGTGACGGACGAGGAGCGGTTCTCCCACCTTGTCCTGAACGCGGCGCGTGAGAAGTACGCCTGGCTGCCGGAGGAGGAGAAGGCGCTCTTAAGCCGCCTCGTGCACGGGACGCTGGAGCATCTTCTGCAGATCGATGTCATTCTGAACCGGTACTCCACGGTAAAGGTGCCGCGGATGAAGCCGGTGGTCCGCGGAGTTCTGCGCATGTCGCTCTACCAGCTTCTCTTCCTCGACCGGATTCCGCCGCGCGCCGTGATCTTCGAGGCGGTGAAGCTCACGGAGCAGCGGGGGCTCCGGGGCCTGAAGGGCTTCGTGAACGCGGTGCTCCGGAATCTCGCGGCGCACCGGGGGGAGCTTCTGGCGGAGATCCGCAGAAGCGGGAGCCTCTCGTTCCGGTACTCCTGTCCGGACTGGATCGTGAAAAAGCTGGTCCGCGAAATCGGGAAAGGGGATGCGGAGCAGGTGCTGAGGGCCGCCCTGGAACCGGAGACCCTGTACGTCCGGATGCTGCACAGAGGGAGAAACTTTCCCGCGGACGAAGAGCCTTCCTCGAAGGAAAGCCCTGAAGAGAAGCGGAAATTCCGGGAGGACAGGGCCCGTCCGGAGGAGCTGTTCCGGGAGTCCCCGCACTGCGCCGGGATATATGCGGTGCCCGCGGGAAAATCGCGGGAGGCTGCGGCTCTGATTGCGGAGGGGTCTGCGTATGCGCAGGACGTAAGCTCCGCGATTGCGCTCACTGCCGCATCCCCTGCGGAGGGAGAGACGGTGTTTGACCTCTGCGCCTCCCCCGGCGGAAAGTCCGTTGCCGCGGCGGATCTGATGGGCGGCTCGGGAATCGTGAGAAGCTTCGACCTCACGGAACAGAAGGTCCGGAGAATCCGGGAGAACGCGGAGCGGACCGGCTATGCCTCCGTGATCCGCGCGGAGGTGAGCGATGCCGCAGTCTTTCATCCGGAGTTCTCTGAGCAGGCGGATCTCGTGATCGCGGACCTTCCCTGCTCGGGGCTCGGCGTTCTCGGGCGGAAACCGGATTTGAAGCTCAGACTTAAGGAAGAGGATGCCGCAGCGCTCGCTGCGCTCCAGAAAAAAATTCTCGGGTGCGCCTCGGCGTATGTGAAGCCGGGCGGAAGGCTCCTGTACTCCACCTGTACGATTAGCCGCGCGGAGAATGAGGAGAACCGGGACTGGTTTCTGAGGGAGCATCCGGAGTTCAGCGTGCCGGATCTCACGGGGAAGCTTCCCTTCCTCGCGGAAGGTACCCGGCGTCCTGCCGAGGGGGAGAGACCGCCGGAGGACGCAGAGACCGGTCAGGGAGGGAGCGCCGCTGCAAAGACGCTTTCCGCCGGCTATCTCCAGATCCTGCCGCAGATGTTTCACTCCGACGGATTTTTCTTTGCCCTGTTTGTGAAAGATGGAAAACGATCAGAAAATTGATGTGAAATCCCTTCTGCCGGAGGAGCTCGCTCAGACGGTCCGGGAGATGGGGGAGCCTGCATACCGGGCATCCCAGCTCTTTGACTGGATGCACCGGAAGAAGGCGGGAAGCTTTGACGAGATGACGAATCTCCCGAGGAGTTTTCGGGAAAAGCTTCGGAAGCGCACGGTGTACACAGTCCTGAACCCCCTGCGGGTGCAGGTCTCGAAGCTCGACGGGACGCGGAAGTATCTCTTTGAGCTTTCGGACGGAAACTGCATCGAGAGCGTGTTTCTTCCGTATCACCACGGGAACAGCGTCTGCGTGAGCTCGCAGGTTGGCTGCCGGATGGGATGCCGCTTCTGCGCGTCGACTCTGGGAGGCCTGGTGAGAAACCTCAGTGCTGCGGAGATTCTCGATCAGATCTACCGGATCGAGGAGGACACCGGGGAGCGCGTCTCGAATACCGTCGTCATGGGGTCCGGGGAGCCGATGGACAATTACGAGAATGTGGTCCGCTTTATCCGGCTCCTGAGCGCCCCGGAGGGCCTGCACATGAGCCAGAGAAACATCACGGTGTCCACCTGCGGCATTGTCCCGGGCATTCAGAGGTTTTCGCGCGAGGGACTCCAGGCGACGCTCGCGCTCTCGCTACACGCGTCGGACGATGAGACGAGAAGGAAACTCATGCCGATCGCACAGCGCTACTCGATCGCGGAGATTCTCTCCGCCTGCGGCGAGTTTTTCCGCCTCACGGGACGGAGAGTGAGCTATGAGTACAGCGTCGCTGCCGGCGTAAACGACACGCCGGAGGCGGCGGAGAAGCTGATCCGTCTCCTGAGGGGCCGCCACGGGCATGTGAACCTCATTCCCGTGAATCCCGTGACGGAGCGCTCCTTCACGGAGCCGACCAGAGAGGCGCTGGAGCGCTTCCGTGCCGCACTTGAGAAGGGCGGCCTCAATGTGACAATCAGGAGAGAGATGGGAAGAGACATAGACGGTGCGTGCGGCCAGCTGAGGCGCCGCTACCAGGCGGAACAGGCCGGGAGGGAATCATGAAGGCAGCTTCACTCACAGATATCGGAAGGGTCCGCACGTCGAACCAGGACACGGTTTTTCTGAGCCTTGATCCGGTCGGCGTCCTTCCGAATCTTTTCCTTGCGGCGGACGGAATGGGCGGTCACCGGGGCGGGGACTACTGTTCGAGAGAACTTGTGCGGCGTCTCGTGGAGACCCTCGGGAACATGGCAGGGGAGCCTGTCCTCGCGATGCGGAGTGCCATCGAGGAGGTCAATGCCGGTCTCTACCGGGAGTCGGTGGAGAACCCGGAGCTTTCAGGCATGGGCAGCACGCTGGTCGCGTGTTTTGTGGACGGGGATACCGCCTATGCGTTCAATGCCGGGGACAGCCGGCTCTATCTCCTGAATCCGGGAAGCGGAATGCGCCAGATCACGCGGGATCACTCCTATGTGGAGGAGATGGTGAGCGCGGGACGCATGAAGCGCGGAAGTGAGATCTATAACAGGAACAAGAACATCATCACCCGGGCGGTCGGAATCGATTCCCGGGTGGAGGTCGATGTCTTTGAGTTTCCATTTCCCGCCGGAGCCGGGATCCTTCTCTGCACGGACGGCCTCACGAACATGCTGGATGATCTGCAGATCGAGGAAATCATCCGCGGAGAAGAGGATCCGGAGCGCGCGGTGCAGAAACTCACCGCGGCGGCAAACGAGCAGGGCGGCAGGGACAATATCTCCGCAGTCCTGGCGCTGTCTTCCGAAAAGGAGGCTGCCGAATGATTTTACGCGAAGGTTCCTATCTCCAGGAGCGCTATGAGATCCTGAACCTGATCGGCAGCGGCGGCATGTCCGAGGTGTACCGCGCGGTGGACCACAGGCTGAACCGCAGCGTCGCGATCAAGGTTTTGAAGAAGGAGTTCAGCTCGGACGCGGAGTTCGTCCGGAAATTCAACATGGAGGCGCAGGCCGCGGCGAGCCTGAATCACCCGAAGATCGTCAACATCTACGACGTCATCGACGAGGAGGACCTGCACTGCATCGTCATGGAGCTGATCGACGGCGCGACCCTGAAGGAGTACATCCGCCAGAAGGGGAAGCTCGATGTCCGCGAGGCGATCGGCATGACGATCCAGATCGCCCAGGGAATCGGCGCGGCGCACAGCCGCAGGATCATCCACCGGGACGTGAAGCCCCAGAACATGATTCTCTCGAGAGACGGGAAGGTGAAGGTCGCGGATTTCGGCATTGCCCGCGCCGTGACGTCGCAGACCATGAGCGCGCAGGCGATCGGCTCGGTGCACTACATCTCCCCGGAGCAGGCAAAGGGCGAGTACACGGACGAGCGGAGCGATATCTACTCGCTCGGCATCACCCTCTTTGAGATGCTGACCGGAAAGCTTCCGTTCACGGGGGACAATGCGGTCGCGGTCGCACTCGCGCACGTCGAGCAGCCTATGACGCCTCCGAGCACCTACAATCCGGATGTCCCGGCGGCGCTGGATCAGATCGTGCTAAAGTGCACGGAAAAGATGCCGGAGGACCGCTACCAGAACGTGGACGACCTGATCCGCGACCTGAAGCTCGTCCTGGACGCGCCGGAGGGGGAGAATGTCGTCCTGCCGGGAAGCGAGAAGGCGATGAGCAGCACGCGTGTCATCAAGCACAGCGAGCTGGCCCGCATCCGGAGAGGCGCGGAGCGCCATAGGGAGGCGCTCGAGAAGCGGAAGGCGGCGGTCGAGAAGCGGAGGGAGGAAAATAAGGAGAAGAAAAAGGACGGTGCGGACGGGGTGGACTCCCGCCTGAACTCGATGATCAAGGTGGTCGCAGTCATCATGGCGATCGCCGTCGCGGGAGCCATCCTCTATTTTCTTCTCATGTTCTCCGGCATGCTCGGCGGAAACACGGCGGGGAGCGGCTCGTCGGAGGAGAGCGGAGAGTCCTCGTCCGCGCTGAGCGACAAGGAGGTGTACATGCCGTACGTCATCGGATTAAGCGAGGCGGAGGCGGAGAAGAAGCTCAAGGAAGGAAACCTCACAATGACGATCTCCGACCGGGACTATTCCGACCAGTTCGCCGAGGGGCTTGTCATGAGTCAGTCCCCGGATCCGGGCGAGGTCGTGGAGAAGTACTCGAAGGTGAGCGTCGTCCTGAGCCTGGGGCCGGAGCAGACGGATATCTCGCAGCTGGATCTCGTCGGCATGAGCTATGAGGACGCTGCGGATACGCTCTCGGACTACGGAATCAGCGCCGCCCGCGCAGAGGATTACAGCGATACCTATGGGACGGGCATGGTGATGTCCTTTGCACCCGCCAGGGCGAAGAAGGGGGATACCGTGACGCTCACGGTGAGCCTCGGGCCAAAGCCCGCCGCTGTCACGGTTCCGGATCTCAGAGGAAAGACGCAGGCAGACGCGGACGCGCTCCTGGCCTCGGCAGGACTGAAGACCGGGAAGGTGAGCACGGAGCCGAGCGATACGGTGGCGGCGGGAACGGTCACGGCGCAGGGAACGGATCCCGGAGCGAGTGTCGACAGCGGGAGCGCGGTGGACTACACGGTGAGCTCCGGAACCGCGGAGACAGAGGCCGCGTCGACGGACTATCAGGTCGAGCCGATCGGAGGAGATCCGAATGCGCGCTATGTCGCCTCGATCAACAACACCTACGAGCTCTCCAACATGATTGGTCCCGGCTCCGGGAACACGAGTGTCACCGTCATGATCCGTCTCCGTCAGGATGTGAGCGGACAGGCGGTCTACACCACGCTGATGGAGCCGAGAACCGTGACCGGCGACACCATCATCCCGGTCCGCTTCAAGGCGATTGAGGGAGCGTACGGCGTGGACACCGGGTACGTGGAAATCGTGGACTGCAGCACGAATCAGGTTCTGCAGAGTTACGAAGTCCAGTTCTTCAAGGTGCAGTGACGAAATGACGAGAGGAAAAATCATCAGGGGAGTCGGGGGCTTCTACTACGTCCACACGGGCGGCGGCACAATCCTTACCTGCCGGGCGCGGGGACTTTTCCGGAAGAATGGTGTGAAGCCCCTGGTCGGAGACTGGGCCGAGGTGGAGGAGAGCGCGGTCCCGGACGGGGAGGCGAATGTCGTCCGGATTCTCCCGAGAAAGAACGCGCTGATCCGGCCTGCCGTGAGCAACGTGGACCTTGTGATTCCGGTGCAGGCGGTCCGGACGCCGGACCCGCAGCTCTACCTTCTGGACCAGTATCTCGTGAACATGGAAAAGCAGGATCTGCCGGCCGCGCTTCTCTTCACAAAGGCGGACCTGGACCGGGACGGAGCGCTCGCGCATCTCACGGCCATCTACCGGAGCGCGGGATATCGGGTGCTCGCCGTGAGCGCGGAGACCGGGGAGGGGATCGATGCCCTGCGGGATCTGATCCGCGGGAAGACTGCGGTTCTCGCGGGCCCTTCCGGCGCGGGAAAGTCGACGCTCACGAATCTTCTCTGCCCGCTCGCCTCGATGGCGACAGGGGAGCTGAGCCGGAAGATATCCCGCGGAAAGCAGACGACACGCCACGCAGAGCTCTTCCCGGTGGAGGAGGGCACCTACCTTCTCGACACGCCGGGATTCACGAGTGTCTTTGTGGATGCGGAGGCGGACGAGCTCAGACTTCTGTTCCCGGAGATGCGGGAGCGCGAGGGAAGCTGCCGCTTCACCGGCTGCCGCCACCTGACGGAGCCCGGATGTGCCGTGAAGAGAGACCTCGCGGGCGGCCTCATTGCCCGGGAGAGATATGAGAGCTACCAGAAACTGATGAAGGAACTTTCAGAAAGGAGACAATACTGATGGAGACGGTTCTTTCCCCGTCGATTCTGTCCGCTGATTTCACAGAGCTCGGGGCGGAAATTGAAATTCTCAAGGAGACGGGCGTAAGGTGCCTGCATCTCGATGTGATGGACGGCATGTTCGTCCCGAATATTTCGTTCGGGATGCCGGTGATCAAAAGCGTCCGGAAGAGGACGGACCAGTTTCTCGACGCCCACCTCATGATCGAGGACCCGGAGCGCTATATCGATGCATTTGCGGATGCGGGCGCAGATGGGATCACCGTTCACGCGGAGGCGTGCGTGCACCTGGACCGCACCATTTCCCACATCAGGAAGCGCGGCCTGAAGGCGGCTGTGGCCCTGAATCCTGCGACCCCGCTGAGCTTTCTGGAGGAGATCCTTCCGGAGCTCGACATGGCGCTTGTCATGACCGTGAATCCGGGCTACGGCGGGCAGAGCTACATTCCCTACTGCACGGACAAGATCCGGCGTCTGAGGGCGATGGCGGACCGCGTGAATCCGTCTCTCTCCATTCAGGTGGACGGGGGCGTGAACCGGGACACGATTGCAGAAGCTGTGACTGCGGGCGCGGACAATCTCGTCGCGGGTTCCGCGGTATTCCGCGGGGATATCCGGCAGAATGTAGAGCTCCTCACGGATCTCATGAAAAAAGCGTCCGGAGAGGACAGGGCGGAATGAACAGGACGGGGGTGATTCTCGCGGGCGGCGACCTGGATCTCTCCTTTGCAAAGGAGATCATCGGGGATCTCTCGGCGCGCGGCGGCGTGTATCTCGCGGCGGCGGACGCGGGGCTTGAAGCCTGCGAGAAGCTGGGGGTTCTTCCGGATCTACTGCTCGGCGACTTCGACACCGTGCGCCAGGAGGTGCTGGCGCGCTTTCTGTCAAGGAGCGGCGTCACCGTCGAGCGCCACAATCCCGTGAAGGACGCCTCCGACCTTGAGCTCGCGGTGCAGGCTCTCCGGAAAAGAAATCTCAGGAATGCGGTCGTTCTCGGCGCCCTGGGCGGACGCGCGGACCACGCGTGCGCAAACGTCCGTCTCACCTATCACGCGGCGCTTCACGGCATGCGCCTCACGCTCCTTGACCCGCAGAACCGGATCCGATGCGTTCTCTCCGAGGGGGAGGATCCGCAGGAGGTGCGGATTCAAAAGTCGGAGCAGTGGGGAAGGTACATCGGCTTTTTCCCGATCGGCGGCGCAGTGCGCCACCTGACGCTGACGGGCTTCCGCTACCCGCTCACAGATTTTACGCTCACGGACCGGACGAGTCCTTCTCTCACGGTTTCAAACGAGCTCTCGGGGGAGGCCGGTACGATTCGCTTTTCCGGGGAGGATGGCGCAGGCCTTCTCATCCTGGAGAGCCGGGATCTCTGAAGAAACAGAATCTGAGAAAAACAAGGTCTGAAAAAAACAAGGTCTGAAAAAACAAGATCTGAGAAAATAAGATTTTAGAAAACAAGATCTGAGAAATCAAGGTCTGGGGAAATAAGAAAGGAAACATCGGATTTATGGAAAGTCTTGCGTCCTGGTTTGCCGCAGCGCTCGGAGCGAAGGTTCCGGCGGAGGCGGTGGTCTTCATCGTCTCCCTTCTTCCCGTCCTCGAGTGCCGCGGCGGCCTTCTGGTGGCGTCGCTTCTCGGGGTGGATATCCGCACGGCGCTTCCGATCACTGTGATCGGAAACATGATCCCGATCCCATTTCTTCTCCTGTTTCTCAGGCGGCTGTTCCGGTTTCTGAAGCGATTCCGCCATTTCCGCCCGTTTGTCGAGAAAATGGAGAAGCGGGCGGCGTCCAAGTCCTCGGCACTCTCGAACGGGGAGTTTCTGGGACTGCTCCTCTTTGTCGGTATCCCGCTTCCGGGCACCGGCGGCTGGACCGGCTCCATGGTCGCGGGCCTCATGGGCATGAAGACCGGAAAGGCGCTGCTCGCGATTTTCCTCGGTGTTCTCCTCGCGACGCTGATCATGGCGGTTGTCTCATACGGACTGCTGGGCCTTCTGATCCGCTGAAGATCCCGGAAGAATCTCGCAGAAACCATTTCCGGCAGGCCGGAACCGGCGCCCGGAAGCCGTTCCACGGCGGTCAGGAAGCTGTTCCCAGGCGGGCCTGAAAGCCGTTTTCCGGAAGGCCCGGAATCGGCGCGGAATGCTTGTACGCGCCCTGATTTCGGTGTACAATGGCACCAGCCTTAAATATTGAGTTGGAGGATTGAAATGATCGATATCAAGTTTCTGAGGGAGAACCCGGATGCCGTGAAGGAGAACATCCGCAAGAAATTCCAGGATGAAAAGCTTCCTCTGGTGGACGAGGTGATCCGCCTGGACGATGAGAGCAGGAGGACCCAGGCTGAGGCGGATGAGCTCCGCTCGAAGCGGAACAGGATCTCGAAGCAGATCGGCGCCCTGATGGCGCAGGGGAAAAAGGAAGAGGCGGCGGAGACGAAGCAGGAAGTGAGTGAGATCAACGCCCGCATCGCAGAGCTTGAGCCGAAGGAGCAGGAGCTCACGGAGAAGATCCGGAGCATCATGTACACCATCCCGCAGATGATCGATCCCTCCGTTCCGATCGGAAAGGATGACTCCTGCAACGTCGAGATCGAGCGCTTCGGGGATCCGGTGGTGCCGGAGTACCCGATTCCCTATCACACCGACATCATGGAGAGCTTTGACGGAATCGATCTTGATTCCGCGCACAAGGTGGCCGGCAACGGCTTCTACTATCTGCTGGGTGACATCGCCCGTCTTCACTCCGCGGTTCTCGCGTACGCGCGGGATTTCATGATCGACCGCGGCTTTACTTATGTCATTCCCCCCTACATGATTCACTCGAACGTCGTGACCGGCGTCATGAGCTTCCCGGAGATGGACGCCATGATGTACAAGATCGAGGGAGAGGATCTCTACCTGATCGGGACCAGCGAGCACTCCATGATCGGACGCTTCATTGACACGATCAACGACGAGGAGAAGCTTCCCTACACGCTCACCTCGTATTCCCCGTGCTTCCGCAAGGAGAAGGGCGCGCACGGACTGGAGGAGCGCGGGGTGTACCGCATCCACCAGTTTGAGAAGCAGGAGATGATCGTCATCTGCCGCCCGGAAGAGTCGAAGATGTGGTACGACAGGCTCTGGCAGAACACCGTGGATCTGTTCCGCTCCATGGACATCCCGGTCAGGACGCTGGAGTGCTGCTCCGGAGATCTCGCGGACCTGAAGGTGAAGTCCTGCGATGTCGAGGCCTGGAGCCCGCGCCAGAAGAAGTACTTTGAGGTCGGAAGCTGCTCGAACCTCGGAGACGCGCAGGCGAGACGCCTCCGCATCCGCGTGAAGGGAGCGGACGGCAGAAAGTACCTCGCGCACACGCTGAACAACACAGTGGTTGCGCCGCCGCGTATGCTGATCGCGCTCCTCGAGAACAATTACCAGGAAGACGGAAGCGTGCGCATTCCGGAGGTCCTCCGCCCGTACATGGGAGGGAAGAGCGAGCTCCGCAGAAAGTCCGAGTAACCGACCAGAAATAGATCTGACAGAAAGAGAGAGGTAAGCATGGCATACTATTTCAGTGAGCCGTCAAGAACGTTCGGAGAGTATCTGCTGGTTCCGGGGTATTCTTCCTCCAGGTGCATTCCCACGGAGGTGAGTCTCAAGACCCCGCTGGTGAAGTACCGGAAGGGATCTGAGGAGTGCCCCCTGCAGATGAACATCCCCATGGTTTCCTCCGTCATGCAGTCTGTCTCGGGGGACCGTCTGGCGATCGAGCTCGCAAAGCAGGGCGGCGTCTCCTTCATTTACTGCTCCCAGACCATCGAGAGCGAGGCGGAGATGGTCCGCAGGGTGAAGACGTACAAGAAGGGGTTCGTCACGAGCGACTCGAACCTCTCCCCGAGCGCGACGCTCGCGGATGTCCTCGAGTTAAAGCAGCGGACCGGGCACTCGACGGTCGCGGTCACGGACGACGGAACGGCGCACGGAAAGCTGCTGGGCATCGTTGCATCCCGCGACTACCGCCTGTCCCGCATGGCCATGGACCTGAAGGTGACGGAGTTCATGACCCCGCTGGAGAGGCTGGTCACGGCGCCATCTGACACCTCTCTTCATGACTGCAACGACATCATCTGGGAGAACAAGATCAATTCCCTTCCGCTGGTGGACGCGGACGGGCGCCTGCAGTACATGGTGTTCCGGAAGGATTATGACAGCCACAAGGAGAATGTGAACGAGCTCCTGGACGAGAACAAGAGCTACGTGGTCGGCGCCGGAATCAACACGCGCGACTATGCGGAGCGCGTGCCCGCCCTGGTGGAGGCCGGC
>CACXCJ010000113.1 GCA_902766175.1 uncultured Lachnospiraceae bacterium
ATCAGGCGAGGACCATCCGCGTCCCGGTCCACATGGTCGAGACCATCAAGAAGATGAGCAAGATGCAGCGGAAGCTCACGCTCGAGCTCGGGTATGAGCCGAGCGTCGCGGAGGTCGCGAAGGCGCTGGACATGACCGAGGAGAAGGTCATGGAGATCATGCAGATTGCCCGGGAGCCCGCATCGCTCGAGACCCCGATCGGGGAGGAGGACGACTCGAATCTCGGCGACTTCGTCGCGGACAGCAATGTCCTCACACCGGAGGACAACGTGGAGTCCGTCATGCTCCGCGAGCATATCGACGCGCTGCTGGGAGATCTGAAGGAGAGAGAGCGGCAGGTGATCGTGAAGCGGTTCGGCCTGGAGGACGGCCATCCGAGGACCCTGGAGGAAGTCGGACGGGAGTTCAAGGTGACGCGCGAGCGCATCCGCCAGATCGAGGCCAAGGCGCTCCGAAAGCTCAGAAACCCGGTGCGCTCCAAGAGAATCCGCGATTTCCTGTGATTTGATGGGAAAGAGAGATGAACCGGAGAAATTACCAGAGAGAACTGGAAAAAATCATTGCAGAAAATGAAGCTTCGGGCAGACACCCGAAGCTTCTTCTTCATGTGTGCTGTGCGCCGTGTTCCTCGTGGTGCCTGGAGTTTCTGAACCGGTACTTCGAGATCACGGTCTTTTTTTACAATCCGAACATCGACGATCCGGAGGAGTACCGGAAGCGGGCGGAGGAGGAGAAGCGCCTCCTGCGGGAGATGCCGTCCGCGGCCGGGGTGAGGTTCCTCGAGGGCAGATACGACCCGGAGGCCTGGCGCGCGCGGGTACGCGGGCACGAGGCGGATCCGGAGGGCGGGGACCGCTGCGGCATCTGCTTTGCCCTGCGGCTTCGTGAAGCCGCGGAGACGGCACGCTGCCTCGGCTTCGACTGCTTCACGACGACGCTCACCATAAGCCCGATGAAAGACGCGGCGCGCCTCAATGAGATCGGTGAAAAGGCCGGGGCCGCTGCGGGCGTTCCGTTTCTCCCGTCGGATTTCAAGAAGAAAAACGGATATCACCGGAGCGTCGAGCTCTCCCGGATCTATCATCTCTACCGTCAGGACTACTGCGGCTGCAGCTTCTCGAGGGAGGAAGCAGAAGAGCGGCGGAAGGCACAGCGGCTCAGGCAGGCATCGCAGGAGTAAAATGCAGCGGAAGGGGCAGAGTCTCAAAAGAGCAGAGCCGCGAAGGAGCAGAGCCCCACATGAGCAGTGTCTCGCGGGAATCCGCCGGGAACCGGCCGCCTCTTACGCGAGATCCGCTTTGTCAATGGAGGCCGCGATTTCCTCTGCCAGAGACTGAAGCGGTTCCAGCTGCTCCTCCCGGAGCCTTGACTTTATGGTGAGCGTCTGGCCGAGGACCGTCATGTTCTTCATCGAGGTCAGAATCTCAAGCATCTTCTTTCCGGAGCAGGGAGCCCAGGAGCCGTTTTCCACGACCGCGACGGTGCGGTTCTGGAAGTTGTGCGCCTTCAGGTCGTTCAGGAATGCCGCCATCGCCGGGAAGATGTCGTTGTTGTAGGTGGTGGCCGCAAAGACCAGGTGGCTCGCGCGGAACGCTTCCCCGACGAGGTAGGAGGCATCCGTGACGGAGACATCGTACATTCTGATGTTTCTCACCTTTCTTTCCCCGAGACTGTCCGCAAGCACCTGCATTGCGTTTTCGGTGTCGCCGTAGACGGAGGAGTAGAAGATCACGACTTCATTGTCCTCCGGCTGATAGGTGGCCCACTTCGCGTAGAGGTGAATCAGCTGCTCGATCTTTTTCGGCACGCGCCAGACCGGCCCGTGCAGCGGGCAGAGCATCTCGATGTCGAGGCCGGCTGCCTTGTTTAAGAGCGACTGCACCTGCATGCCGTACTTTCCGACGATGTTTGCGTAGTAGCGGCGGTACTCCGCGATCTCCGCGGACTCCATGCGGATCTGGTCGGCGAAGAGATTGCCGTTCAGCGCGCCGAAGGTGCCGAAGGCGTCAGCGGAGAAGAGAATGTGGTCCTTCTGGTCATAGGTCACGGTCACCTCCGGCCAGTGCACCATCGGCGCCTGGATGAAGGTGAATGTGTGAGCTCCGGTGGTGAGCGTGTCGCCCTCCTTTACCTGAAGAACCCTTCCCTGGAGGCTGATGTCAAAGAACTGGCGGATCAGGCTCTGCGTCTTGGCGCTGCCGACGACGACTGCCTCCGGGTGGCGGAGGCAGACCTCCGCGAGAGTCGCCGCGTGATCCGGTTCAACATGGTTTACGACAATGTAGTCGAGCGGCCGCCCCGCGAGCAGATAATCCAGGGACTCGAGGAACACGGAGGAGACACTTTTGTCCACCGTGTCGAGAAGAACCGTCTTTTCATCGAGCACAAGATAGGAGTTGTAGGAGATGCCATTCGGGATCGGAAAGCAATTCTCGAATTTTGCAAGTCTCCGGTCGCTCGAACCGAGATACCAGATATCATCCGTTACTTTGACAGCCTGATGCATAGGATCTCCTTTTCTGAAGTGTTCGCCGCGCCCATGAGGGCCGGCAGACATGGGTGAGACTGTGCCCCGGCGGGAGAAGCTGATTTCCGCGCCAGGAGCATTTCTTATTCGTATTGGATTATAGCACCTGGGCCGGAAATACAAAAGAACAGATCCGGCGGGGACGGGGAGCAGACAGGGTCCCGGTTGAAATATTGTTCCCGCTGCTGTACAATTATGTAAACACAATGCCGCGGCAGGAATCCGCCGGACGGCAAATCTGAAAATTCGAGGAAAACTATGGCTGAAAACAACAGAAATCCACAGGGCGCCGCTCCGAAGATGCCGGAGCCGCCGAAGGCAGATTTCAAGGTTCCGCTGAATCCGGAAAGTCATGTGAAGCACGTCATTGGAATCGTGAGCGGAAAGGGCGGCGTCGGAAAGTCGCTCATCACGAGCCTTCTCGCCGTGAAGACGCGGGCGCTGGGAAAGAAGGTCGGAATTCTTGACGCGGACATCACGGGGCCGTCGATCCCGAAGGCGTTCGGCCTGGAGGCGGGAAGCCTCGGAGCCAGGAACAATCTGATTGTTCCCGCGACAAGCTCCACGGGGATCGAGATTGTGAGCTCGAATCTCCTGCTGGAGGACAGCACGGAGCCGGTGATCTGGCGCGGCCCGATGATTGCGAACGCGGTGAAGCAGTTCTGGTCGGAGGTATGCTGGGGAGACATCGATTATCTCTACGTCGACATGCCGCCTGGCACGGGGGATGTTCCGCTGACCGTGTTCCAGTCGCTCCCGGTGGAGGGAATCGTGATTGTCACGAGTCCGCAGGAGCTGGTGGAAATGATCGTGGAGAAGGCGGTCCGGATGGCAGAGAGCATGGACATCCCGATTCTGGGCCTGATTGAGAACATGAGTTACTTTGAGTGTCCGGACTGCGGGAAAAGACACGCGATCTTCGGCGAGAGTCACATCGATGAGATTGCGGCAGAGAAGGGACTCAGAGTTCTGGCGAAGGCACCGGTGGATCCGAGGAACGCGGCAGCAGTGGACCAGGGGAGCATTGAATACCTGGAGGCCCCGTGGATTGACGGCGCGGTGAAGAGTATTACCGGGGAGAAGTAATGGAATCTGGAATCGATGGAAGCAGAAGCCTGGATCTTTCCGCCGTAAAGGCGGCGGACGCGGCACATCTGCCGGAGAGCATCCGGAGCTGGGAGGACGAGTTCCGGGAAGCCATGATGATGTACAGCTGTGCGATCCGCGAGGTGAAGACAAAGCTTGAGGTCCTGAACGACGAGCTGTCCGTGCGGAACAGGCGGAATCCCATCGAACTCATCAAGTGGCGCGTGAAGAAGCCGCAGAGCATCGCCGACAAGCTCATGCGCCGCGGCTTTCCCGTGAGCCTCAGGTCCATGATGGAGAACCTGGACGATGTCGCCGGTGTGCGCGTCATCTGCTCCTTTATGGACGACATCTATGATGTTGCGGACATGATCATGCGGCAGGACGATCTCCGCGTGATCCGGATCAAGGATTACATCCGCCACCCGAAGGACAACGGGTACCGCTCCTACCACATCATCGTTGAGGTGCCGGTGTTCTTCTCCAACCAGAAGCGCTACATGCGCGTGGAAATCCAGATCCGGACCATGGCCATGGATTTCTGGGCGAGCATGGACCACGAGCTGAAGTACAAGAAGGAGATCGAGGACGCGGACGAGATCAGCCGGGAGCTGCGGGAGTGCGCGGAGATCATCTCCTCGACGGATGAAAAAATGCTTGCGATCCGGAGACGGATCGAGACGCAGTCCGGGAAGCGGACATCGGGATTCATTCTGTAGGGCGCGGCAGGCGCAGCGGAGTTCATAAAAAGGCGAGGGGCAGTGCTGCCCGCGCGCGGTGCCTCCGGCGGCGGCCGGGAAATCTCAGCTTCGCGCCTTCAAAAAAGACAAAAGAGAGCAGCCTCAGGCTGCTCTCTTTTTGCAGAAAATGCGTGGAAAGCGCACAACATCACGGAAAGTGCGCGATGTCATGGAACGCGCGCGGCGTCACGGGATGCGCGTGACGTCACTGAAAGAGGACGACGTAATACCGAAGCCGCGTGGTCACCGCAAAGCCGTTAGACTTATACAGCCTCACGGCGGGGAGATTGGACGCGTCAACCTGGAGCGAAGCCGTCCGGTATCCCTGTTTGTAGAGAACCGCGAGGAGCTCCGGGAAGACAAGGCTTCCGATCCCCTGGCCGATCAGGTCCTTCCGGACAGCGATTCTGTGAAGGTAGCACCCCTTGTCCTTCATCGGCATGAGAAAGCACTCCATGACAGGGCGGGAGTCTTCCTTCGAGACGGCCTGGATCCGGATCACGCCCTCCCCGGAGGGCGCCGAGCGGCGGAAGGTGTAGCTGCCGCTGAGCTCCTGGTCCCCCTTCAGCTCCGCCTTCATTTCCGTCTGCTCCTCGCTCAGGGCAGCGCCGATCGAGAGGAGCACGGGAAGCGCGTCCTTAAGGGCAGACTCAATCGCGAAGCGGACGGAAACCGGACCGTTCACCGAGGAGCGGCCCGGGAGAGAGAGCTTCGCCTTCTCCCAGAGCTGATGGAAGAGCCCCTGCTTCCGGTACGCCGGGTCTGTAAACGCGCTGACCTCATATTCCGTTTCCGTCAGGCGGGAGAGCGCGAGAATGGCCCGGATCTCATCCGTCTCGTCATCGCGCGCGGTGAAAAACTTTGTGTGCGGCTCGAGAAGCGGAAATGTGATCGAGTAATTTTCCTTCTCATGGCTTCGGATCAGGATATTCCGGACGGTCTCCTGCTCCTTCCTGTTGAGCCTGTTCTGTTCTGTGAATTTCATTCTTTATCTCCCTGTTTCTGCTTTTATTTCTGTTCTTGCCGTGCCGTTAGTATAGCACACCCGCCGGTCTTTTGCATTGCCCGGGAAAGGGAAAGAACGTATAATAGCAATGAGCATTTCATGGATTCTGCAGGGAGCCTTCCTGACAGGAAAAATCGGAGGTAGAACGTGATATCCAGACTGATTCGGAGAATTTCCGAGACCGGAGCGCCGATCTGCGTCGGTCTCGATCCCATGCTGACCCATATTCCGGAGTTTATTCTGAGCCGCGCGTACGAGGAAAAGGGCGAGACCCTCGAGGGCGCCGCAGAGGCGGTGTGGCAGTTTAACCGCGCCATTGTCGATGCGGTCGCTGACCTGGTTCCGTGCGTCAAGCCGCAGCTTGCGATGTATGAGCAGTTCGGAGTCCCGGGCCTCGCAGTCTATCAGAGGACCGTGCAGTACTGCCGCGCGAAGGGGCTGATTGTCATCGCGGACGGAAAGCGGGGCGACATCGGCTCCACCTCGGCGGCCTATGCGGCCGCCCATCTCGGGAGCGTACAAATCGGAAAGAGCTCCTGCGCCGCCTTTGACAGCGACATGCTGACTGTGAACCCCTATCTCGGAAGCGACGGTATAAAACCGTTTGTGGACGCGTGCAATGCCTTTGACCGCGGAATCTTCGTGCTTGTGAAGACCTCGAACCCGTCGAGCGGAGAGTTTCAGGACCGGCTGATCGACGGGAAGCCGCTCTACTGGCGCGTCGCGGAGAAGGTTGTCGAGTGGGGGCGCTCCTCGATGGACGGGGAGTGGTCCAATGTAGGTGCAGTTGTCGGTGCGACGTATCCGGAGATGATCGGGGAGCTCCGCGGCCTCATGCCGCACACCTTTTTCCTGATTCCGGGCTACGGCGCGCAGGGCGGAAGGGCGGAGGATCTGAAGGACGCCTTTGACCGTGACGGGATCGGCGCTGTTGTGAATTCCTCCCGCGGCATCATTGCGGCGTGGAAGAAAGACACGTATGCGCGCTTCGGCACGGAGCACTTCGCGGATGCCTCCCGCGCGGCGGTTCTCGCCATGAAAGAGGATCTCGCGAAGGTCTGCTGAGAGAATGGAGATCTCAATGGCAAAATTTATGGAGGACTGCCGCATTCTCACCCGGCGTGAGCTCTCGCGCGGCATCATCGACCTCACGCTTCTCGCGCCCGGGATCGCCTCTGCGGCGCACGCCGGGCAGTTCGTGAATCTTTTTCTTCTGGACCGCACGCGGATTCTGCCGAGACCCATCAGCCTCTGCGGCATCGACCGCGGGGAGGGAACCATCCGCGTTGTGTTCCGGGTGACCGGCGAGAAGAGGGGAACCGCGGAACTCGCCTCCTATCCGGCGGGGACAGAGCTCCGCGTGCTGGGCCCGCTCGGAAACGGCTTCCCGGAGGATCTTCCGGATGTGACCGCGGTCGGCGGCGGAATCGGCGTGTTTCCGCTCCTTCAGCTTCTGAAGGAGCTTCCCGGGAAGAAGGAGGCCGTGCTCGGCTACCGCTCTTCAGACGCACTGTATCTGAAGGAGGAGTTTGAGGCAGCGGCGCCGCTCGTCATCGCGACGGAGGACGGAAGCCTCGGCGTGCGCGGCACGGTGATCGACGCCCTGAATGCGAGAGAAAAACTGCCGGAGACGATTCTTGCCTGCGGTCCCATGCCGATGCTCAGGTCGCTCAAGGCCTGGGCCGCGGAACGAGGCGTGCCGCTCTACGTCTCTGTGGAAGCGCGGATGGCGTGCGGGGTCGGCGCCTGTCTCGGGTGCGTGATCCGGAGCACGGAGGTGGACGGGCACTCCCTGGTAAAGAATAAGCGCGTGTGCAGGGAGGGCCCTGTCTTTCGGGCGGAGGAGGTGGAGCTGTGAGCGAAAATCCTTCCCTTGAGGTAAAGATTGCCGGCGTCACGCTGAAGAATCCTGTGATGGATGCGAGCGGGACATTCGGCTTCGGAGAGGAATACGGAGAGTTTGTCGATCTGAACCGCCTCGGCGCAGTGGTCACGAAGGGGCTCGCGAGCCGGCCCTGGCCGGGAAATCCCGCGCCCCGCGTGTGCGAGGTGACGGGGGGCATGCTGAACGCGATCGGGCTCCAGAATCCCGGCGTGGAGGAGTTCCTCCGGCGGGATCTGGCCTTCCTCCGGCGTTTTGACACCAGAATCATCGTGAATGTCTGCGGACACACCGAGGAGGAATATTTCGAGGTGGTGGAGCGCCTCGCGGACCAGCCGGTTGATCTCCTGGAGATCAATATCTCCTGCCCGAATGTGCGGGAGGGAGGCATGGCGTTCGGGCGCGATCCGGAGATGGTGGAGAGGATCACCTCCGCCGTGAAGAAGCGGGCATCCCAGCCGGTTATCATGAAGCTCTCGCCCAATGTCGCGGACATCGGGGAAGTGGCGAGGGCGGCGGAGAGCGGCGGCGCGGATGCGGTGTCACTCATCAACACCATCACCGGGATGAAGATCGACATCGACCGGAGGGCCTTTGTCCTCGCAAATAAGACGGGCGGTTTTTCCGGCCCGGCAGTCAAGCCTGTCGCGGTGCGGATGGTCTATGAGGCCTCTCACGCAGTGCGGATTCCCGTGATCGGGATGGGCGGCATCGCCTCCGGGGAGGATGCGGTGGAGTTCCTTCTCGCGGGCGCCTCGGCGGTCGCAGTCGGGACAGCGAATTTCTTCAATCCGCGCGCCACGGAAGAAGTCGTGGACGGCATCCGCGCCTACATGCTAAAATACGGCGTGAAGGACGTGCGGGAGCTCATCGGCGCCGTCAGATAGGCAGAAACGCAGCCGGCCGGGAAACCGGCAGGCTGTCAGGCTGCAGCCATTCAAACAGTCAGAGAGAAGTCCCGGTGAAACTCCGCCCGTGAGAAGATCCGGCGGAGAGAACATCGGCAGATCGGAGAATCGATACAATGGAACAGTACAAGGAAGAATTCATCTCATTCATGCTGGACTGCGGGGTGCTCCGCTTCGGGGATTTTGTGACGAAGAGCGGGCGGAAGACGCCGTTCTTCGTGAACACCGGCTTTTACCGGACGGGGGCGCAGCTCAGGAGGCTCGGCGCCTATTACGCGCGCGCCATCTCGGAGCATTTCGGGACGGACTTTGACATCCTCTTCGGGCCCGCCTACAAGGGAATTCCGCTCTGCGTCGCGGCCTCCATGGAATTAAACCGCCTGACGGGGGCGGATGTCGG
The DNA here is from genome assembly GCA_902766175.1 of uncultured Lachnospiraceae bacterium. Classification (GTDB taxonomy): domain Bacteria; phylum Bacillota; class Clostridia; order Lachnospirales; family Lachnospiraceae; genus Moryella. Next base: position 8,550 of record CACXCJ010000113.1, read on the forward strand.
ATACTGCGCGAACCGGAAAGAGGTGAAGGATCACGGGGACAAGGGCATCCTTCTCGGAAGTCCCTTAAGGGACGGCGACCGCATCGTGATCATCGAGGATGTCACGACCGCCGGCACAAGCATCGCGGAGACCGTACCGATTTTAAAGTCCCAGGCGGATGTGCGCGTCCAGGGACTGGTGGTGAGCGTCGACAGATGCGAGAGAGGAAAGGGGACGAAGAGCGCGCTGCAGGAGATCTCCGAGACCTATGGCATGAAGACCTGCGCGATTGTCACGATGCGGGAGGTGATTGACTACCTCTCGGCGCATCCGTACCAGGGGAGGATGGTCATTGACGGCCCTCTGAAGGAGCGGATCGAAGACTACTACAGACAGTACGGCGTGAACGGGGAGGCCTGAGGCCCGTGGACCGGATCAAGACGAGACACCGGGTGCTCGGGACACTGCTTTTTCTTCTCTATCTCGCGGCCCTGGTGTATTTCCTGTTTTTTGCGGAATCGCTCGGCAGGGACGCGGGGAGCGAATATCACTACAATCTTGTGCTGTTCCGGGAGATCCGCCGCTTCTGGATGTACCGGGACAAGCTAGGCTGGAACGCCTTTCTTCTGAATACAGCGGGAAATGTGGCGGCTTTTCTTCCGTTCGGCTTCTTTCTTCCTTTTGTGCTCGGCCGGCGGCATGTCTTTCCGGAGGTTCTCCTGCTCGGGATCCTGTTCTCGGCCTCTGTCGAGACGCTGCAGCTGATTACCCGGCTCGGGAGCTTTGATGTGGACGACATTCTTTTAAATGTCATCGGCGCCGTGCTGGGACACCTCATTTTCCGCATCTTTAACCGGAGGTTCCGTTCCGTATGAAATTTCACTTTCCCTCCAGACATAAGTACCGCTTTCTAAAGCCCGGAAGACGCGCGGATGAGTCTGTTCTGGAGCGGCCTGAATTCATGTATCCGGATCAGAAGAGCGCGCCCCGGGAAACGGGCCGCTTTGTCAACTACCTGCGGAAGCCGCGCTCGGAGACAGGGACCCTGTCCGTGGCTGCGTCTGCTGTGGCGCTTGTGCTCACGGCACTCGCCTTCCGCTTCATGGTGACCTCGCTTGGAAATCCGCCGCTCTATGTCTCGGCGGTCGCGGGAAGCGCCATGCTGTTTTCGCTCTACGCGCTGATCGCAGGGATCACGTCGCTGTTTAACCCGGACAGGGATCATCTGTTCGGCATCATCGGACTTTCCATCGGAGGACTGGTGCTCTTGACATGGATCATAATCATGATCTTCGGAATGACGCAGGGAAGCAGTTAAAAACGAAAGAGGAGCCCTTCGCAGCGGGAAATGCAGCTGCAGCGGAGCGGATGCAGCTTGCCATGGAGCGGATCAGCCGGATCCCGGAGGACACAGGGGTCCCTGAGCCGTTCCGTGACTTTTTTTTGACCGCGGGAGCGTTTCTGGAGCGGATCTTTTCGCTCCGGCGGGCCCTTGCGGACGGTTCCTTCTGCAGGGAGAGCCTCGCAGAAATGCAGCGGAGACAGGCGGATCTCTACCGGGACATGCTTCCGGAGCACTACGCCGCCTCGTGGCTGAATCCGGCTGCGGCGGTGAAAAAAGCGGGGCCCGGATACGGGAGGCTTCTCTCCGCGCTTTACGCAGAGCTCTTTTCCCTGCTGCGCTTTGTCTTTGAAGGGCGGGAGGATGACGCGCTCCCCGTCCTGGAAATCTTTCTCGAGATCTGCGCCATGTTTTCCGCCGGGGAGATCCCGAAGGAGCAGGAAATCCAAGACGCGCTCTACTGGTACGCGTCTGACTACCTGGATATCACGGTGCCGCAGCGGGTGCGGGAGTGTCTCACACCTTCCCCGGACCCCGCGTTCAGCCTCTATCACGGAATGGACCCGCGTGATCTCCGCTACCTCTTCTTTTCCGGGGACTACATTTCGGAGGAGACCCTTGAGACCGCGCGGTATTTGAACGCGCTCCCGGAGGATGCCGCGGAAAAGGCGGCCGCCGCCCTGGTCACAGGATACGAGGAGGGGTTCCGCGTCATGGGCCGGGATCTCAAGAGAAAGAAGACCTGTGAGATCCGTTTTGTCCGCGGGTTTGAGCGTCTTGTGCTCCGCGCCTCGGAGCTCTTTGAGGAACGGGACGGGCTCCGCGTGATTCTTCCCGGCACCGCCGCGCGGCTCTCCGAGCGGATCCCGGGGCGGAGCGCCCGGCAGAATTCACTGAGCCCGAACCGGCAGTTTGACTTCGATCACCGCTTTGACGCCGCCATCTTCTGGGACAAGGCCTTCACCGACAGGAAGCTTGCAGAGCTGACCGCAGCGTACGAGTCCATGAAGGAGGAGGCCTCTCTCTTCGCGGGGCCTGCCGTCATGGAATATTTCGGTGAGGCGCCGTTTGAGCCGCTGCTCTGCGAGGAGGCGTACGCGTTCCGACCGAGACAGCAGAAGCTTCTGAACAGCTTCCTCACGTCGCTCACAAATCTTCGGGACCGCTTCATACCGGGGGAGGAGACGAGCTTCTCGATCATCTCCTGGCCCATTCCCGCGATCGGTTCCTCCTATGATCAGATTTTTGACAGCATTCTCCGCATCAATACGCTGGAGAACGAGAAGTGGAGAGCGGTGCAGCAGAAAATCATCGATGTCCTGGACCGCTGCGACCACGCGGAGGTGCGGGGAGAAGCGGACAATGAGACGAGGCTCCGGATTTCGCTCTGGCCGCTCTCCCACCCGGAGCGTGAGACCCGATTCGAGAACTGCGTGTCGGACGTCAACATCCCGGCAGGAGAGGTCTTTACTTCCCCGGTTCTAAGGGGAACGGAGGGCCTTCTTCACGTGAAGCGCGTCTACGTGGACGGAATCCTGTTCCGGGACCTGAAGATCCGGTTTGAGAACGGCCGGACAGTCAGCGCCACATGCGGAAATTTTGACTCCGAGGAGAAAAACCGCCGCTTTGTCCTGGAGAATCTCTGCGGGAGCCACGAGGTGCTCCCGATGGGAGAGTTCGCGATCGGAACGAACACCTGCGCATTCGCGGCGGCGGAGAGATTCGGAATCTGGGACCGGCTCCCGATCCTCATCGCGGAAAAGACAGGCCCTCACTTCGCGCTCGGGGATACCTGCTACAGTCACGAGGAAGAGACGATGACGTACAACCCGGACGGGAAGGCGATTGTTGCGCGGGAGAATGAGATCTCTGCGAGGCGCCATGAAAACCCGGAGGAGGCCTATTTTGGTTTTCACATGGACATCACGCTTCCTTACGGCGAGATCGGCGCGGTGACCGCGGTGATGCCGGACGGAAGCGGGATCGACATAATCCGGCACGGCCGGTTCGTGCTGGAGGGAACGCAGGAACTGAACCGGCCGCTGGACAGCGGCACGGGAGACGCCTGAGCGGGACCCGGCTGCGCAGCCTTGAGCTGACCGGACCGCGTCTGCCGGACGGAAAAAGTGCTTCCCTGCCGGATCTTGAAGCCGCCCTCCGCCCTGAATTGCGTGTGGCAGGTGAATTCCGGGAATGGTATAATGTGATTACAGTGTCATAAAGTCACAGCCCACGTTGTGCTTGCACAAAAGTGGGCATGTGACCTTATGACACGCCCGACATGAGCACGAAGCAGCGCGGAGCGATGCGGGAGTGCAAATGGCGGGGGGATCGCGGGAGCGCGAAGCGCGGAGCGATCCGTAATTGTAGAGTTTAAAGGAGGGTATCATGGCAGCAGTCGGCATTGTAATGGGCAGTGACTCGGATCTTCCGGTCATGGCGCAGGCAGCGGATTTCCTGAAAAAAATGGACATTGACTTTGAGATGAACATCATCTCCGCACACCGCGAGCCGGAGACCTTTTTCAAGTGGGCAGCGGGCGCGGAGGAGCGCGGCATCAGGGTCATCATCGCGGGCGCCGGAAAGGCGGCGCATCTTCCGGGCATGTGCGCGGCGCTGTTCCCGCTTCCCGTCATCGGAATTCCGATGAAGACCTCTGATCTCGGAGGACTGGATTCCCTCTACTCGATCGTGCAGATGCCGAGCGGCATTCCGGTCGCAACGGTTGCGATCAACGGCGGAAAGAACGCCGGAATTCTCGCCGCGAAAATCCTCGCAGTCTCGGATCCGATCCTCGAGAAGAAATTAAAGCAGTATCTGGAGAATCTGAAGAACGAGGTCAGCGGGAAGGACGCGGAATTAAAGAAGATCGGGTACGAGGCGTACCTCAGAAAATGAGCCTGCGGAGAAGCCTCGAAATGAAAGGTTCACACAAAAGCCTCGCAGAAAGCTCCGTGAAGGCCTCGGGCAGAAACTCTTATGGATGGAGGGCATATGGATTACAGAAATTCAGGCGTGGACATTGAAGCCGGGTATGAGTCCGTGAAGCTCATGAAGCAGTTCGTCAGGCGGACCATGCGCCCCGAGGTGATCGGCGGAATCGGCGGGTTCTCCGGCGCGTTCTCGATGAGCGCGGTCAAGAAGATGGAGGACCCGGTCCTTCTCTCCGGAACAGACGGCGTCGGCACAAAGATCAAGCTCGCGTTTCTCATGGACCGGCATGACACGGTCGGCATCGACTGCGTCGCGATGTGCGTGAACGATGTCGCCTGCGCCGGCGGTGAGCCGCTGTTCTTTCTCGATTACATCGCCTGCGGGAAGAACATCCCGGAAAAGATCGCGACAATCGTCTCCGGGGTCGCGGAGGGCTGTGTCCAGTCCGAGTGCGCCCTGATCGGCGGCGAGACGGCGGAGCATCCCGGCCTCATGCCGGAGGACGAGTACGATCTCGCCGGCTTTTCCGTCGGCGTCTGCGACCGGAAGGACCTCATCACGGGAGAAAACCTGAAGGCGGGGGATGTGCTCCTCGGCCTTTCCTCCACTGGAGTTCACTCGAACGGCTTCTCTCTGGTCCGAAAAGTCTTTGAGATGACGAGGGAAAATCTCGAGACGCCGTACCCGGAGCTCGGCGGAAAGCGCCTCGGAGATGTGCTCCTGAAGCCGACCCGCATTTACGTGAAGGCGCTGAAGCAGGCGAAGGCGGACGGCGTGAAAATCCACGCCTGCAGCCACATCACGGGCGGCGGCTTCTATGAGAATGTGCCGCGCATGCTGAGAGAGGGCGTGCGCGCCGTGATCCGGAAGGATTCCTACGAGGTTCCGCCGATTTTCCGCCTTCTCGCAGAGCGCGGGGAGATCGAGGAGCACGTCATGTACAACACCTTCAACATGGGAATCGGCATGGTCATCGCCGTCGACCCCGCGGATGTGGACCGGGCGCAGGCAGCGTTCCGTAAGACGGGGGACGAGAGCCACGTGATCGGCGAGATCGTCTCCGGCGAGAAGGGGGTCGATGTATGCTGAGAGCCGCGGTGCTGGTGAGCGGAGGCGGCACGAATCTGCAGGCGATCCTCGATGCGGTGCGCTCCGGAAAGATCACGAACACCGAAATCAGCCTTGTTCTCTCAAATAATCCCGGCGCGTACGCGCTGAAGCGCGCGGAAAATGCCGGAGTGCCGCACGAGGTGCTGTCGCCGGATTCTTTTCCGGACCGCGCGTCCTTCGAGCGGGCGCTCACGGAGAGGATGCAGGCGGAGAATCCGGACCTGATCGTTCTGGCCGGATTCCTGGTGAAGATTCCGGCAGAGATGATCCGGGCGTTTCGCGGCAGGATCATCAACATCCACCCGTCCCTCATCCCGAGCTTCTGTGGAAGGGGCTTCTACGGGCTGAAGGTGCACGAGGCTGCCCTGAAAAGAGGAGTGAAGGTGAGCGGCGCGACGGTCCATATTGTGGACGAAAATCTCGACTCCGGACCCATTCTCCTGCAGAAGGCAGTGGAGGTGAAGCCGGGAGACACCCCGGAGATTCTTCAGAGACGGATCATGGAGCAGGCGGAGTGGGTTCTGCTTCCCTCCGCGATCGATGGCATCGCGAATGGAAGGATTCCATACGGAGAGGCCGCCTTCGCAGAGGCAGAGTGAGAAAGGAGCAAAAAAATGAAAATCCTGGTGATCGGCGGAGGCGGACGTGAGCATGCGATCTGCTGGAAGCTGTCGCAGAGCCCGAAGGCGGAAAAAATCTACTGTGCGCCGGGCAATGCCGGCATCCGCGAGGTGGCGGAGTGCGTCCCGATCCAGCCGATGGAGTTTGAGAAGCTGGCGGATTTTGCGGAGGAGAAGAAGATTGATCTGACGGTCGTCGGCATGGACGATCCGCTGATAGGCGGAATCGTGGATGTCTTTGAGGCGCGCGGGCTCCGCGTCTTCGGGCCGAGAAAGAATGCGGCGATTCTCGAGGGATCAAAGGCATTCTCGAAGGATCTCATGAGGAAATACGGCATTCCGACTGCGCAGTATGAGACGTTTACGGATCCCGGGAAGGCGGCGGAATACGTGAAGACCTGCAGAATTCCGGTCGTCCTGAAGGCGAGCGGACCTGCCCTCGGAAAGGGCGTTCTCATCTGCATGACGCGGGAGGAAGCGGAAGAAGGAATCCGGACGCTCATGGTGGACAAGAAGTTCGGAGATTCCGGGGACACGGTGGTCGTCGAGGAATTCATGACCGGCCGCGAGGTGAGCGTCCTCTCGTTCGTCGACGGGAAGACCGTCAGGATTATGTCCAGCGCCCAGGACCACAAGAGGGCGAAGGACGGGGACCAGGGACTGAACACCGGGGGTATGGGGAACTTCTCCCCGAGTCCCTTCTATACCAGGGAAGTCGACGACTTCTGCGAGAAGAACATCTACCAGAAGACAGTCGACGCTATGGCGGCGGAGGGAAGACCCTTTGTCGGCGTCATCTTCTTCGGCCTCATGCTGACTGACGAGGGACCGAAGGTCCTCGAGTACAACTGCCGCTTCGGGGATCCGGAGGCGCAGGTTGTGCTGCCGCGGATGGAGAATGACCTGGTGGATGTCTTCGAGGCCTGCATCGACGGAAGGCTGGAGGAAATTGACCTGAAGTTCAGGAAGCAGGCATGCGTGACGGTGGTTCTCGCGAGCGACGGCTATCCCGTGAAGTACGAGAAGGGCGTCCCCATCCAGGGCTTCGAGAAGTTCCGCGGAAAGAGTGATTATCTCTGCTTCCATGCCGGGACGAAGCTCGATGAGCAGGGCCGGATCGTGACGAACGGCGGCCGCGTCCTCGACATCACGGCGCTCGGAAGGGATCTGAAGGAGGCGCGGAGGAAGGCGTATGAGGCGACGGAGTGGATCAGCTTCCGCAACAAGTACATGCGCCACGACATCGCGAAATCCATCGAAGACATCGATTTCAGCTTTTGAGGAACCGCTTTTGAAAAACTGATTTTCAAGGACTGAGAAAAACTGATTTTCAAGGACTGAGTTGGAGGGAAAAATGGATCAGGAGCAGCGGAAGTACCTTCTGCTTCTCTCGGAAAAGTTTCCGACGAGACAGTCAGTCTGCACCGAGATCATCAATCTGGCGGCAATCATGAACCTGCCGAAGGGCACGGAGCACTTCATGAGCGATATTCACGGGGAGTATGAGGCCTTCCTGCACATCATGAACAACTGCTCCGGCGTCATCCGGGAGAAGATAGAGCTTCTGTTCGGCGACCGCCTGACGGATCTCGAGCAGCGGGAGCTGAGAACCTTGATTTACTACCCGCGCCAGAAGCTGAGAAAGCTCCGGGAGGAGAAGCGCCTCACCCCGAAGTGGTACCGCGAGACCCTTCAGGAGCTGATCGAGATCGCGCGGTTAGTCTCGTCCAAGTACACGCGGTCCAAGGTCAGAAAGGCGATGCCGAAGGAATTCGGCTACATCCTGGACGAGCTTCTTCACGCGCAGCCGGATGAGGATGACAACCAGCTCGCCTACCATGAGCGCATTCTCGACACGATCATCGGCATCCAGAACGGAGATGAGTTCATCATCGCCCTCTCTGCCCTGATCAAGCGCCTCGCGGTGGACCATCTGCACATCGTCGGCGACCTCTTTGACAGAGGCGCGGACGCGGACCGGATTATTGACCTCCTGATGGACTACCACTCGCTGGACATCCAGTGGGGCAATCACGACATCCTCTGGATGGGCGCGGTCTGCGGAAACGACGCCTGCATCGCAAATGTGATCCGGAATAATGTCCGCTACAACAACGACCGGATTCTTGAGAGCGGCTACGGCATCTCGCTCCGCGATCTGCAGCTCTTCTCCGAGAAATATTACGAGGGGACGCCGCAGCAGGCGATGGTCAAGGCGATCAATGTCATTGTCCAGAAGGTGGAGGGGCAGCTGATCCGAAAGCACCCGGAATACGAGATGAATGACCGCCTGCTGCTTGACAAGGTCGATCCTGAGAAGGGAACCGTCCGGATCGGAGACCAGGAGTATCCGATGAACACGAAGGAGTTTCCGACCGTCGACTGGAACGATCCGTACCGCCTGACGGCGGAGGAAGAGAAGGTGATGGAGGGCTTCCACACGTCGTTCCATGTGAGCCAGACGTTAAAGAGACACGTCTCGTTTCTGTACTCCGTCGGAAGTCTCTATCTCGAGATGAACGACAACCTCCTGTTCCACGGGTGCGTTCCGCTCAAGGAGAACGGCCAGATGGATGAGATGAATTTCTTCGGGAGGTTCCTCCGCGGCAAGGATTACTTTGACATGTGCGACAGGGCGGCCCGGCAGGCATTTCTGTCCGGAAGCGAGCCGCAGGTCGACTTCATGTGGTATCTCTGGGGAGGCCCGAAGTCCCCTGTCTGCGGCCGCGTGGTGAAGACCTTTGAGCGCTGCTACATCGACGACAAGGAGGTCTGGAAGGAGCCGCAGGATGCCTATTACGCCTATATGGACAACGAGGCGACCTGCCGCATGGTGCTCCGGGACTTCGGCCTGAAGTCGGATATGTCCCACATCATCAACGGCCACGTTCCGGTCCGCGCGTCGGAGGGGGAGAATCCGATCAAGGCGCACGGAAAGCTGATCGTGATCGACGGCGGATTCAGCCGCGCCTATCACAAGACGACCGGTATCGCGGGCTATACGCTGATCTACAACTCGCACGGCATGCGGATCAAGGCGCACGCGCCGTTTGAGAGCGTGGAGAAGGTCCTGGATGAGAACCTCGACATCGAGTCGCGCGCGAACCAGTTTGAGATCGAGCCGTACCGCGTCATGGTGGGCGATACGGACATCGGCAAGAATATCGCGCGGCAGATCGACGACCTGAACGAGCTGCTGGATGCGTACCGCGAGGGCAGCATTCCGGAGAGAATCCGCGGCTGAGAAGAGAGAAGAAGAGAAAAGAAAGAGAAAAACTTGAAAGGGTCAAAGAGAAATCAAGAGACCGGGTTCCCCGCTTCTGCGGGGAATCCGGTCTCCTTCACAGTGCGCACCCGTCAGAATTCCCCGCGGCGGAACGCCTGCTGCAGCTCATTTCCGATGCTCGCTGTGCTGGGATTGTAGGGGACATCCTTCCGGTCGTAGAATGCCGCCTCACAGAGCTCAGACCTCTGGAGGGTGATGCGGTCAGATCCGTCGAGCTCCGCCGTGTAGGCGATCATCATGGCATCCGTGAAGGACCAGGGCTGGATCTTGTACGGTTTTATGTTCTTTACGTGAAGACCGGTTTCCTCGAAGACCTCCCGCCGGACGGTATCCACCGGGTCCTCACCGACCTCGACGTAGCCCGCAATCAGCGCCTTCTTCCGGTAATGGTTCGCATTGGTCGCGTATCGCGTGAGGAGAATCCGGTCGCCGTCGGTCACTGCGACAATGATCGCGGGGTTGATCTTCGGGTACTCGATCCGCCCGCAGTTTCTGCACACCATGGCGCGCTCCGTGTCCGAGTGCACCATCGGCTGCCCGCATCGGCCGCAGAATTTCCGCGTGTCGTAGAAGCGCCAGAACTGGGACGCGGTCTCCCCGGCAAACCCCTCCCAGCGGGGCTCGTGATCCCGGAATCCGAACGGGGACTCGAAATGATAGCCGGTCGAGAGGAGCTCATCCGGGATGCACTCCCTCGGCACCAGGAAGAACCAGTCATCGTCAATGGCGAAGAGGTAGCGGGAGGAGGCGCCGAGCGTCTCGAGGGGAACCCCCGCCGCGGTGAAATCGGAGAAGTGCGGGAGATGAAACGCCTCCCCGCACTCCTTTACGAGGATGCCCTTTCCGGACCCCAGAATCAGAAAGGACTGCTCCGCGGGCGTCCGGTCCGTCCGGTATTCCACGTGATACTGCTTCGGAGAGATTTCCTGAATCATTTCTTTCTCCTCCGGAGCCCGACCTGATACTCCTCGAGCAGGTCATTCTTGAGATTCCAGAGCTTCTTCGAGAGATCCACGTAGGTCTGGTGGGGGTTCACGAAGCGCTTGGATTCCGGCCAGAGCGTCGCGATCTCGCTTCTGCAGAATTTCTGCATGTCCATCACGGACGGAGAGCTGTAGACGCATTCCCCGCTGCGGAAGACGGGAACCAGCAGTTCCTTCATAGTATAAGTGCCGCCGTCGAGGAGCGTCTTCTTCCAGGTCTCCATCGGATCAAAGAGCATGAGCGGCTCCTCCGGATCGAACTTCTCGTCCGTCAGCGCGATGAGATCCGCGATGATCATGCCGTTCTTGTCGTAGATGCGGTAGATGGTTTTGTCTCCGGGGTTTGTGATCTTTTCCGCGTTCTCAGAGATCTTGATCTTCGGAACGAACTTTCCGGTCTCTCTGTCCTTGATCGCCGCGAGCTTGTACACGCCGCCGAACGACGGGCAGTCCTTCGAGGTGATGAGATTCGTCCCGACGCCCCAGGAGTTGATCGTGGCACCCTGTTCCTTCAGGCTGTTGATGAGGTACTCGTCGAGATCATTTGAGGCGGAGATGACCGCATCCGTGAAGCCCTCCGCGTCCAGCGCGGCCTTGACCTTCTTGGAGAGATACGCGAGGTCGCCGCTGTCCATGCGGATGCCGTACTTCTTCGATTTGATGCCGGCCGAGCGCATTTCCTTGAAGACCTTGATCGCATTCGGGAGGCCGCTGCCGAGCGTGTCGTAGGTATCGATGAGCAGGATGCAGGCGTCCGGGTACATCTTTGCATACGCGCGGAAGGCCGTGAGCTCGTCCGGGAAGCTCATGATCCAGGAGTGCGCGTGCGTTCCGCTCACCGGGACATGGAACATCTTGCCGGTGAGAACATTGGAGGTTCCGACGCATCCCGCGATCATCGCGGCTCTCGCGCCGTAAATTCCGGCGTCAGGGCCCTGCGCGCGCCGGCAGCCGAACTCCATGATGCCGTCCCCGCGCGCCGCCTGCACGATCCGCGAGGTCTTCGTCGCGATCAGGGACTGGTGGTTTATGATGTTCAGGACCGCGGTCTCAAGGAGCTGCGCCTGCATGATCGGCGCAATGACCTTGATCAGGGGCTCGCGCGGGAAGATGACGCTTCCCTCCGGAATCGCGTAGATATCTCCCGTGAAGCGGAAGTCCTTCAGGTAATTGAGGAACTCCTCCTGGAAAATGCCGATGCTTCTGAGGTAGGCGATCTCGTCCTCATCGAAGTGAAGGTTCTTCACGTAATCGATCACCTGCTCCAGGCCGGCACAGATGGAGTAGCCGCCGTCCTCCGGGTTGTTCCGGTAGAAGGCGTCGAAAATGACGGTCTCGTTCATCCCTGAATTGTAGAAATAGCCCTGCATCATGGTGAGCTCATAGAGATCCGTCAGCAGCGTGAGATTTCTCATTGCGATATTTTCCTTTCAGGTGCTTTTTTAGAATCAGACGGGAATCAGATGGAATCCCTCTGATCTGCGGCAGAAAAACCGTATATCGGCTTTCTATTTTACCATAAAGTTAAATAAAATAACATAAAAGTCAGGGAATCTGACGAATCATGTAAAATATGGGTTCCGGCCGGGCCTTTTTTCAGGCCTTCTGCCGGGGATCCCTGCGAAGCGCCGGAAGGTGCGCGCCTTGACACCTGTCCGAAGGTCCCTTATAATCAGGGAAAACATAAGCTTGAAAGGCTAGGACGGAGAGAGTAGGGGAGCCTGAGCGCAGAAGAGAGCCGGGGACGGTGGAATCCCGGCGCAGACAAGGTCTCTGAAAATCACTCCCGAGCTGTGTCCCGGAAACGAGAGGAGTATGGGATGCCGCCTGACCTTACGTTACAGGGTCCGGATGTCACTTGCAGGTGGTAGAGCGGAGTCGGAGACTTACGTCCTGAAGAGGGCGGAGGTCTTTTTTCATTTCCGAGAAAAAGAAGGGGAGATCGCACATATGTACAGAAAGGTACCGACAGATCTGAATTTTGTCGCGCGTGAGGGGGAGGTTGAAAAGTTCTGGAAGGACAACAGAATTTTCGAGAAGTCGGTTGCAGTCCGGGAGGGCTGCCCGACCTACATGTTCTATGACGGCCCGCCCACGGCAAACGGGAAGCCGCATATCGGCCACGTGGAGACCCGCGTGATCAAGGACATGATTCCGCGCTATCACACCATGAAGGGCGAGCAGGTGCCCCGGAAGGCAGGATGGGATACGCACGGCCTGCCGGTGGAGCTCGAGGTCGAAAAGGAGATCGGCATCGAGGGAAAGGACCAGATCGAGGAGTACGGAATCGCTCCCTTCGTCGCGAAGTGCAAGGAGTCCGTCTGGAAGTACAAGGGCATGTGGGAGCAGTTCTCCGGCAAGGTAGGTTTCTGGGCCGACATGGAGCACCCCTACGTCACCTATTACGACGACTACATCGAGTCCGAGTGGTGGGCACTGAAGGAGATCTGGAAGAAGGGACTTCTCTACAAGGGCTTCAAGGTGGTTCCCTACTGCCCGAGTTGCGGGACTCCGCTCTCCACGCATGAGGTGGCACAGGGCTACAAGACCCTGAAGGAGCGCTCCGCTGTGGTCCGCTTCAAGATCAGGGGAGAGGACGCCTACTTCCTCGCCTGGACCACGACGCCCTGGACGCTTCCCTCGAACATCGCACTCTGCGTGAACCCGGATGAGGAGTATTCCCGCGTGAAGGCGGCGGACGGGTACACCTACATTCTCGCGTCCGCGCTTCTGGACAAGGTTCTCTCGCCGCTTGCAGAGGACGGACAGCCCGCCTACGAGGTTCTTGAGACGTACCGCGGCACGGACCTCGAGTACAAGGAGTATGAGCCGCTCTACCAGTGCGCGGCGGATGCGGTCGCAAAGCAGCACAAGAAGGCCTTTTACGTCTACTGCGACACCTACGTCACGATGACGGACGGCACCGGAATTGTCCACATCGCCCCGGCATTCGGTGAGGACGATGCCCGCGTGGGCCGGAAATACGACGCGCCGTTTGTCCAGATGGTGGATGACCACGGCCGCATGAAGCCGGAGACCGGAAAGTTTGCGGGCATGCGCTGCAAGCCGACGGAGAAGGAGATCGAGGAGGGCGCCGTGAGCTGCGACCCGGAGGTCTTGAAGGACCTCTCCGAGAGAAAGCTCCTCTTTGCCGCGCCGAAGTTTGAGCACGACTACCCGCACTGCTGGCGCTGCGACACCCCGCTCATCTATTACGCGCGGGAGTCCTGGTTCATCAAGATGACCGCGGTCCGGGATGATCTGGTGAGAAACAACAAGCAGATCAACTGGGTGCCGAAGAGCATGGGCGAGGGACGTTTCGGGAACTGGCTCGAGAACATCCAGGACTGGGCGATCTCGAGAAACCGCTACTGGGGCACGCCGCTAAATATCTGGGAGTGC
>CACXCJ010000114.1 GCA_902766175.1 uncultured Lachnospiraceae bacterium
AGGCGAACATCCCGACCCGCATCGCATTTGCGGTCTCCTCGGGCGTCGACTCGAGGACCATCCTGGACAGTGTCGGCGCGGAAAAGCTCCTCGGAAAGGGAGACATGCTCTTCTCGCCGCAGGGCGCGTCCCGGCCGCAGCGCATTCAGGGCGCTTTCGTCTCCGACAGGGAGGTGCAGAAGGTCGTCGACTTCATCCGGGAGGAGGAGCTTCCGCTCTCTTACTCGAAGGACGCGGTGAGCCGGATTTCCCTGAACGCGGAAAATGGCGCCGCCCCCCGGAGCTCGGGGAGGGATGAGCTGTTCGCGCAGGCGGGACGCTTCATCATCGAAAGGAAAAAGGCCTCGATCGGGAACCTGCAGCGGATGTTCAAGATCGGATTCAACCGCGCGGCGCGCATCATGGATCAGCTCTGTGAGGCAGGCGTCGTCGGAGAGGAACAGGGCACGAAGCCGCGGGAGATTCTCATGACCGCGGAACAGTTCGAGGAGCTGGTGCGCCAGGAGGAATGAATTTTCATACATAAAGGAGCGGCACAATGAAACTTCTGAAAAAAGCGGCGGAAAGGGGATTTGTCTGCACGATTCTTTCCGGAACGGCGGATGTCGATGTGACAGATCTCTGCTTTGACTCCCGGAAGGTGCAGCCGGGCTGTCTTTTCGTATGCATGCGGGGAGCAAATTTCGATTCGCACGAGATCGTGAAGCAGATCGCGGAGGCAGGTGCGGCCGCGATTGTGGTGGACAGGACCTGCGACATGCCGGACGGCGTCACGATGGTCCTGGTATCGGACACGAGGGAGGCGCTGGCGCGCCTCTCCGCGGCATGGTTTGACTTTCCCGCCGAAAAGATGATCACGATCGGCGTCACGGGGACCAAAGGAAAGACGACGACCACGCACATGATCCGCGCGCTTCTGGAAAAATCCGGAAGAAAGACGGGGCTCATCGGGACAAACGGCATCGCGATCGGCAGTTCCCACGAGCCGACCCGGAACACGACGCCGGAATCCTACGAGATCCAGAAGGCGTTTGCGGAGATGGCGGCAGAGGGGTGCAGCTGCGCGGTGATGGAGGTCTCGAGCCAGGGGCTCATGCTGCACCGCACCGGCGGGATCCGCTTCGATTACGGAGTATTCCTCAATATTTCGCCCGACCACATCGGCCCGAACGAGCACAAGAGCTTTGAGGAGTACCTCATGTGGAAGACGAGGCTCTTCGCCCAGTGCCGCACGGGGCTCGTGAACGCGGACGATCCGCACGCCGGCGCGGTGCGGGACGCATCCGAGTGCGAGCGCCTTCTCACCTTCGGGGAGAGCAAAGGCGCGGACTTTTGCGCGGAGAAGATTCGTGCGGTCCGTGAGCAGAATTTTGCCGGACTCGCCCTCGATTTTCTCGCGCCGGGACAGGAGCCCCTCGCGGTGCGGATCGGTATCCCGGGGCGCTTCAACGCGGGAAATGCGCTCGCGGCCCTCTCCGTCTGCGCTCTGATCGGTGTCCCAAGGGAGGTTCTTGCCGGGGGGCTCTCGGACATCCGCGTAAACGGGCGCATGGAGATTGCCCTGACGCACCCGTTCACGGTGATTATCGATTACGCGCACAATGCGGTCAGCATGGAGGCACTCCTCGACACGCTCCGGGAGTACCACCCGAAGAGACTTGTCGTGGTGTTCGGCTGCGGTGGGAACCGGGCGAAGGAGCGGCGCTACTCGATGGGGGAGATCGCCGGGAAAAAGGCGGATTTTTCCATCCTCACCGCAGATAATTCCCGCTTCGAGCCGGTGGAGGACATCCTCGCGGACATCCGCGGAAGCATCGAGAAGACGGGCGGGAAATTCACGGAGATCCCTGACCGGAGAGAGGCGATTTTCTATGCAGTGCGAAACGCCGGGGAAGGGGATATGATCGCGGTGATCGGAAAGGGACACGAGGACTACCAGGAGATTAACGGCGTGAGGCATCACTTTGTGGACCGGGAGGTCGTGGATGAGGCTCTCAGGGAGCGCTTTGGCGCGGAGGAAGCAGAGAGAGGCGGAAAGTCCCGGGGAGGTGCGGAGTGAGGCCGCTCAAGGTCGGTGAAATTGCGGCGGCGGTCCGCGGGGAGATTCTCTGCGGCTCTCCGGACGCTCTTGTGACCCATGTGAGCATTGATTCCCGCGATGTGCCGGAGAACACGCTGTTTGTGCCGATCGTCGGGGAGCACACGGATGCGCACAGATTTCTGCCGGACGTCGCGGCAAAGGGCGCTGCGGCGGCATTTACCGCGGAAGGGTACCCGGGGGAGGCCATGCCGGAGACCATGGCCCTGATCCGTGTCCCGGACACGCTCGCATCCCTCCAGGATCTGGCAGCGGCGTACCGGAGAAAGATTCGGATTCCTCTGATCGGAATCACAGGGAGCGTCGGAAAGACAACGACCCGCGAGCTCACGGCGCTCGCGCTCTCCTCGAGATACCGCGTCTACAAGACACCGGCGAACCACAACAGCCAGATCGGCGTGCCGCTCACAGTCCTTGAAATCGGGGAGGAGGAGATCGGCGTCATCGAGATGGGCATGAGCATTCCCGGGGAGATGACGAAGATCAGCCGCATCGTCCGGCCGGACGCGGCGGTGTTCACGAATATCGGCCTCGCACACATCGAGCAGCTGGGCTCCAGGGAGAATATCCGCGCCGAGAAGATGCATATCCAGGACGGAATGCCGGAGAACTCTGTCATGATCCTGAACGGGGACGATCCGCTCCTCTCGCAGTACGGCGGGATCCGCCCGGGATTCCGGTCCGTGTTCTACGGCACGGGGAAAAACGCGGACTGCCGCGCGGAGAATGTGACGATGGAGGACGGGCTCGCGTCCTTCACGGCCGTCATCGGCAGGGAGCGCGTGCGCGTTCACCTGAATGTCTTCGGCGCGCACGAGGTGCTGAATGCGATGGCGGCGCTCACCGCGGCGCACGAATTCGGCGCGGATCTTCAGAGGGCGGCGGAGCGGGTGTCTTCATTCCGCGGCTACCGCCACCGCCAGCAGGTGTTTCAGCATGACGGGATCACAGTCGTGGATGACAGCTACAACGCAAGCCCCTCCTCCATGGCGGCGGCCCTTAGGATACTCGGCGGAATGCGGAAGGAGAAGCGGCGCATCGCGGTGCTCGCGGATATGCTGGAGCTCGGGGAGAGCGCCGGAGCCATGCACCGGGAGGCGGGAAAGAATCTCGTGAGAAATCACTCTGCGGACGTCCTTTTTACGCTCGGAGATCTCGGAAAAGAGATTGCGGAGGGAGCAAGAAGAGAGAATCCGGATTTTGAGATCTACTCATTCGATGACCGGGAGGCTCTCAGGGACAGCCTGTTTTCCTTTGTGCAGGCGGGGGATGCCGTCCTCTTCAAGGGGTCGAACGGCATGAAGCTCTCCGCGCTGGCAGACCAGATGAGCGGGAACGCATGAGACAGTACGCAGATGTGATTCTCAGTATCGAGAGCCGGAGCGTGGACCGCACGTTTACCTATGAGGTGCCGGAGGAGCTTCTGGGAAAGCTCTCCCCGGGGACCCCGGTGAAGGTGCCGTTCGGAAACGGCGGCCGGCTCATCACGGGATACGTCGCCGCACTGCGGGAGAGCGCTCCGGAGGGAATCACGGAATTCCGCTCCATCGACTCCCTGTCGGAGAAGGAGGTCGCGGCGGAGGCCGGCCTCGTCGCTCTTGCGTTCTGGATGCACCGGCATTACGGCTGTATGCTGAGCCAGGCGCTTAAGACCGTGCTGCCGGTGAAGCGGAAGGTGCGCCGGCGGAGCCGGAAGGCAGCGGCTGCGGAGGCTGCTGCGCCTGCGGAGGCTGCGCTGCCCGCGGCCGGGAATGCGGCGCCCGCTGCGGGGCAGGAGGCTGCGCCGGGTGCGCACTCCGGAGCGCGCCCTGTGACGCTGAACGAGGAGCAGCGCCGCGCGGCGGAAGCCTTCCATGCGGATCAGGAGGCAGGAAAGCAGGGCGCCTATTTTCTCTTCGGCATCACCGGGAGCGGAAAGACGGAGGTCTACGCGGAGATGATCCGGGAGATCCTCCGGCAGGGAAGACAGGCGATTGTCCTGCTTCCGGAGATCTCCCTCACGTTTCAGACCGTGGAGCGGCTCTGCCGGCTCTTCGGGGATCAGATCGCGGTGATCCACTCGCGGCTTTCCGCCGGGGAGAAGTACGAGCAGTACCTGCGGGCGAGAAGAGGAGAGGCGAAAATCGTCGTCGGCCCGCGGAGCGCCGTCTTTGCGCCGCTCTTAAGGCTTGGCCTCATCGTGATCGATGAGGAGCACGACAGCGCCTATGAAAATGACACGGTTCCGCGCTACGACACGCGGGATGTCGCCCTGCGGCGCGCAGAAATCGAGGGCGCGTCGGTGGTGCTCTGCAGCGCGACGCCCTCCGTGGTCTCGTGGGACCGCGTGAAAAAGGGACAGTACCGGCTCCTGACGCTCACGAGGCGCGCGGCGGCAGGGGCTGTTCCTGCGTCGGTGGAGGTCGTCGATCTGCGTAAGGAGCTCCGCGCGGGGAACCGCTCGGTCTTCTCGCGGCGCCTCCGGGAGCTGATCGAGGACCGGCTTCAGAGAAGGGAACAGATCATTCTCTTCATGAACCGGCGCGGTTACTCGAATTTTGTGTCCTGCCGCTCCTGCGGAAATGCGATCCGCTGTCCGCACTGCGATGTCACGCTGACGCTTCACAGGGACGGGACGCTCCGATGCCATTACTGCGGATATAGAATTCCCGTGCCGAAGCTGTGTCCGGACTGCGGGTCGCCCTTCCTGGCGGGCTTCGGGACCGGGACGCAGAAGCTCGAGATGATCACGAGGAAAATGTTCCCGGAGGCGCGCGTCGTCCGTCTGGATTCGGACACGGCTTCCGGAAAGGAGGCGGGGAGCAGAATCCTCAGGAGCTTTGCGGACGGGGAGGCGGATATCCTTCTCGGGACGCAGATGGTCGTGAAGGGGCACGATTTTCCGCGGGTCACGCTGGTCGGGATCATGGCTGCGGACACCGAGCTCTATGTGAGCAGCTACTCGAGCGCTGAGCGGACATTTCAGCTTCTCACACAGGCGGCAGGAAGAGCCGGGCGCGGCAGCAGGCCGGGAACGGTCGTCGTGCAGACCTACCGGCCGGATCACTACGCGGTGCGGGCGGCCGCGGCGCAGGACTACGGGATGTTCATCGGGGAGGAGAGCGCCTACCGGGAGGCGGGAGGGTACCCGCCGGCCGTTCACCTTCTCTCGATCGAGCTCTCCTCGAAGGACGAGAAGCTTCTCGCGCGGGCGGCGGATTTCTACGCGCACCTGCTGGGGCAGGCCGCGCGGCCGCACGGGGCCCTTCTCATCGGTCCGGCGGATGCCGCAGTCTACAGGCTTCAGGATTACTTTCGGAAAATGATCTATGTAAAGCACAGTTCCTATGATATACTGTTATGCATTAAAAATCAGGCGGAACCCGCTTTCCGTGCGGCTTTCCCGAGGGAAGCAGGCGTTCTGTACGATTTCAGGTGAACAGAAAGCGAGAGAGGAATGGCAATCAGGACAATCCGGGAGATCGGGGATCCGATCCTAAGCAAGAAGGCAAAAGAGA
>CACXCJ010000115.1 GCA_902766175.1 uncultured Lachnospiraceae bacterium
CCTTCTCAAAGAAACATCCGCATAGAAAAGCATCCCTTTCCTTCTTGTTTTCATTGAAAATATGGCTGAAATGTGATATGTACTAAATAAGTATATTCACATTTCTTCCACATTGCGCGGATTTGAAAGAACCATCGGCGCAGTTTTGTGTTGATAAAGATCTTACCTATGAAAAAGTTCAGAAAACCATTATATATCATCGCTCTCGTATCCTTACTGCTCAGCAGTCTGACAGCAAGGCTGACACTTGCTGAGGGGATCACTATATCTGCCTCTCAGGAGGAAACGGTCACGGAATCAGGAGTTCCTGCAGAAGAAATGACAGAGACATCCGAAGAGACGGAAGAAACGCAGGAAGTCCCGGATCAGACAGCGGAAACATCGGAAAGCGCTGATCAGGCAGAAGAAACACAGGAAAACGCTGACCAGGCAGAAGAAACACAGGAAAACGCTGACCAGGCAAAGGAAACCATGGAAGAAGGATCCGGCACCGAAGCCGTACCCGAAAAGTCCGCGGAAGAAACTCCTGCCCTGTCAGATGAGGCTGCTGCCCTTTCAGATGAGTATCCTGCATTTTACGGAGAAGTCCTGACGGATGACGGCGTGAAGGTCTCCGTCCGTGCGGAGGAAGGCGTTTTTCCCGAGGGCGCCAGCCTTTTCGTAAGTCGTATCCGTGAAAACGACAGCGAGAAGGAGAAGATCGACGCTGCTGTAGATGAACAGCGGAAAATTTCCGTGAATGTCGTCACATCCTACACCTATGACATCAAAGTCCTGGACGCGGCAGGCCGGGAGCTTCAGCCGCCAAAGGGCCGCTCTGTCAAAGTCTCCTTTACCCTCCCTGAAGTCGCGAACAGCAATCTCAGCGCGGACGTTTATCATCTGCAGGAAAGCGGAACAAACGATCAGCTCACGGCCGTTCAGCTGGACGTAAGCGGTAATGCTTTCACGGAATCAGAAGACACTTCCGCGGAACCTGTTCCGTCCATCTCCGTCGAAACGGACGGCTTCTCCTACTACACCGTCGAATTCACCTATGAGGGCAAAGAATATGTGCTGAAAGGCGGCAGAGAGATCCGTCTTTCCGCGCTTCTTTCCGAACTCGGGCTTTCCGGAGACGCAGAGTCCTGGGAGGTATCCGATCCGGAGCTGTTTGACGTCTTCATGGGTGAATACTACGGCATCGTATATGAATCCACCGAGGAGGAAAGCATTCCTTTAAACCAGGGGGACATTCCCTGGCTGCTCTCAAAAAAGCCCTTTGATACCACGGAATGGCTGAAAGTCACGATCGACGGCATCGAGTATGAGATCACGGTGACCGACGATAATACCACCCAGAATGTCCCGAGCGGGATCAGCTATTCCGGTACGGTCTCCTCCATCAATGACAGCTACCCTTCGATCTTAGATGATCCCTATTTTCTGAACGCCCAAAAGCCGACGAATGTAAAGCAGTCCGGCAGTACCAACACGGTCTCGGACTTTGCCGCGGGTCTGCCGCTTTCAACGATCTACATCGATAACGAAAAGGTCGGAAACCATCTCAACAGGACCATTATCGGGAAATTTAAGCTTCTTACAACGGATCCGGCAATTGCGAGCGGTTTTAAGCTGGATGGTACTCAGGTCACCACATATGAGACCCTTGAGGGGCAGTTGGTCGGATATGATCCGACACTCAGCACGTCATTGAAACAGGCTTCTCCCAACACGATCACGGAACTTACCGGCCCCTTATTCCAGTTCACTTATAAGGATGCTGCGATTCTCCCGGACGGAAGCCGTGCGCACTTAAGGATCACCTATTCCAACGCAAAGATCGCAGTGGACCAGCGGCTGGGAGTGACGGATACGGCTTCCGACCTGACCCCGTCGAATTATGAAGGGGAGATCTACCTCACCAATGGCGCCAGCGTCTCTCATGGCGGAACAGATGACAGATATATCGGACCACAGGAAAATCCGCGTCCGGCAACATATCCAAATCAGCCCTTTACCTATGAACAAAGAACGGCGATGGCAGAAGCCGTGAAAGGAGTCACGGAGCTGTACGATCAGGAATCCGGAGGAACAGTCTATCCGATTCTGGGCACCGCCATCGATGCGACCTATCAGATCGTGGATGATCACGATAATCCGATCAACGGAACCTTTATCTTTGCGATCTCAGGGATCAACCTTGACAGAGATCCCTATATGGAAGCCAGCAATAACTATGGGAAGCCATTATGGTATACCAAAGGCCTGCCGGACGGCGAAAAATACCAGTACTTCTCGGAATCGCTCCGCATCAACTCGAGCATTGCTTCTGATTTTATCTATGTGCGTCCGAATAACGATTATCTGGACGAAAATACACTTCCTGCCGGGAGCGGTTACAATGCGAAAACGCATTATTACTGCCAGGTGCTCCTGGAGGATGGGAAAGTAAAGTTTACCGGCAATGGGTATAGATCCAGAAACAGTGAGGATCCCACCCTGGATTATCCGGGGACAGGAGAGGACACGTCCTATGCATCCGGCTTTGTAACAATGGCAGACGCCTTTTCCGGTCTGTCTGTCACGATCGCCGGGCATGGCGGCCTGCAGGGCTCCATGAATACGGTCGTCTTTGCCGCCAAGAGGATCTGGCACCGCTATACCTCCACGACCGGCCCGAACGGCAACATCCAGACCACCTCAGAGGGCAACTACGGCGGGACCCTGAACGACACAAGCGACAGCGGCGTGAAGAGCAACATTCTGGATGCCAACACCTACGTCGTCCCCGAAGGCAAAACAGTCATTTATACCCTGACCCCCAATGACCGCTATCAGATCGCGAAACTGCAGGTCATGAACTCAGGCGGCGGAATGCAGGAGATCAAATACAACGGAAATCCCCTTTCCGAAATGGC
>CACXCJ010000116.1 GCA_902766175.1 uncultured Lachnospiraceae bacterium
ATTCTTACGCTCCGGATTCTCCTGGCCTGAACCTCATCGAAGCTCCTCAAGAATCGAGCTCCCCACACACCCGTCCGGCAGCCTCACGCCGAAATTGTCACAGATGGATGCGCCGATCACCGCGAAGGTGTCCTGATCGGGAATTCTTCCTCCGCGTCCCGCAGGAAATGCGGGCGAGTACGCAACCAGCGGCACCCGCTCCCGCGTGTGGTCCGTTCCGCGCCAGGTCGGATCGTTTCCGTGATCTGCCGTGAGCAGAAGGAGATCCTCCGGCTTGAGGACCGGGAGCAGCTCTCCCAGCTTCCGGTCAAACTTCTCGATTTCCTCCGCGTACCCCGCCGGGTTCCTCCGGTGGCCCCACAGCGCGTCAAAGTCCACCAGGTTCACAAAGCAGAGCCCCTCAAACGATTCCTCCCGGCAGATGCCGATGGTCTGCCCCATCCCGTTCACGCTGCTCTCCGAGTGCCACGTTCTGCCGATCCCGTACCCGTCGAAAATGTCGTGGATCTTTCCGACCGCAAGGACCGCGTATCCCGCGTCCTGCAGCGCATTCAGCGCCGTCGGCTGCGGCGGCTTCAGCGCATAGTCTCTCCGGTTCGCGGTCCGCCGGAACTCGCCGCGCTTCTTCCCGACATACGGGCGGGCGATGACGCGCCCCACCTTCCAGTCGTCCCGCATGGTGAGCTCCCGGGCGATCTCGCAGTAGTGATAGAGTGTGTCAAGCCCCATGGTCTCCTCGTTTCCGCAGATCTGCAGAACCGAGTCCGCAGAGGTGTAGACGATGAGCTTCCCCTCATTGATCTCCTGCTCCCCGAGCTCGTCGAGAATGACCGTGCCGCTGCAGGCCTTGTTGCCTATAATCTTGCGCCCGGTCCGCTTCTCGAGCTCGGAGATGAGCTCCGGCGGAAATCCGTGCTCTGTGAAGGTGATGAAGGGCTTCGTCGTGTAGATTCCCATCATCTCCCAGTGCCCGGTCATCGTGTCCTTCCCCCGGCTCTTCTCCGAAAGCGCGGCGTACCTCCCGGCGGGATCCGCCGCCGGCGGCACCTGCCGCAGGTTTTTCAGATTCCCGATCCCGAGGCGCTCCAGGTTCGGAATGTCAAGCCGCCCCACTGTCTCCGAGATGTGTCCGAGCGTGTCCGCGCCCGCATCGCCGAACTCCGCCGCGTCCGGCGCATTCCCGATCCCGAGGGAATCGAGGACGATGAGGAAAATTCTCCGGTACGGACCCGGAATCTTCTTGCCTGTCTCCGCCATGTGAACCGCTCCCTTCAAATTTTGAAACAACCTTCCGTCCGAAACGCACCTTCCGTTTCAGGGCGCTCTCCTGTTTCTGCGATGCTCCCCTTCTCCGTCCGGATCGCACCGGTCAGCCTCTAAGATCCGGCCTGTCCGTCCGCGTGCTTCGATTTCTGTCCGAGATCCCCTGCGCCGAACCCGAGCGGCAGAAGCTCCTTCAGCCGGTAAGCCACCGTCTCCCCCCCCGAGTTTCCGAGGATGACGCGGAAATTCTCCGGGCTGCAGAACTCCGCCATCACCTGCCGGCAGACGCCGCAGGGCGGACAGAACTCCAGCTTTCCGGCGCCTTCCGGCCCGCCCGCAATGGCAATCGCGGAAAATCTCCGCTGTCCCGTGCTCACTGCCTTGAAAATGGCGGTCCGCTCCGCGCAGACGCTCGGCCCGAAGGCCGCGTTCTCGATGTTGCAGCCCGAAAAGACCTCCCCTGCGTCCGTGAGAAGCGCCGCGCCGACGAAAAATCTCGAATAGGGCGCATAGGCGTGCTCTCTCGCCGCTGCCGCCAGTTCATAGAGCTCTCTGTCTGTCATGTCAGCCTCCGCGAGTCCTCGCGGATCAGAAGCTTCAATGCCTCGACCGCCGTCGTAATCGCGCCCTCCGTGTCGTGCACCTGCGGATTCGGCAGTCCCTTCTTCGCGCGCTCCTGATTCGCCATCACCAGATAACAGGCGCCAACCCGCGCGCGGAGAAAGCTTCCCTCGATAAAGAGCGCCGCAGTCTCCATCTCCGAGGCCAGGCACCCCATCCTGAGATATGCCTGCCACTTGTTCTGCAGCTCATAGCTCACCGGCATGATCTCCGGCTCGTGCTGCCCGAAGAACGAGTCCTTGCTCTGGACCACCCCCACGTGGTGACGGAAGGAGAGCTGCTGCGCCGCCTTTTTCAAGGCGGTCAGGACCTCGAAGTCCGGGACCGCCGGGTACTCCACCGGCGCGAACTCTCTCGACGTCCCCTCCATCCGCACTGCGCCGGACGCGATCACGATGTCGCCTCCCAGCACGTCCTCCTGCATGCCGCCGCAGGTCCCGACCCTGATGAAGGTGTGCGCCCCGCATTTCACCAGCTCATTCAAAGCGATCGCCGCCGAGGGACCGCCGATCCCTGTGGAGGTGACACTCACCCGGACGCCGAGGAGCTCCCCCGTGTAGGTCGTGAACTCACGGAAATCCGCCATTTTCCTCGGATTCTCGAAATGTCCCGCGATCTTTTCGCAGCGCTTCGGATCTCCCGGAAGAATCACATAGTTTCCGATGTCCTCCGGGCCGAGGCCGGTGTGGTACTGTTTTCCCGAACCTTCCGTGTAATCGATCATAAGAACCTCCCGGGCGGCAGAGCGCGCGCCCGCACTTCCTCCTCATCGAACCCGCGCGATGACGCGCATGTCTCGTGATGCCGCGCATTCTCGTAACAGCACTCCTATTTCGCGCTGCCGCGCATGTTTTCATTATAGCATTTTCCGGAATCAAATAGGAGGCCTTGCCGATCCTGTGCTCTGCAGGGCGCGCGTCCGGCAGCGGCCGGAAACTTCCCGCGCGCACTCCGGGCAGAAAAAAGCAGACCCCGGTGTTCTGCCGGGATCTGCCCTCTTCTCTGATATGCCGCGTGTTTACGATGTCCACACGCCTTCCGCGTTCACATAGTAGGTTCCGTCCACCATCGTGTTCGTCACCATGCGGCCCAGAGTCGCATCGTCCGTGCTGAGATAGTACCAGAGACCGGAGTACGGGCTCTGCATCCAGCCTGTCACCATGTAGCCCTGTGCGTTGAAGTAGTACCAGCCTCCGTTAATCTGCTGCCAGTTGTTCGTCGTGTAGGAGCGGTCCGCGTTGCAGTACCACCAGCCGGTGCTGTCCCGCATCCAGGCGCCGGAGGTCGTGCCGGAGGAAGACGGGGAGGAGGTGCTCGAGGAGGTGCTGCCCGCGGTGGAGCTGCTTCCTGTCACGCTCGAAAGATTGTCCTCCGTCACCTCGAACTCCTCGGACTCGGTCCAGTCATCCCCTCCGTAGGAGTCCGCGTACGCCTTGACCCGGACCGTGTAGGTGCCGGTGCCGTACTGCTGAATCGCAGAGGAGAAGTCATAGCTCGTGGAGGTGGTCGTCACGGTGGTCTTCGTCGAGCTTCCGCGGAGAAGCTTCACGGAGTACTTCGTCGCATCCTCCGCCTCGCTCCACTCGACGACGCCGGAATCTCCCTCCCAGCTCACCTCGTCCACATCGAGGGTGCTGTCGTCATCGCTCCCGATCTTCGGAAGCCGGACCGTGACAGTCACATAGGAATTGCTGGTCCGCTTCGAGGACTTGTAGTCGACCTCATCGCCGGTAAAGGTGAACGCGCTCTCGGTCTTCAGGGTGGCGGCATCGTCCGAGTCAAAGTAATAGCCGTCGCTCGTGTCCGCCTTCACCTTGATCGTCACAGTGGGGCGCTTCCCGTAGGAAGTGTTTGTGACGGAGGAGACGGTGACCGTGTCCACACCGTCCGTCTCCGAGGTGACGTCGATATCGCTCGTCGTCATGCCGCTCGAGAGCGTGTACTCGATGTCAAGCTCAATCGAATCGATCGGGTCATCGTAGCTGGACGCCTGGGCCACGGTACCGAATCCGAGGACCATCGCAGCTGAAAGTATCAGTGCCAGAATTCCGCTTTTCTTTTTCATAAGAGCTCCTTTCGTCCGCATCCGCCGTGCGGATTTCCTTTTCGATGCCCTTATCTTATGCAGGAGTTCTGAAAACAGGCTGAAGCGGTCCTTACGAAACCCTGAAGATTTTTCGAAGGAAGTACAGCACGGCGTAGGAGACGGCCATGCAGAGAAGAACCAGCAGCGCGTAGCTCACGTAGTAGCCCGCGCCGGTTCCGAAGCGCTCCGCCAGAAATGCGAGCGGGGAGGAGGCCGCCGGGGCCGCGAGAAACCCGAAGTCGTATCCGGTCAGCCGGTCAAACGGAATGAAAAAGAGCGCATAGCACGCGGTAAATGCGGCCGGAATCCAGGCGCGGCGCACATCCGGACGGATCCCGCCGTCCGTGAGCCTCAGGAGACAGTAGAGGACGATGAAGCCGTGTCCCAGGAATTCGCATATGCTTAAAAGCGACAGCGGCGGGTACTCCGGCCAGCCCGGAAAAAGGAGTGCCGCGGCTGCGCCCGGAAGCATCGGGAAAAAGAGGATCTCGGAGGAGACGCGCCGCGCCCTCCCGCGGAGAAAAAACGCATGCAGGAACACAAGGTAGCTCGCCATGCCGCAGACATGAAGCGGCAGATACTCTGTGCCGTAGAAGCCGCGGATCACGTAATAGCCGCACATGCACCACCGGTCCAGAATGGCAGCCGCCGCTTCCCGGCGGTGCCACTTTTCCCGCCTCCCGCCGTCGAGCCGCCGGTAAGCTCTGAGCGCCAGATAAAACGATGCAAGGAGGAACGCGAGCCAGAGACAGTGCGCCGCGCCGAACGCGCAAAAGCCCGCATCCGCCGGAAGCTCCGTCCTGTAGGCGAAAAAGAAGCGGATGGAATTCATTCTCCCTCTTCCTTCTTTCCCGCAATGCCGCTCAGGACCTCGGCCGCCTCTGTCTCCGCCTTTCTCTCCTCCTCATCGGAGTGCACGTGCATGTACGGCTTGTCAAAGCGGACCTCACAGCTCGCGCGGATTCCGCGCTTCTCAAACTCCCGGATCATGTCCTGCACGAGCTCGTGCTCCTTCTTCTCCGGCATCTCCCAGGGCGTCACGAGATCAAAAATGAGCGTGACCCGCCTCTGTCCCATTCTCCGGATGTGAAAGTCATGGAGACTCGATTCCGGGGAGAGCTTTTTCAGGATCTCAAGCGTCAGGGTCCGGCACTTTAACGTATCCGGATCCTCCTCCACCGGGTCGGCGTGGATCACCAGCTTCACGCCGAGTTTCTTCTCGCACTCCTTCTCCGCGAGATCGATCACGTCGTGCACATCCTTCAGGCTCCGCCTGCCGTCCAGCTCCGCGTGGATCGTCGCCATGCATATGCCGTGCCCGTAGCTGTGGACGATCAAGTCGTGCACGCCCAGGATTCCGTCGTACTTCCCCACGAATTCCTCGATCTCATAGTAGAGCGCCGGGTCCACGGAGGATCCGATGAGGGGCTCCAGAGTCTCCCGCGCGATCCGGATGCCGCTCACGATGACGGCAGCGGAGACGACAAGGCCCACCGGCGCGTCCACGTCCAGGCTGAAAAACCGGAACAGGAGGAGCGACGCGAGCGCCGCCGCGGTCGAGAAGCAGTCCTGAAAGGAATCCGCCGCGGACGCGCGAAGCACGGAGGAATCGATTCTGTCCGCCTCCCTCCCGTAGTAAACTCCCATCGCGAGCTTCACCAGAATGGAGAGCACGAGAATGCCGGCCGTGAGCGCGGAAAAGGACATGGTCCGTCCCTCGACCAGGATCTGAAGTGCCTCACGCAGGGCGGAGACGCCGGCGCAGATGATGAACACCGAGACGACAAACGCCGCGATGTACTCGATCCGCCCGTGCCCGAACGGGTGGTCCTTGTCCGCCTTTTTCCCCGCGAAATAAGAGCTCGCGAGAGAGACCGCGGAGCTGCCCGCGTCGGAGAGATTGTTCAGCCCGTCTGCCGTCACGGAGACCGCCCCCGTGAAGACGCCCGCCGCAATCTTCAGCGCGCAGAGGCAGAGATTGCAGAGTACGCCGACAAGACCTGCGCGCATCGCCGCGCGGGTCCGCTGCTGTTCCTTCTGTTCCTGAAAAAGCGCCGCCATGTCCTCTCCCCTCTCCAGCACAATTCATTCCCGGATATCTTTGCACAGCCGGACACGAAAATCAAGGATTCTTAAAGCGCCGGGCGGATCGCCGGCGCGGAGCGGAAAACCGGAGACGCGGAGGCTCCGCGCGGGTGCGCACACAATCTCACGGTCCGACTCTTTCTATCTATTGACGGACGCGCGCCTCTCCGCTAAGATAAGGTTGGGTACGGAAAGGGCAAGCCGGCACAGGCACCCGGAACAGACGCCCGGACGGGGCATTAGCGCAGCTGGGAGCGCGCCACAATGGCATTGTGGAGGCCACGGGTTCGAGTCCCGTATGCTCCATTCCTACCGTTTCCCGTTTTTAAAACCGGTCAGACCGCATGTCTGGCCGGTTTTCTTTGTCTCCGGAAGTCGTATCTGTGCGCAGAACTGCGGCAGATCCGCGGTAGGGAACCAGTTTTCCGGGCAGCGCCCCGAAGGGACTGCGGCGCCCGCTCATTTTCTCCCGGACGTGAGATGCTGGAGGATGCTGATTGCGAGCATGATGATGACTGCCGCCGCAAAGATGCCTCCCATGCCCTTTCCCATGATTTCCAGTGCGATTTCAACCGTATTCACTGTCTGTTCTCCTTTCCGGCATCAGAGATACTGCGACACGACGCTGATCACGAGACCGCCCGCGATGACGCTCGCCACCTGCCCGGCGACATTGGCCCCGGCTGCCTGCATGAGGATGATATTTCCCTTCTCCGCCTGGGACGCGAGCTTCTGCACCACGCGGGAGGACATCGGGAACGCGGAGATCCCGCAGCCGCCGATCATCGGATTCACCGGCGGCTTCCCGAGGACGCGGAGAATCACATTCACCACTTTTGCAAAGAGACAGCCCGCGACCGTGTCAAAGAAGAACGCGACGAGGCCGATGGCGAGAATCATGATGGTCTGGATGTTCACAAAGTCCTGCGCCCGCATCGAGAAGGAGATCGTGAGTCCCAGGAGAAGCGTGATCAGGTTCACGAGGTCATCCTGCGCTGTGCGGCTCAGGGTGTTCAAGACCCCGCACTCGCGGAGCAGGTTCCCGAACATGAGGAAACCGACCAGCGCAACGGACTGCGGGGAGATGAAGCCGACGATGATCGACACCACGATCGGGAACGCGATCCTCGTCGCGCGGGACACAGACGCCGGATTATAGGACATGTGGATACGCCTCTCGCTCCTTGTCGTCACGAGCTTGATCGCGACCGGCTGGATGATCGGCACCAGCGCCATGTAGGAGTAGGCCGCGACCGCGATGGGCCCGGTGTACTTCGAGTCCAGGACCTGCGACACGAGGATCGCAGTCGGACCGTCCGCCGCGCCGATGATTCCGATCGACGCCGCGTCGTTCAGCGGGAATCCGAGCGCGCAGGCCAGGAGAATCGCCGCAAAGATTCCAAACTGCGCCGCCGCGCCGAAGAGAAAGTAAAACGGCTGGCTTAAAAGCGGCCCGAAGTCGATCATGGCCCCGATGCCGATGAAGAGAAGCACCGGCATCATCTCAGAGGAGTCGATTCCGACCTGATAGAGCCACTGGATAATGCCGGTGGCCTGTATTTTCCCCTGCACCAGCTGGTCAATGACGCCGGAGTTCGGGAGGTTCACGAGAATCGCTCCGAATCCCATGGGAAGAAGAAGCGACGGCTCATAACCCTTCTCAATCGCGAGCCAGATGAGAAGAATCCCGACCGCATACATGACGAGCTGCTGCCACGTGACAGATAGCAGCCCTGAAACCAGAAACTCCATAGAGACCCTCCCTTTTTCAGTGGAAAAAAAAGACTTTTACCACGTTTTCGCGTGATAAAAGTCTTGCCAGCGGATCGGTATCCCGAAACCGGATCCGGATGTCTCCATCGGGTATGTCGGATCCGATTGGCAGCAGAAGCGCTGCCGGCTACTCCCTTTCGTCGCCCTGAGTATATCTGAGGCCTCCGGCGAAGTCAAGCGGTTTTACTGCATCATCTCTTCTTCTGGACAAAGTCCGCAAATTCATCGATCTCCGGCTTTGTCTGGAAGCGCGCCGCGTACATCTGATTCCCGAGCAGATGCGTGAACATGCCTGTCATGCGGGTATTCATGAGAATCTTGCTCTGATAGCGCTTCCGGATCTCCTCATCCGAGTGGACATAGCTGTAGCGGTCCCGGCGCCCCGCATACACGCAGTACCCGTCCTTCTTCGGACAGGAGAGCACGCGCGCGTCGAGGGCGATCATGTCCGCCCAGATCTGGTACACATCCGTCGAGTGCGCAAAGTTCATCATATCGGTCGTGTAGCCGCCCGCCGGGCGCATGTTGACCTCCAGGCCCGCGAAATCCCCCTTCTTTCCGATTCCCTCGTAGTCCTCGGCGAGACGGATGAACTCGAGATGCACAAAACGGCTCTTCATGCCGAACGCCTTCGTGGTCCTTCTTCCGAGCTTCCGGAGCTCCTCCGGCACCTCCGCGGCGACATAGTATCTTAAGTCAAGCTGCTCCGTCATGACCTTCACGAGGGAGGACGGCCAGACCGTCTCGGACTCAAAAAGCGGCTCTCCCACGGAGTCCAGAATCGCGTCGTAGGAGCAGACCTGACCGTCCAGGAACTGCTCGATGTCAAAATCTCCCGCCGGGCGCTCCTCAAAGAAGCGCTTCAGCGCCTTCTCATTTTCGATCTTCCGCGTGAGGCGCGAGGTATCGCCGACATCCGGCTTGACGATCACCGGATAGCCGACCTCTCCCACAAACTTCTCCGCCGCCGCGAGATCCGTGAGCTTCTCCTGACGCGCGGTCGGAATCTCACCCTTCAGGTAGAACTTCTTCATCTCATGCTTGCTGCGGAAACGGAGCACCTCATTTCCCTGGACCCCGGACTTGATGTTGAAGTCCTCGCGGAGCTTCGCGTCGATGTCCAGCCAGTGATCGGCGTTGGACTCGATCCAGTCGATCTTTCCGTACTTGAACGAGAAGAATGCGACGGCGCGGAACATCTGGTCGTAGTCGCGCATGTCATCCACCCGGTAGTACTCCGAGAGAGCCTCCCGGAGGTCCGGGTCCAGATCATCGTACGACGCACTTCCGAGCCCGAGCACATTGACCCCGTCCTTGTGGAGGGCGATGCAGAAATTCTTGAAGTTGCTGGGAAATTCAGGATGGACGAATATCAGATTCATGATCCGGTCTCCTTTCCTCTTTCAGTGAAAAACCGACCGCTTCCGGCGCAGGGTTCCCTGCCGGATCCTGCGGCTTCCCCGGCTGTTCCGTTCTCAGCACAGTAGCAGTCAGTCCATTGCGCCCGCAGCAGCCTTCAGCGCCTGCCTGAGGTCCGCAATCAGATCCTCCTTGTCTTCCAGGCCGCAGGAGAGACGGATGAGGCCCGCCGGAACTCCCGCTTCCTTAAGCTGCTCCTCCGTGAGCTGGCGGTGCGTCGAAGTCGCCGGGTTCAGGCAGCAGCTCCTTGCGTCCGCGACATGCGTCTCGATCGCGACCAGCCTCAGCTCCTTCATAAAGGCCTCCGCGGCCTTCCTCCCGCCCTTTAATTCAAAGGTGACGACGCCGCACCCGCCGTGCGGCAGGTACTTCCTCGCGCGCTCGTAATACTTGTTTCCCGGCAGTCCCGGATAGTTCACGAATGTGACCTCCGGCTGTGCCTCCAGAAACTCTGCCGCTGCCTCCGCGTTCTCCACATGGCGCGGCATGCGCACGTGCAGGGACTCGAGGCCGAGATTCAGGTAAAAGGCGTTCTGCGGCGACTGGATCGAGCCGAAATCCCGCATGAGCTGGGAGGTCGCCTTCGTGATGAACGCGCCGCCCTGCCCGAACTTCTCCGCGTAGATGATGCCGTGATAGGACTCGTCCGGCGTGCAGAGCCCCGGAAACATCTCCGGGTGGGCCATCCAGTTGAAATTTCCGCTGTCCACGATCGCGCCGCCGACCCCGGCGCCGTGGCCGTCCATGTACTTCGTCGTGGAGTGGGTGACGATGTCCGCGCCCCACTCAAACGGACGGCAGTTCACCGGTGTCGGGAAGGTGTTGTCCACGATGAGAGGCACATTGTGCGCGTGCGCGACGCGCGCAAAGAGCTCGATGTCCAGGACGGTGCGGGCCGGGTTTGCGATGGTCTCGCCGAACATGGCGCGCGTGTTGTCACGGAACGCCGCGTTCAGTTCCTCCTCGGACGCGTCCGGCGACACAAACGTGACGTCGATCCCCATCTTCTTCATCGTGACGCTCAAGAGGTTGAAGGTGCCGCCGTAAATCGAGGAGGAGGCGACGATGTGGCTCCCTGTCTCGCAGATGTTAAAGAGCGCGAAGAAGTTTGCCGCCTGTCCGCTCGAGGTCAGCATCGCGGCAGTTCCGCCCTCGAGCGCCGCGATCTTTGCGGCGACGTAGTCATTCGTCGGGTTCTGCAGCCGCGTGTAGAAATACCCCGAGGCCTCGAGGTCAAAAAGCTTCCCCATGTCCGCGCTGGTGTCATACTTGAATGTCGTGGACTGAATGATCGGAACCTGCCTCGGCTCCCCGTTTCCCGGTCTGTATCCGGCCTGCACGCAGTTCGTGCCAATCCTGTACTGATCCATCTCACGCCTCCTTCATGCGTCTATTTTACATTTCCGCCGCCGGGTCTGCAACCGCCGGCTTTCGCGCCGGATGTCCGCCTCCGCCGCTGTCCCGGCTGCCTGCTCCGCAGGCAGCCGCCTGGCCGTCCTTCCGATCCGGGCCTTTCTGCCGGATTCCTGGCCGTCTCAGCAAAAGTCACAGCTGAAAGAGCGGGGTTATCTCAAAGTGCATGCGCTTTCTGGTGCGCGGGTGCACGAACGAGAGCGCGCACGCCGTGAGGCAGAGGTGCTGCCCCATCTCCTCCGTCCCGCAGAGCCCTCTCGGCGGCACCTCCGCGTATGCCGGGTTATATTTCCGGTCTCCCATGAGCGGAAGGCCGCGGGAGGAAAACTGCGCGCGGATCTGGTGGTGCCTGCCCGTGAGAAGCTCGATCTCCACCTCCGAGATCTGCTCTCCCTTGAGAAACTTTTTCCGCAGGAGCTTATAGCTGAGACGGCATTCCTTTGCGCCCGGGTCGGTCTTTTTACAGATCACCGCGAGATTTTCTCCCGGCTTCTGGGTGATCCAGTCAGTAAACCCGCCCGCCTTTTCCTTCGGCTGCCCGCAGAGAATCGCGCGGTAGCTCTTGTGAAAGCGATGCTCCCGGAGATCCTTCGAGAGCGCAGCCGCAGTCCCCGGATTCTTCGCGAACACCATGATGCCCCGCACGGGCCTGTCGAGGCGCTGAATCACGCCGACGTAAGGCATTTCCCTCGTCCCGCCGGTCTCTGCGAGATGGCTCCGCACAAGGTTCACCATATCCGGTTCGAGGCCCCTGGAGGCCTCGCTGTCCACGCCCTCCGGCTTCACGGCCACGAGGAGGTCCCGGTCCTCAAAGAGAATGTCCAGCTTCTCCATCATTTTCCCTCACATATGCCGCGATCCGGAGCGCGGCGCACTCACGTCCACGGCCGCGCACGTGCTCGTTCCCGCACCGGCTCCCGCGCGCGCTTTCTCTCCGGATGCGCACCAGCTCTCCGCGAGTGCTCTCTTCTCCTCGTGCGTGAGCCGCTTCAGCGCGCACTCCCTCTTCAGGGCGCTGCTCTTCGACTCGCAGCGCTCCGTGTAGACGAGACGGCAGGGACGCCGGCTCCGCGTGTACTTCGCGCCCTTTCCGGAATTGTGCACCTTCAGGCGCTTCTCCGGATCCGCCGCGTACCCGCTGTAATAGGTCCCGTCCGCGCAGAGAAGGAGATAAACATACGCCCTCATACCAGTCCGAACGCATGCAGCGCGTACTCGATGCCGTTGTCCAGCACCTTCTTCGTGACAAACGTCGCGTACTTTTCGAGCTCCGTGTCATGGGTGCCCATGACGATGCGGTTTGCGGCCTCCGACTGAAACATCGTGAGGTCGTTCACGCTGTCACCGAAGACATAGGTGTTCTCCGGGGCAATTTCATAGTGCGTCCGCACATAGTTCACCGCGCTGCCCTTGCTGCAGCCCTTCGGCACGAACTCGTAGAAGCCGCTCCCGCGGTCTATCGCCTCAAAGTCCGGCAGCCCTGCGATGAGCTTCCGGATGTTCTCCCTCTCCGGGAAGAGCGGATTTGTCTGGACGCAGAACTTGTCGAAATCGTAGGAGTAGTCCTCCAGCGCGTTGACCTCCGTGTCCACAGTCTCCGAGGCGTAATCCAGGAGGTCCTCCATGAGCTCCGGGTTCTTGAACGGCCGGTCCGAGAAGTAGAGGCCCTGCTGGGCCTCGAGCACCGCGTCGAGCTTCAGGCCGCGGATCAGCTTCCGGATCTCGATGCCCCGCTCATGGTCAATCCGCTTTTCCATCACGGTGCTGCCCTTCACCAGGATCTGCGTCCCGCAGCCGCAGGCCGCACAGTCGAGGCCGAAGAGCTCCATCTCATACTCGAGGAAGCAGAGCGTGCGGCCGGAGTTGATGAAGACGAGATGCCCGTCCCTTTTCAGCTTTGAGAGCGCATTCACCGCGCTCTGCGGGGCAATCTTCGTCTCATCGTCGATAAGCGTTCCGTCCACGTCAAAGAAAAACAGCTTCTGCCCGTCCATTTACTTCGCTGCGCTGCTCTCCGCGCTCCCGGATTCCGCTGCCGCGCTGCTCTCCGCGCTTCCGGTCTCCTCCGCTGCGCCGCTCTCCGAGCTCCCGGTCTCGTCCGCCGCCTCTGTCGATGCAGTCTCCCGCGGCACCTTCTCCGCGTTGTCGATCAGGAAGTTCAGGACCTTTAAGTTCAGGGCATCCGTATCCACCGCTTCCTGTCCCGCCATGGAGACGAGCATGTCCTTCGAGTAGCCGTAGAGCTCCTCCACCGCCCTGTAATCCGCGTTCGTGAGCTTCTCGAGATTCTCCGCCTTTGCGATCGCCTCGATCACGAGCTTTCTCTTGGCGTCATTTTCCGCGCTCTCCTCGATCTGCTTGTCGAGATCCTCCTGGGAGAGGGACATTGCTGTCAGGTAGCTGTCCGTCGTCATGCCGTACTGGCTCAGGGACGCGTCGAGCTGCTGGCGCTCGACCTCGCTGTAGTACTTGATCGCCTCATCCGAGATCTGCGCCTCGGAGTTGTTCATGACGGTCTGGAGAATGTCGGACATCTCGATGTTCTGCTCCGCCTGATCCGCCTGCTTCTGGAGCTGCTCCCTCACCCGGGTCTCGAAATCCGCGACCGTCGTGATGGAGCCGTTCGTGTACTTGTTCACCCACGCGTCCGTGAGCGTGGCGTCTTTCTTCTCCTTCACGGCATTTACCGTGACGTCGAAGGTCACATCCTTTCCGGCGAGATCCGTGTTCGAGTAGGTGTCCGGGAACTTGAGGTTCAGGGTCCGCTGCTCTCCCTTCTTCGCGCCGATCAGTCCGTCCTCGAAGCCGTCGATGAAGGTGCCGCTGCCGAGCGTCAGGTCGTAGGCCTTTGCGCTTCCGCCGTCAAACTCCTCGCCGTTCATCTTGCCGGTGTAGTCGATGTTCACAACATCATTCTCCGCGGCCGGGCGGTCCACCTCGGTCTCGTCCGGATTGGCCGCGAGAAGATTGTTGATGTAGTTCGTCACATCCTCGTCTGTGACCTCCGGCTCCGCGGTCTCGAGCGTCACGCCCTTGTACTGTCCGAGCGTCACCGTTCCGAGATTCTCCGGCTCCGTGAGCGCGGCATCGCTCGCAGATGCGTCCGCGCCCGATGCCTCGGCGGACGCTGCGGCCGTTGTCTCCTCTGCCTTCTTGCCGCCGCATGCGGCGAGCGCGGCTGCTGCGGTGCAGGCCGCTGCAAACAGCAGGAATTTTTTCATCGCGTATTTCATATAGGTAAAACTCCTTTCGCTTTCATGCTTTCAGAATTCCGCAGCGCCGCTTTTCTCTGCCGCCGTGCGCCGCAGAACGAATCCCCGGGACGCCGGCTTTCCGCACGGCGTCCCCCGCACTCAGTCCTCCGCCTCGTAGAAGGCCTTGAACGCGAGGTAGGTGTTGTAGAGATCGAGCTTGCTCGTAATCTCAAACGGCGAGTGCATGGAGAGAACCGGCACGCCGAGATCCACGACGTCGATGTTCATCATCGCGACGAACTGGGCGATGGTACCGCCGC
Source organism: uncultured Lachnospiraceae bacterium (assembly GCA_902766175.1). Lineage (GTDB taxonomy): Bacteria > Bacillota > Clostridia > Lachnospirales > Lachnospiraceae > Moryella. The sequence continues at coordinate 14,175 of CACXCJ010000116.1, forward strand.
CGCCGGCATCCACCGCGCCGAGCTCCCCGATCTGCCAGTAGACGCCCGCGCGGTCCATGATGTCGATCACCTTCGCCATGTACTCCGCGCTCGCGTCGCTGCTCCCGGACTTTCCTCTCGCGCCGGTGTACTTTGTGAGGACAACGCCGTGATTCAGGTAGCTCGCGTTCTTCTTCTCAAAGACGTCGCTGAAGGTCGGGTCATACGCCGAGTTCACATCCGCAGAGAGGCAGGCGGAATTCGCGAAGACCTCCTTTGCGTCCGCTCCCTGGTTCTCGCAGAGCGCCGTGATGTAATTCCGGACGTAGTCGGAGTGAAGTCCGGTGTTGCCGAGCGAGCCGATCTCTTCCTTGTCTGTGAGAACGGTCACTGTGGTGAAGGCCGGATTCTTCGTCTCAAGCTGGGCGATCAGCGCGGGGTACGCGCAGACCTTGTCGTCCTGGCCGTAGGCACCCACAAGGGAGCGGTCCAGGCCGACGTCCCGCGGCTTGTCCGCCGGAACCATCTCGATCTCCGCCCGCGCGAAATCGCGCTCCGTGATGCCGTACTTCTCGTTCAGGATCTTCAGCACCTGAAGCCGGAACGGCTCGCGGACATCCTCGTCCGGGTACGGAGTGGAGCCGATGATGATGTTCAGCTCCTCGCCCTTCAGGCCCTCCGAGAGCGGCCGCTGATTCTGCTTCGCCGCGAGGTGCGGGAGCAGGTCGGAGATATAGAAGACCGGATCGCCCGGATCCTCCCCGAGGTTGAAATTCGCCTTGGTCTGGTCCTTCCGGACAATGACGCCGTGCATGGCGAGCGGGATGGTGCCCCACTGGTATTTCCGGATTCCGCCGTAGTAGTGGGTCTTGAAGTAGGCGATCTCGTCCTTCTCGTACACCGGATTCGGCTTCAGGTCCAGCCGCGGGGAGTCGATGTGCGCGCCGTTGATCCGCACGCCGTCGCGGATGTCCCGCGTCCCGAAGACAGTCGCGAGAATCGACTTGCCGCGGTTTACGTCGTACACCCTGTCCCCGGCCTTGTACTTCTTCGCGGGATCAAAGCGCTCGTACCCCGCCTCGACCAGAGCCGCCTCCGCGTAGTTCACGCACTCCCTCTCGATCTTGCACACGGAGAGGAAGTGCTTGTAGCCCTCCGCAAACTCCGCAGCCTTTTTAATCTGCTCCGGAGCCTTTTCCGCGATGTTCGGATACTCCCAGCAGAGCTCCTCCTCGATCTTCGTTCCCCCTGTCTTCTTCTTCGGCATCGTGTTTCCTCCATAAAAAGCAGAAAAACCGTCAGCGTATTCTGCTGCCGGTTTTTCCCCTTAAGCTTGATCAGTTCAGCTTGATTCCCTTGAGCAGGTCTCCGAGATTTGTGGTGGCGCGGGTCTTCTCCTCATACTTGAAGCCGCCGGTCTCCTCAAGGGTGCTGTCCTTCGTGAAGCCGTCCTCCGGCTCCTCGAGCGCCCTCATGGAGAGGGAAATCTTTCCGTCCCCGACCTTGATGACCTTGACCTTCACTTCCTGTCCTTCCTTGAGGACATCCGCCGGGGTCTTCACTCTCTTTCTGGAAATCTGGGAGACATGAAGCAGTCCGGTCACGCCGCCGAGCTCCACGAACGCGCCGTAATCCTTGATCGTCTCCACCTTTCCGGTGAGAACGTCGCCGACCTTGATCGAAGCGAGCTTCTCGGCCTTCTCCTTATCCTTCTCCGCCTGCTCGATGACGCGGTGGGAAAGGACCAGTCTCTTCTTCTCCGGATCAGCGGTGATCACGCACACGCTGATGTGCTTGTTCTGGTAGTCATCCAGGTTCTGCACATAGGAGGTGGAAAGCTGGCTCGCCGGAATAAACGCGCGCGTATTTTCCAGATATGCGATGCATCCGCCCTTCACAACCTCGATGATCTTGACGTCAAACTGCTCCTTCGTCTCAATCAGCGACTGAAAGCGCTCCCACTTTCCGCTGTCATCGCCCTCAGCCTTTCTGGATGTCTTGAGCGAATTGTCAATTTCCTTTTCAAAATCCTTCATACTCTCTTCCGCCATGATAAGCCTCCCTGCCGCCCGGCCTCTGGCCGCGCTTTGGCAATTATAGCACACATTCCATGGGAATGCACGAAATCTTTGAGATCTCCTTGACATCCCGGAAATTTCAGTCTATTATATTGATAACAGTTCCGATTATCGTCAGGAGGTCCTATGAAAGCGACAAAATTCAGCCGCCAGCGCGAGGCAATTCTGAAAAATATGAGTGAGCGGCGCGACCACCCGACTGCGGATGTGATCTACCAGTCCCTGCGGGAGGAGTACCCGCACCTGAGTCTCGGCACAGTGTACCGGAACCTGAATCTTCTGGCCGATCTCGGGAAAGTGCGGCGGATCCGCACCAACGAATCCGTCGAGCACTTCGACTACGACACGTCGGACCACTGCCACTTTGTCTGCACCACCTGCGGCAGGGTCATGGATGTTCCGCTCATGGCATCGGACTGTTTTCCCGATGACACACCCTTCAGGGATGTCGGGAACGTGGAATTCTGCTCGGTTCTCTTCTACGGGACCTGCTTAAGCTGCGCGCGCGCCGGAAAGAAAAGCGGGGCGCGCTCCGCAGACAGCCCGGGGAAGGAATCTACATAAATGAGAGAGAAACCTGAAAACGCATCAATCTGATCACAAATAAAAAAGGAGAAAAAATCATGGCTAAGAAGTGGAGATGCAAGGTCTGCGGCTATATCTACGAGGGAGAGGTTCCGCCGGAGCAGTGCCCGCAGTGTAAGGCAAAGGACGCCTTCGAGGAAGTCAAGGAGGGCGAGGAGCTCACCTGGGCTGCCGAGCACGTGGTCGGCATCGGAAAAGATGTCCCGGAGGAGATCAAGGCAGGTCTTGAGGCAAACTTCACGGGAGAGTGCACAGAGGTCGGCATGTATCTCGCGATGGCGAGAGTCGCTTTCCGTGAGGGCTATCCGGAGATCGGCGAGTACTACAGAACCGCTGCCTACGAGGAGGCGGATCACGCATCGCGCTTCGCGGAGATGCTCGGCGAGGTCGTGACGGATTCCACGAAGAAGAACCTGGAGCTCCGGATCGACGCAGAGCACGGCGCGACCCAGGGCAAGGTGGATCTCGCGAAGCTCGCAAAGCAGGCAAATCTCGATGCGATCCACGACTCCGTGCATGAGATGGCACGCGACGAGGCGCGCCACGGACGCGCATTCCAGGGCCTTCTGAAGAGATATTTCGGATAATCTTTCCTCGAATTATCCCTTCAAACGATAATTTGTAAAGCAAAGGGGTTCCCGTCGCCGGGAACCCCCTCGTTTTTGATACGCTCATCTTAATTTCAAAAACTTATCTTTTTCAGGCATTCGGAACCCGCCTGCCATCGGACCCGACATAGCAGGTTCCGATCCAGGTGTTCGTCACCATTGCCCCGAACGCTTCCTCTCTTTTGTCTCAAATCATAAAATCCTTAAAATTGCTGGATCTAATAGAATCTTACACAGAGAGGTGTGCGAGTTTCTGCGCGCGGTCCGCTGCGATCAGCGCGTCGAGAATTCCATCGAGATCCCCGTCCATGACGCGGTCAATCTGATACAGCGTGAGGCCGATCCGGTGATCCGTCACTCTTCCCTGCGGAAAGTTATAGGTCCGGATTTTTTCAGAGCGGTCGCCGGAGCCGATCTGACTTCTCCGCTCATCCGCCTCCGCCTCCTGCCGCTTCATGAGCTCCAGGAGATAGAGCTTCGTGCGGAGCAGGCGGAAGGCCTTGTCCTTATTCTGCAGCTGCGACTTCTCCGTCTGCGAATAGATGACGATGCCGGTCGGCAGGTGGGTGAGGCGGACCGCGGAATCCGTCGTGTTGACACACTGGCCGCCGTTCCCGGAGGCGCGCATCACATCGACGCGGACATCATTCGGGTCTATGGTGACATCGAACTCCTCCGCCTCCGGCATCACCGCGACGCTCGCGGTGCTCGTGTGGATCCTGCCGCCCGATTCCGTCTCCGGAACCCTCTGCACCCGGTGCACGCCGGACTCGTACCGGAGCCGTGAATAGGCGCCCCGTCCCTTCACCGTCGCAATGATTTCCTTGAATCCACCGATTCCGTTTTCGCTGTAAGAATCCACCTCGATCTGCCAGCCCCTGCGGTCGGCATAGCGCCCGTACATCCGGAAGAGGTCCGCCGCAAAGAGCGCTGCCTCGTCCCCGCCGACCCCGGCGCGGATTTCCAGCACCACGTTCCGCTCGTCGTTCGGATCCTTCGGGAGGAGCAGGATCTTCAGTTCCTCCGCGAGATGCTCCTTCCTTTTCCTTGCCTGCGAGAGCTCCTGCTTTGCGAGATCCCGCATCTCCTCATCTCTCTCAGTCTCGAGGAGCTCTGCGGAATCCTCCTCATCCCGGGCGGCCGCCTCATACGCCCGGTATGTGTCCACGATCGGCGAGAGCTCCGCCTGCTCCTTCATGAGGTCCCGGAGGCGCTTCGGATCAGACGCCGCGGCCGGGTCAGAGAGATCCGCCATCAGCTCCTCGTAATGCCTGAGAAGCATGTCCATCCGCTCAAACACGAGAGCATCCGCCCCCTTTCCGTTCCATGAAATTCCACCGGGCGGTCACGACCCGGTCCAGTCCGGAGAGATCCTTTCTGCAGGAAAGCTCCTGGAATCCTGCCCTGGAAAGAAGCGCGAGCACCTGCTCCCGCTGCCCGCTTCCGATCTCGAAAAAGACGCGCCCGCCGCAATTTAGGTGCGCGGGGGATTCCGCCGCGAGACGCCGGTAGAATGCGAGCCCGTCCCCGGAACCATCAAGCGCGGAAACCGGCTCGAAGTCCCGGACCTCCGGAGAGAGGGAGGCGATGACCCCGGTCTCGATATAGGGAGGATTTGCGGTGATGACATCAAACCTCCTGCCGCGCAGAGCGCCGTAGAGATCTGAAAGGAGAAGCTCCGCCCGCACGCCTGCGCGCCTCAGGTTCCCTTCCGCCACGAGAAGCGCGGCGCGGGAATTATCGGCCGCCGTCACGGAGGAAAAGTGTCCGAGCCTTCCGAGCGCTGCGGCGATGCATCCGCTCCCGGTGCAGAGGTCCAGAAGCCTTCCCCTGTCGGCGGTGCGGAGCACCTCCTCCACCAGGATTTCCGTGTCCTGCCGCGGAATCAGGACGCGCGGATCCACCTGGATCGAAATCCCGCAGAAATCCTGTTCTCCGGTGATGTACTGCAGCGGCTCCCGCGAGGCACGCCGGGAAATGAGCGCCCGGTAGCGCTCCGCCGCACCGCTCCCGAAGCTCTCGGGAGCATCCTCCTCATGAAGCAGGAAGTCCTTCAGGTCAGTCTTCAGCGCGGAGAGAAGAAGGAGCCTCGCGTCCACCGACGCCTCCCGGATTCCGGCATCTGCGAGCGCGCGCTCTCCCTCTCGTAAGAGCTCCCGGACCGTCATGAGCCGGAGGCCTCTTCCCTCCAGCCGAACGTCTCGCGCAGATACGCCTTCCAGTCAAAGACCGCCTCCACCGCCTGAATCGCAACCTCTGCCATGTCCGGCGTGGGCTCCCGGGTCGTCAGGCCCTGCATCCACATGCCGGGCCGGCTCAGCGCGTTCACAAGAACCGAGTCGTGCGTTCCCGCCCAGCGGAGAAACTCGTAGGACACACCTGCGATCACCGGAATCAGAATAATCCGGGAGACCGCGCGCCCGATGAGGGTCTCCGGCCGCACGACCATGAAGAAAAGAATGGCAATCACCATGACATCGAGCAGAAAGCTCGTCCCGCAGCGCTTATGCTCCCGCGAGCTCCTCATGACGTTTTCGACATTCAGCGGAAGGCCGTGCTCCACGCAGTTGATGCACTTGTGCTCCGCCCCGTGATACATGAACGTGCGGCGGATGTCCTCCATCCGGGAGATCAGCTTGATATAGAGAATAAAGATCGCGATGCGGAAAACGCCCTCGAGAAACGCGATCAGATATTCGTTCGGGACAAGTTTCCTCACGAGAACTGCGAGATACATGGGCAGAAGCATGAAGATGCAGATCGCGGCGAGGAAGGAAAAAACCATGACCGCGCCCATGATGACGGCCTCCGTCTTCTCCCCGAAGGTGCGGGTGAGCCACTCCTCGAACTTCGACGGCTCCTCCTCTTCCTCCCCGCCCTCCGCGCAGATCGACGCGGACCAGTTTAAGGAGCGCATCCCGAGAATCAGGGAATCCGCGAAAACGAACACGCCGCGAAGCAGCGGAAGCCCCAGAACCGGGTGCTTCTCCGTCATGCTCACGTAGCGCTTCTTATCCACGGCAATGCTGCCGTCCGGTCTCCGCACCGCACAGGCGTAGTCGTCCCGGTTTTTCATCATGATCCCCTCAAGAATCGCCTGTCCGCCAATCCCGGAATATCTCTGTTTTACCGCCATCCGCTCTCTTCCGTCCTCTCCGCCAAAAACGCCGGGCTGAATTCCTTTCTCTCCCGCGCCGGGTTCCCCGGTTTTCTCCTGAAGTCCCCGGCCGTTCTCCTCACGCCCCGGCTCTTCTCCTGCAAAGCCTGAAGTGCACGGGCTCAGGAGATACAAAAAGAGACTGAGTACGAATGATCATACTCAGCCCCTGATCTCCTGCATTTCTGATTACTTGGAAGCAATGCCGTATTTCCTGTTGAACTTCTCGATACGGCCGCGGGCGCTGGTTGCCTTCTGCTGACCAGTGTAGAAGGAGTGGCACTTGGAGCAGACCTCCACGTGGATCTCTTTCTTCGTGGAACCGGTGACAAACGTATTTCCGCAGTTGCAGGTCACCGTTGCCTGATAATAGTTCGGATGGATCCCCTTTTTCATTTCATTCACCTCGTTTCTATACTTGTCTCGGAAAGCGGCCTCCCGCTTTCAAAATTCTCCCTATGCTGCTCTGATAACAGCTAACGAAGTATAGCACAGTTTTTCCGGAGATGCAAGCACTATTCGGCGGCACATTCCCGTGCCTCCGCTTATTCCGGCCGTCTGTCAGATCGCGTGCGCGAATTTCACGTACCGGACCAGGTCCGCGTTGTTCCGTGTGCCCGCGAAGCGGTTCAGGATCCGCTCCACGCTGTCCTCGGGCCTCGCGCCGTTCGTCATGCGGTGAATGAGATCCAGCACCTCCTGCTCATCCTTGCTGAGGAGCAGGTCATCGCGCCGGGTCCCGCTCTTCACGATATCGATCGCGGGGAAGATGCGCCGCTCGGAGAGCTTCCGGTCGAGTACCAGCTCCATGTTGCCGGTTCCCTTGAATTCCTCGAAGACCACATCGTCCATGCGGCTTCCGGTCTCGACGAGCGCCGTCGCGAGGATTGTGAGGCTTCCGCCCTCCCGCATGTTCCGCGCCGCGCCGAAGAAGCGCTTCGGCATGTAGAGTGCCGCCGGATCGAGGCCGCCCGAGAGCGTTCTTCCGCTCGGGACAATCGTCAGGTTGTAGGCCCGCGCGAGGCGGGTGATGGAGTCCAGGAGAATAATGACGTCGCGGTGCTGCTCGACGAGGCGCTTGGCCCGCTCGATCACCATCTCGGAGACCCGCTTGTGCTGCTCCGGGTCCTTGTCAAAAGTGGAGTAGATGACCTCAACCTGCGGCCCCTGGATGAATTCCCGGATGTCCGTGACCTCCTCCGGACGCTCATCGATCAGGAGGATGATGATATGCATGTCCGGCATGGTGTCGGAGATCACCTTCGCGATCTGCTTTAAGAGCGTCGTCTTGCCGGCCTTCGGCGGGGAGACGATCATGCCTCTCTGTCCCATGCCGATCGGGGAGACGAGGTCCACGATCCGCATGGCGATGGAGGCGCCGGGAACGTCGAGATGAATCCGCTTGTTCGGAAAAATCGGCGTCATGTCCTCAAAATTCGGCCGCCTGGTGAACTCCGCCGGACGCAGGCCGTTGATCGTGCTCACATAGAGAAGCGCGGCGAATTTTTCCTTCTCGGAGCGGATCCGCTTCACGCCGGTGACGACATCTCCGGTCCGCATGTTGAAGCGGCGTATCTGCGACGGAGAGACGTACACATCGTCATCCCCCGGAAGGTAATTTGCCGAGCGCAGGAATCCGTATCCGTCCTGCATGACCTCGAGAATTCCGGACGCGAGAGGTCCTCTGTCCGCGGCGTTCTGAAGCTCCGCCGGAAGATGCGCGTGCTCGGAAGGCGTCTCCTCCCTCTGCGGCTCCCGGCCCTCGGCGCTCTGCTGCGGCGGCGCGCCGTGTCCCCGTGCCTCTCCCGTCAGAGAGCGCTCCTTCTTCTCTGTCACTTCCCGGGTCTGCTGGCGTCCCGGTCTCTCGGCGGCTGCCGGCGCTCCTGCTTCCGCCGCCGGATGCATTGGCTTTTCTCTCTCCTCGCCCGCCGGACGCCACTGTCTCTCCGCGGCTTCTGCTGTTCCCGCAGCCGGCCTCTGCTTCTGCACGCGCACGGTCTTCCGCACCGGGCGTCCCGGCGCTGCCGCTCCGCTGTCCTGCTTCATGGGCCGGCGTCCCGCGGTTCTCCCGCCGTCTCTCCGGACCTGGCCCGCCGCATTTTTCTCCTCTGTGGCAGCGGAGCGCCGTCCCACCGGCCTCCCGCGCCGCACGGCACTCTCTACAGACGCTCCGGGCCCGGCAGAGCTCTCCGGAGCGGCACTTTCCGCCGGCGCAGACTGCTCTGCGGCGGCACTTTCCGCGGCCGCCCCGGGCCCGGCAGAACTCTCCGGAGCGGCGGCCTCCGCCGGCGCAGACTGCTCTGCAGCGGCGGCACTTTCCGCGGCCGCCGCCCCCTTCTGTCCCGTCTCCTGCTCCCAGCGCTCGGCGAGCCAGTCGATCAGCTGCTGCTTCCGCATGGAGCTCGTTCCCTTGAGGCCCTGCCCCTTTGCGAGCTCCTTGAGCTCGGCAGCCGATAAAGTCTTAAGCTTTTCCCTCATTCCTCTTCTCCCCTTCCCGAAGCTGTCTCAGATGTTCCTCGATTTTCCTCTCATATCCCTGCCCTGACGGGCGGTAAAAGACGCGGTCCGTGAGCCCGTCCGGCAGGTACTGCTGCTTCACGTAGTGGTTCGGATAGTCGTGCGCGTACTTGTAGCCGACACCATGTCCCAGCTTCTCGTGTCCCCCGTAGTGCGCATCCTGCAGATGCCCGGGGATCGGCGCGGTCGGCGTATTTTTCACCGTCTCCATCGCCTCCTGCACTGCCAGGCAGGACGCGTTCGATTTCGGGGCGCACGCCACATAGATGCACGCCTGCGAGAGAATGAGCTGGCTCTCCGGCATTCCGACGCGCTCCACCTCCGCAGCCGCGGAGGCCGCGACGACCATCGCCATGGGATCCGCATTGCCCACGTCCTCCGAGGCGCAGATCATGATGCGCCGGGCGATGAAGCGCACGTCCTCCCCCGCATAGAGCATGCGGGCGAGGTAGTAGACGGCGGCATCGGGGTCGGAGCCGCGCATGCTCTTAATAAACGCGGAGATCGTGTCGTAGTGATTGTCCCCGTCCCTCTCGTAGTTCAGGACGCGCTTCTGGATGCACTCCGAGACGACCGGCAGCGTGAGGTGGATGATCCCGTCTTCCGCGCGGTCCGTCGTGAGAACGCCGAGCTCTATGGCGTTGAGCGCCGCGCGCGCATCTCCGTTTGCAGCGTCTGCGAGGAAGGCGGCGGCATCGTCCGAAATCCTTGCGCCATAGCTCCCCATTCCCTTCTCCTTGTCCGTCAGCGCGCGGTGGATGAGAATCAGGATGTCCTCCGGCGCAAGCGGCTTCAGCTCGAAGACCCGGGAGCGCGAGAGAAGCGCGGAATTCACTTCGAAGTAGGGATTTTCGGTTGTGGCGCCGATGAGGATGACCGTGCCGTCCTCCACGAACGGAAGAAGGTAATCCTGCTGCCCCTTGTTGAAGCGGTGAATTTCGTCGATAAACAGAATGGTCCGTTTTCCGTAGGCAAGAGAGCTCTTCGCCTGGGCGATGGCGTCCTCCATGTCCTTCTTTCCGGCGGAGGTCGCGTTGATCTGCCGGAACACGGCGCTGGTCGTGTGCGCGATCACCATCGCGAGCGTCGTCTTTCCGGTGCCCGGAGGCCCGTAGAAAATCAGCGAGCCGAGCTTGTCCGCGCGGATCGCGCGGTACAGAAGCTTGTCCTTTCCGAGAATGTGTTTCTGCCCCACAATTTCGTCGAGTGTCTCGGGGCGCAGGCGGGAAGCAAGAGGTGCTTCTTTCCTGAGATTGTCCTCCCGCATGTAATCGAAGAGATCCATTTGAGGTTTTGCTCCGGATGAATTGGAATCGAAAAAGAGAATGTCTGGAATCGAGCGGGATAGACTTGCCTGCCCCGCTTTCCCGCGCGGGCCGCCTGAAAAACCTCCTGCGCGTCTCCTGGCACAAAAAAGACCCGCAGGACTTTCTCATCCCACGGGTCCATCATAACACAGATTCTGCTTTTCTGTCACGCTCTGCGCGGCAGGATTTCAAGGGATTTCAGGAGTTCTTTTTCCGGCTCTGCCTCGCTCCCCTTTCAGAGCCGGACGCCTCGCTCATCTCGCGGAGCCGGACGCCTCGCTGTCCGCCGGCTGTTCCTCCACAAGCCGCATATCGGTGTAGTACCTGCCCTCCCGGTAGCGGTCGGAGAAAATCCAGTAGGCCTCCGTGCCCGCATCGTCCCGGTCGTAATTTGTCGTGTCGAAGATGAGCCAGCTGTTCTGGATCTTCGCGAGACCGAAGATGTGGGACACGTCCTGATCCTTTGCGTTCGCGACAATGCTGATGTAGGGAATCCCGCAGTGCTCGAAGAGGAGCTCCGTCATGTTATTGTAGCCCATGCAGTCTGTCACGCCGCTTCTGACCGCATCCGCCAGGGAATTCTTCTGGTAGGTCGTGTCATAGGTGAGGTGGGAGGCCACGTAGTCGCAGATATATTTCGCCTTGTCGGCATCGTCCATGCCCTGGACGGCCTTCTGCACGGAGATGATCTGATCAATGAAGGTGCGGATCATCGTGTAGTTGTTGTACGCCTCTTCCTCTGTGAAGCGCCCGCCGGTCTCCACCGCGACAAGAAGGCCGCCGCTTGCCTCCGGGAGAAACATCACCGTGGGGCTGGAGAAGCACTCCAGGCCGTCCAGCGCCTCGAGATAGGCTCTCTCGTAATTTCCCGGGGATCCGGAGTAGAGCTTCAGGAGGTGCTGCCCGTCATCCGTCACAAGCAGGTTGTCCGGATCGTACCAGATGCTGTTCATGAGGTAGGAGACGTCGATCTCCTTCTTCACCGCGTTCTGCTCAAAGCTGTAGAGCTGCTCCGCGGTGGCCTGCGCCTCTTCCTTTGTGTAGGCGTAGGTCCGGGACGCCGCCGGCGCCTCTGTGTCCGGATGTACGCTCGATGCGCTGACATCCGTTCCGCCCGAAGAGGACGATGCAGAGGAATCCGAGGAGGATGCCGCTGACACGTTCCGCTGCACGACCCCCGCGTATGCGGCGGACGGAAGAATTCCTGTCAGAAGGGCCGCCGAGAGAACTGCGGCAGCCAGCTGTTTCATTCTTTTCATGAATCTGCTCCCTTGTGGTATAATGCAACTGTCATGGTATGCATTATACAGGAATATCTGTGTAAAGTATGTGAACATTTTCGTACAATTTTTTTAGGAGAACATAAAGGACAATGGAGAACCAGGAATCCAGCAGGGCCGAAATGCGCGTCGCCGTCCTGATCGACGCGGAAAATATCGCGAGCAAATACATCGACATCATTCTCACGGAAGCGAACAATCTCGGGAACGTGATCATCAAGCGGATCTACGGCGACTGGACGAGCCAGCAGATGGGCTCCTGGAAGCCGGTGGTTCTCGACAACTCGATCCAGCCGATCCAGCAGTATGCGAACGTGTCCGGCAAAAATTCCTCGGACTCCGCGCTGATCATCGATGCGATGGATCTTCTTTACCAGAGCCGGCTCGACTGCTTCTGCATCGTCTCCTCCGACTCCGATTTCACCCGCCTCGCCGCGAGGCTGCGCGAATCCGAGAAGTACGTTCTCGGCATGGGCGAGCAGAAAACGCCGAAGAGCATGATCAGCGCCTGCAACAAGTTTTCCTATATTGACCTTCTCTACAGCGCGAGCATCCGTGACAGAAAGCAGCCTCCGGCGGAGAAGCCGGCGCAGCCGCAGCAGAGCCAGGCCGCCTCAGGTCTCCGCCTGAAGGCCGTGAAGGACGCGCTCTCGCAGATCGCGGAGGAGAACTCAGACGATGACGGCTGGATCGCATCGAGCCTTCTCGGAAATCTTCTCGGAAAGCAGTACCCGGACTTCGATGTCCGGAACTTCCAGTACAAGAAGTTCGTGCCGTTCATCGAGTCGCTCGGCCTGTTCGAGACCCGCAGGGAGGACCTGAACGTCTACTTCCGGCTGAAGTAAGCCGTGCGAGAGGGTTCGGTGCCGGGCACGAGAGGGTAAGGTGCCGGACACAGGGACCGGCCTCTCATCCGGAAAAAAGCAGCGCCGTGAAGCCGGCGCGGACCAGAAGAACCGCGGCCACGGAAATCCAGGACGCGGCATAGAGGATCCGGTCTGCGCGGCGGATGTCCTCCGGCTCTGCCTCCCGGAGCGGATCGCCGAGGTATGGCTTATCCACCATTTTCCCGAAATAGGGGAGCGGCCCCGCGAGGCGGAGCCCCAGCGCGCCTGCGACCGCGCTCTCCGTCTGCGCGGAGTTCGGGCTCGGGTGCTTTCTCCTGTCCCGCCGCCAGATTCCCGCCGCATTTTTCCAGTCGAAGCCGCAGAGCGCAGAGGCCGCGATCACGAACACCGCTGAGATCCTCGAGGGAAGAAAATTCAGGACATCATCCATGTGCGCCGCTGCCCTCCCGAACAGGAGGTAGCGGTCATTCTTGTAGCCGATCATGGAGTCCATGGTGTTCACCGACTTATAGACCCACCCGCCCACAGGCCCCGCAAGCATGAGGTAAATGAGCGGCGCGGTCACGCCGTCGGAAAGATTCTCCGCTACAGTCTCCACCGCAGCCCGGACCACGCCCTCCTCCGTGAGGTTCTCCGTGTCGCGCCCGACGATCCGGGAGACCGCCTCTCTCGCCCTGGGAAGTCCCTCCTCCCGGAGCGCCCGGTACACCTGCTCCGAGGCATCCGCGAGACTTTTCACCGCGAGAATCTGCCAGCACATGACGCTCTCGAAAAAAATCCCCGCCCAGGGGGAGATCCTGAAGCAGGCCTTCAGAAAAAGCCACGAAGTCACGCCGCAGATCACGGGAACCACGCACGCGAGGAAGAATCCCCGCCAGAACTTCTGCATCTCCGGCCCGGACACCGGGTAGAGCGCGCGCTCCAGGAGATCGATCAGCCTCCCGATGAACCGGACCGGGTGCGGCCAGGTCTCCGGATCCCCGAGAAGGAGGTCCAGGAGGAACCCGCAGAGAATCGCGATGCAGGTGTGATAACGCAGGATTTCTACGCCCATTGCACCTCCCCTCAGAATTCAGGTCTCTCAGAGCCCCATGATCTGCCGGACCCTGCGCATGTCGAAGGAATCCCGGATCAGATCTGCGAGCGCGTCGTACTGTCTCTCCTTCCACCGCCTTCTGCCGCCCTCCGGCCCGCTCACGGGCGGCATTCCCTTTTCTGCCGCGAGGCTGCTCACCAGGACTGCAGCTGCATCCGCCGCATCAAAGAGGCCGTGCACGTAGCTCCCGTACACGTTTCTCTCCCCGAAGCCGTCGCGCCGGACAGAGCCGCCGATCCGGTCCCGGATCGTGAGAATGGGCCGCACCGCGTGCGTCTCCCCCATGTGGATCTCATACCCCTCGATTCTCTTTCCGGAGAGGGGGGAGAGAATGCCCGGCACCTGCCCGAAGGAGCCCTCCACGCGGGTCCGCACCTTTTTCTCCGTGAGTACCGTCTCGGCGGGAATGAGGCCCATGCCGCGGACCGCGCCGCCCGCCTCGACACAATGCGGATCGCGGATCATGCTTCCCATCATCTGGTAGCCGCCGCAGATCCCGAACACGGGCGTCCCGGCCCTGCAGCGTCTCAGGACCTCTTCGCACAGGCCCGTCTCCCGCATCCATCTCAAATCGCACATCGTATTCTTGGAGCCGGGCAGAAAGATGAGATCCGGGTCCCTGAGGGCGGAGACCTCCGCCACATAGCGGGCCGAGACGCCCTCAAAGCTCTCGAAGACATCAAAGTCCGTGAAATTCGAGATGCGCGGGAAGCGGATCACCGCGAGGTCAATGTTTCCCGGCTCTCTCCTCTGAAACCGCTCCGTGAGGCTGTCCTCGTCCTCGAGACCGAGCGGGCAGAACGGCACGACGCCGAGCACAGGGATTTTCGTGAGGTCCTCGATCTGCCGGATGCCGGGATCGAGGAGGGTCCTGTCGCCGCGGAACTTGTTGATGACGAGCCCCCTGATCCGCGCACGCTCCTCCGGCCTGAGGAGTGCGGCCGTGCCGTAGAGCTGCGCGAACACGCCGCCGCGGTCTATATCGCCGACAAGCAGCACCGGGGCATCCACCATCTCCGCGAGCCCCATGTTGACGATATCGTCCTCCCGGAGATTAATCTCCGCCGGGCTGCCGGCGCCCTCGATCACGATCACATCCGCGCGCGATTCCAGCCGCCGGAACGCCGCCAGGATGTCCGCCGCCAGTCCCTTCTTCATTCCGAAATACTCCCGCGCGGAGAAATTTCCCCGCACCTCCCCGTTCACGATGAGCTGGGAGCCGGTATCCCCCGTCGGCTTCAGGAGAATGGGGTTCATGTCGACTGAGGGCGGGACGCCGGCCGCCTCCGCCTGCATCACCTGCGCGCGCCCCATCTCGAGCCCGTCGGAGGTCACGAAGGAGTTCAGCGCCATGTTCTGGGACTTGAACGGCAGAACGCGGTATCCGTCCTGCCGGAACACGCGGCAGAGCCCGGCGGTGAGAAGGCTCTTTCCCGCGCCGGACATGGTCCCCTGAATCATGATGAGATGTGCCATGACAGTTCCTCCCTGCTTCGAACGGTCCGCCTTCTCTCCGCGGTCAAGGATACAGATGCGGCCGGATCAGCTCTCCCCAGCGCTCCTCTAGGCGGGAAAGCGTCCAGGCGGCGTTCGCCGGACTGGTGGAGGGGAGGAGCACGGCTTTTCTTCCGGTCACCGGCAGAAGAAGCCGGTCATAGTACCTCTTTGCGGTGCTTCCGTTTGTGAAAATGGCGCCGATCTGCGCCTGTCCCGTGATGCGCCCGATCTCCACCGGAACCGCACCGCGGATGGAGGCATCGCTCGAGCCCCGGATCTCGCAGCTCTCCAGGACATCCCAGAGGGCGATCCCGTTCTCCAGCAGAAGCTGCTTCTTTTCTCCGATCGTTTCCGGGACCGGCGCCGAGAGGAGTGCCGCGAGGACCTTCCAGAAGCGGTTCTGCGGATGCCCGTAGTAAAACGCCTGCTCCCGGGACTTCACCGACGGGAAGCTTCCCAGAATCAGAATCCTGCTCGAGCGGTCAAAGACCGGGCCGAACCCGTGAAACTCCCGCTTTGCCTCTGCCATTCTCCGCTCCTCTTTTGCGCCGCCAGGCCAGCCATCCGCCGGCCGCCGCGCTGCCCCGCCGCCTGCCGGACCTTCTCCGGCCGCCGCGCTGCCCCGGATACTGCGAGACAGGCGGACGTGTCCGCGCCCGCCTGTCTCGCCTGCATCTCTCTCCTGAATTTCATTTTCTGCTGCGGCTGTCATAAACCGGACAGCGGACCGCGCGGTCAGCGCCTCGCGCTTCTTCGATCCCGCGATCAGCAGATCCTGCGGATCCAGCCCTCCGGTCCCTCGATGCGGCCGGCCTGGATTCCGGTGATCGTGTCGTAAATCTTCTGGAGCACCGGTCCCATCTTCTCCATGCCAGCCGGGAAGCTGATGGTCTCCTCCTTGGAGACAACTCTTCCGACCGGGCTGATGACGGCTGCGGTTCCACAGAGGCCCGCCTCCTCAAAATCCTTCAGCTCGCTGAATTTCACCGGTCTGTGCTCGGTCTTGATGCCAAGCATGTTCTCGGCGATGTACATGATGGATCTTCTCGTGATGGACGGAAGGATCGAGTCGGACTTCGGGCTCACCAGCGTCCCGTCCTTCGTGACGAACAGGAAGTTCGCGCCGCCGGTCTCCTCGACGTACGTTCTCGTCGCGGCGTCAAGGTACATGTTCTCGTCAAAGCCGTTCGCGTGTGCCGTCACGTGTGCGTGAAGGCTCATCGCGTAGTTCAGGCCTGCCTTGATATGTCCGGTGCCGTGAGGTGCCGCGCGGTCAAACTCGCTCACGCAGATCGTGATCGGCTTTGCGCCGCCCTTGAAGTACGGGCCGACCGGTGTCGTGATCATGCGGAACTGGTACTCATCGGACGGCTTCACGCCGATCACCGGTCCCGTTGCGAACATGTAGGGGCGGATGTACAGCGTCGCGCCGCTGCCGTACGGCGGAACCCATGCGGCGTTCGCCTTCACGACCTCATCCACTGCCTCGAGGAATCTCTCCTGCGGGAACGGCGGCATCTCCATGCGCTTTGCGGAGTTGAACATGCGCTCTGCGTTCATATCCGGACGGAATGCGACGATGCTCCCGTCCTCCCAGGTGTAGGCCTTCAGGCCCTCGAAAACCTCCTGGCAGTACTGGAGGATTCCCGCGCACTCATTGATCGTGACGTTCGGGTCGTCGATCAGGGCGCCGTCGTCCCACTTTCCGTCCTTCCAGTTGGAAACATAGCGCTTATCGGTCACACGATAGTTAAAGCCGATATTCGCCCAGTCCAGGTTTTTCTTTTCCATATCAGATACATCCCCTTTCTCTGGCTGCTTGCAGCTCAACCGTACATAACCCGAATTATATTACGGCAGAGCAAAAAAAACAACGTGCGCCGGCGATTTTCCGCCGGCGCACCGCCACAGTTCAGGATTTTCCGGGCTTTTATGTCCCCGGACCGCACGGTCCCCGGGCCTTCTGCTCCCGGACAGCTCTCGCCTGTGCCCCTCCGTCTCCGGATTTCTCTGCCTTCAGGCCTTTCCCTCGGAACCGAGCACTTCCTTGATCTTGTGCTCGACAAGCGCCTTGACGTTTGCGCGTCCGTCGCCGATGTACTGGCGCGGATCAAAGTGATCCGGGTGCTCCGTGAAGTGCTTTCTGATTCCGGCCGTCATTCCAAGCCGGAGATCCGAGTCGATGTTGATCTTGCAGACCGCGCTGCGGGCCGCCTCGCGGAGCTGATCCTCCGGCACGCCGATCGCATCCTTCAGGGCGCCGCCGTTCTCGTTGATGATCTTCACGTATTCCTGCGGCACAGAGGAGGAACCGTGCAGGACGATCGGGAAGCCCGGAAGTCTCTTCTTCACTTCCTCGAGGATGTCAAGGCGGAGCTGCGGCTTCGTGCCCGGCTTGAACTTGTACGCGCCGTGGCTCGTTCCGATCGCGATCGCGAGGGAATCGCAGCCCGTGCG